>JBJOER010000062.1:0-9803 GCA_046049215.1 Bacteroidota bacterium | reverse complement strand
TTGAAGAACCCCTCTTCGATCATAGGGGCTAGCAGCGGGGTGGCCAGAGAAGAAACCTCCAGACGTTTTTTCTTCTTTTGAAGCTTGGTGGCGTAAACATCCGAACGTATAGTGGCTTTCGTGCCAATGATGCCGACATGTCGTGTTTGTGAGTTGTGACAGACATGGTCAACCACCGGATCGATGACATTGATTACAATCGAACGTTTACCGATGTGCTTCCGTACGGTTTCAAAAGCGACTGCAGAGATGCTGTTGCAGGCGATCACGATGGCCTTGCAATCGAACTCCATCAGGAAATCCGAGATCACCTTGCTCCACCGACGGATTGATTCCGGCGATTTGTCTCCGTAGGGTAGATGCGCAGTGTCTCCGAAATAGATGATGGATTCACCTGGCATCCGCTCATGGATGGCATTGGCAACGGTCAACCCTCCGATTCCGGAGTCAAAAATGCCCAACGGCCTTTTGGATGCGGATGGTGGTCGAGGCATAATCAAAGATAGTTCATTCCTGAAGTGCTTGTGAACAGGCTGTCGAGTAGGGGGGATAGATCGTGCCGTAACTTGCCATCTACAAAAAAGCCGGGATCATTGAGTCCCGGCTTCTATCGTGTGGATTCTGGGTTATTTGAGTCCCAGCTTGGTTTTTACCAGTGGCAATACATCATCAGATTCTTGTGCGAATAACAATGCACCGGCTCCGGTATCAAAAATGTAGGAGTATTTATTTTCCTTGGCAACTGCGTTGATCGCTTCTTCGGCTTTCTTCAGGATCGGCGTATAAAGCTCCTCCTTTTTTTTCTGCATGGAGGATTGTGCCGACTCCTGAAAAGTTTGGATACGATCTTCAAGATCGCTGATCTCTTTCAATTTGGCTTCACGGATCGGGTCTGCCATGGAACCTTCTTTGGACTTGAAGTCGGTGATTTTTCCCTGGTACTCGGCAGTCATCGTTTTTAACTGGTTCTCGAGCGAAACACCGAATTTTTGAAGGGAAGAGTCGGCCGCTTTTGTTTCCGGCATCAGGCTAAGTAGCTGCGTCGAGTTTACGTGTCCGAACTTGTGGGTGTGTTGGGAAATGCCTTTTAAGGGCATGGCGGCGAGGATGATCAGCGACAGGATATTCAGGATACGTTTCATAGGAAGGGATGATTCAGTTGAAGGGTCTTTTGTTAGGGAGGTGGAATTCGTTTATTTACGCTGGTCTGTTCCGCCGGAGCCACTGTCCGCGTCTTTGGTAGGTCCACCGGCTGCCGGGGCTTCATTTTTGTTACCGGCTTTATATCCCATCGCCTGGAGGACGTCGTCACTCTTGTCGTATTTCGGGTTCGTATAAAGCATCACCAGATCTCCCGATTTGTCGAAAATGACGGCATAACTCTGTTCGGTTGCCAGTTTTTTCACGGCATTGTAGATCTTGTCCTGAATGGGTTTTACAAGCTCTTGTTTCTTCTTGAACAATTCTCCCTCGTAACCGAACTTCTGTTTTTGGTATTCTTTGACTTCTTTCTCTTTGTTGGTGATTTCCATTTCACGCTTACGGCGCATGTCTTCAGTCAGGAGGATTTGCTCGGCCTGGTAGTCCTTGTAAAGCTTGTCAATGACAGCGTATTTGGATTCGATCTCCTTTTGCCAGGAGATGCTCAGTTGGTCCAACTGTTGCTGCGCCGCTTTGTATTCTGAAATATTGTCTAGGATGTACTGCGAATCGATGAATGCGTATTTCTGAGCAGATGACACCCCGCAGATCAGAAGGGAGGCAAGGAGCAGGAGGGAGGTTCTCAGGTTCTTTTTCATGGTGTGGGAGATTTTAAAGAGATGTTCCCTGTATCAAATTATCGTGCCAAAAGTAGCGAATACCGCTTAAGTGGCCAAAGTGATCTTGTCAGAGTACCTTCTCGATTGCGTTGTAGTCCAGCAAATTAATGCCAATTTGTTGTTGTTTTGGGCTGCATGGGATAAACATGTTTACCCGGGTCTTTCAACATTGCTTCATGAAATCGGATACCGGACGACGATTTTGGTCAGAATCAGAATTGTTGTCCGATGGTAAAGTGGAATTGTCCACCATTCACGCCGGGCAGGTTTTCCACCTCGTCGAATCCGTAGCCCCAATCAAGACCAAGCAATCCGAACATCGGTAGGAAAATGCGCACACCGATTCCGGCCGAACGCTTGATGTTGAAAGGGTTGAAGTACCGCATGCCGAGCCAGTTGTTCCCGCCTTCAATGAATGCCAGGGTGTAGATGGTAGCGGAGGGGTTCAATGACACCGGGAACCGAAGTTCAGCGGTGAACTTGTTGTAAGCGGTTCCGCCCACGGGACTGCCTTTAATACGCGGGGTGACGGTATTGTTCCGGTATCCCCGGAGGGCGATGATTTCCCTTCCGTCAAGCGCGAATCCGGAAAGACCATCCCCACCCAGGTAGAATCGTTCGAAGGGCGAAGGGCCGATGTCTTCATTGTAATATCCGAGGATGGCCATCTGAGCCCGCGAGAAGACAACGAACTTGTTACCCAGGCTTCTGTACCATGCACCACTGAATTTCCATTTGTGGTATTCAATCCATTTGTATTTGACAGTCGGTTCGGCGGTGCTGTAGTCTATCGAGGAATTGAATGCACTGAACGGCGGGGTGAGTTGGAGTGTGAATGATAACTGTGATCCGCTACGTATCCATATCAGTCCGTCGACCGAGTTACGGGAAATGGTTTGTTCGAAATTCAGGTTGTTCGAAATACCATCTGTAAAGAGGAAAGTACCGGACCATTGGTCGAGGAAGTAGTTCTGATAAGTGATTTCGTGATAAATCTGGAAATAATCGTCCGGCCATTTCAACCTCCTGCCCAGTCCTACGGAGGATCCGCTGATCATCAGCACCGAACGGTCTTCACTTCCTTTGGGCAGGCCGTCCGTTTGAACCGAGTGAAAAACGGAGAAGCTGAGTGAGTTCGGTTTTTTTCCTCCTAGCCAGGGTTCAGTGAAAGAGGCATTGTAGCTCTGAAAGAAACGTCCGTTCGATTGGAATCGGATCGAAAGTCGTTGTCCGTCGCCGGTAGGTAGCGGCGACCAGGTCTTGGTTTTGAAGATGTTCCTAGCGGAGAAATTATTGAATGAAATCCCCAACGTGCCCACCACACCGGCACCACCTCCCCATCCACCCGAAAGTTCGAGCTGGTCGGAGGGGCGTTCTTCTACGGTATATTCGATGTCAACCGTGCCGTCCGCAGGGTTGGGCTTGGGTGTGACGTTCAGTTTCTCCTGGTCGAAATAGCCGAGTTGTGAAAGTTCACGTTGTGTTCGGATGATGTCGGAACGGTTGAAAAGCTGACCGGGCTGGGTCCTGATTTCCCGCATCACCACTTTGTCATTGGTCTTTGTATTCCCTTTCACGGTTACGCGGTTCACCGTGGCTTGCTTGCCCTCATAGATGCGCATTTCGATGTCGATGGAGTCGTTTTCCACCATCACTTCGACCGGTGTGACCTGGAAAA
Source organism: Bacteroidota bacterium (assembly GCA_046049215.1). GTDB lineage: Bacteria > Bacteroidota > Bacteroidia > AKYH767-A > OLB10 > JAJTFW01. Next base: position 6,305 of record JBJOER010000062.1, on the reverse strand, counting down.
AGAGGTACCCGTCATCCATGTAAAGCGAGCTGATATCGCGACTGGTCTGGGAGATGAACAACCCCTCCTCCAGCTTCTTCTGGTTGTATACCTCACCTTTGCGGATACCCAGTGTTTGGGACAGGAATGAAGAGGAGTATTTCGTGTTGCCGACCCAGCTTATGTTCCGGAAATAGTACTTGGGGCCCTCCTCAAGCCACAGCTCTACGTTCACTGTCTGGTCGTCGTGACGATACACGCTATCGCGTGCAATTCGTGCATCACGGTAACCCATGCCGGCATAGGTTTCGACAATTTTCTCTTTGTCTTTTTCCAGCGACTCGTCTTGGTACTTGGAGGAGCTGAAAATCTTATACCAGGCCTTCTCTTTGCTGCCCTTCATTTTGCGAAGGATTTTCTCTTCACTCAGGGCTTGGTTTCCATGAATGACAACATCATTGATTTTCACCCGGCGTTTGTTCGATACCGAGATGCGCATCAATTCCTGGTTTTGTCCGGCCAAAGAGTCCCTTTCCGTTGTGATTCCGATTTCAACGAACAGGAAGCCTTTCTCGATATAATGCTCGCGAACCCGGTTCCTGGTCATGTAAATCAGGTTTTCGGTGATGATCTTTCCTTTGACGAGTTGCAACTTCTCGCGCAGCTTGTCGGCTTCGTTCTTGGAAATTCCGGTGAACGCAAACTTCGACAGGCGAGGTCGTTCGACTACCTGGAATTCAAGGAAAATACGGTCTCCGGTTATGCGGGTGGCCACCACTTTGATGTCGGACAGCAATCCTTGTTTCCAAAGGTTTTCGACTGCCATGGAAATCCGTTCACCCGGAATGCGGTAACGGTCCCCTACGCTAAGTCCTGTAAGGGTGATCAATACCCCTTCGTCCAGGAACCTGACTCCGCTGACTTTGACACCGCCAAGCTCGTATTCTTTGGGATTTCCAAAGTCGATGTTGATCTCCTCTTCTCCAATTGTTCCAACCTGGGCGAACAACTTCCCGGGCGAAGCAAGCAGGATCAAGAGCAGGAAAGGGAGAAGGTGAAGGTGATTACGCATGTTCGGAACGGAGTTGTTCGGAGGTTTTACCAAACCTGCGTTCACGTTGTTGGAAATCCAGTATGGCTTCGAAGAGGTCTTCCCGGCGGAAGTCAGGCCAGAGTTTGCTGGTGAAATACAACTCGGCATAAGCGATTTGCCATAACAGGTAGTTGGAGATTCTTGCCTCGCCACTGGTGCGGATCAACAGTTCGGGGTCAGGCCATGCTGCTGTTTCGAGGTGCTTGCTGACAAGCTCTTCGGTAATCTGCGAAGGATCAAGCAATCCTTTTTTGACTTCCACCGCGATTCTCTTCATGGCGGTGGTGATTTCCCATCGTGAGCTGTAACTGAGCGCAAGAACCAATGTCATCCTCTTGTTGGATGAAGTCGCATCGATGGCCTTTCTGAGGTTTTTGGCAACTCTCGACGGAAGTGAGTCGATGTCACCGATGCTGGCCAGCCGGATGTCGTTTTTCATCAGCGTTGGCATCTCCTTCGAAATCGTATGGACAAGCAAATGCATCAGGGCGTCTACCTCCAATCTGGGTCGGTTCCAGTTTTCAGTACTGAAAGCGTAAAGTGTCAATACCTTAATGCCGATTTCTGCTGCTCCTTCTACCGTATCCCTGACCGCCTCGATGGCGCTCTGATGCCCGAAGGACCTGACTTTGCCCTGTTGTTTGGCCCAGCGACCGTTTCCGTCCATGATGATAGCTACATGGTCGGGTAGACGGTTCAGGTCAATTTTATCTTTTGTGCTGGTGGCCATCATTGGGAGCCCGCAAATGTAGTAAATGGGGCTCGGGAGCGGAGAGAACTTCTCCAATTAACAGCCTTTAACGCAATCGGCCTCACCACAATTTGATTCGGAAAGGTCTGCAGCTGTCAATGTACTTCTTCGACAAAGTGTAAGTGAGTTGAACACCCGTGAAAACATAGAGGTCGCGGTTTCTTCGGTCGCCGCGTTGCCGCCCCACGTTACCACCCTGGACTTGTTCCAGCGACCTGTCGCTCAGTGCCATGGCCGTTTTGCCATGCTCTCTTCTGATAGCGAGCGGATCGGCGTATGTAGAGCTTACATCGTCGAGGTAATCTGTATATGCCGAGCGAATTCCGGATTCGATCATGAGTCCGAAACGGCGCATGATCTTGAACTTAATTCCTCCGCCATAGGTAAAGGCAAGGCTTGTCCTACTGTATTTCTTACGGTCAGGATATTGGTCCGTTCCCTGACCCTCAGTGCCCAGGGGTTGAAGTTTCACCCATTCCCCGTTGATTTCAGCTTTTGGATTGAAATGAAACAGACTGTATCCGCAGAATAGGTAAGGGCTGAATTTCGAGAAAGGGCTGGCAGTTTGGTAGGGGAAGAAGTTGAACTCGAATTGTCCGGTCGCCTCGATGATATGGGAACGGAAATTCAAGTTCCTGTTCTTGCTCCAGTCATCCTCTGCCTGAGTGTCGCTGGCCTGGATGTGGCCGTAATTCAAGCCGGCTTTAAAGCACCAGTGGTTGCTATAGGAACGCCTGTACAATAGGCCAACGGCCGGCTCAAGGTACCGGTTGTCGTAAACAGTAGGATTCAAGTCCCCCCTGTATCCCATCGTTCCCAGCATGATTCCCATTTCCCTCGATTGCGAGTAAATAAGCGAAGGAGCCGACAAAGCGACTGTAATAAGGACGATCAGGGTTCTTTTCACCGGAAACATCAAACGCCGGAAATCCACTTGAAGTATGTGATGGTGTATCGTTTCTTCAGGAGAATATTCCTTAAAAAGGAATGTCAGAATACAGGGAAGTTGGTCCTTCCTGTCCTCAGCTTGTAATGGATGCTGAAAATCGCAAACATGTAGGCGTCGTTGTCGCGGGGATCCCCTCGTTGTTGACCGGAAGCTGTAATGTTGTCATTCTCGGGGTCAGCAGCAAAAGACAAACTTGGGTTTGCCAGAGTTGCCGCAACGGAACCGTATTTCTGTTTGATGGCGTCGTTGTCGTAATAGGTTTTACTTACATCGTCAATGTAATCGGTGAAAGTCTTGCGGATACCGAACTCAAATCCGATGCCCATGCGGCGATTGAAGAAATACCGGGCACCGATGCCCATTGGAATGCACAATTGCGTGAGCTTGTATTTTTCTCGAGCGGGAGAAATGCCTTGTCCTTCGGTACCCATAGGCTGAAGACGGTACCACTTGTCGTCGATCATGCCTTTTGGGTTGAAATGGAAGATCCCGATTCCCGCAAAGGCATACAGCGAACTTTCAAATGTCGATGTTCTTCTTACCCCTTTCAGGCGGTAAATCCCCCCTTGTCTTTGGTTAAGCAGTGCGGCTTCAAAATTGACATTGAACTCGTAGATGTCACTTTTGAAATTCAAATTGCGATTATTCCTGAAAAACTCTTCGGTCAATTTATCGTCGCCGCGAACGTGTCCGTAAGTCAGGTGGGAATGAATAGAAAAGTTCTGGCCGAGACGGTAACGTAGACCTACTGTCAAAGCAGGACGGGTTAGGCCTAGTTCAAGATCCTTGAACCCATTTGTTCCAATTGCGTTGGCTCCACCCAGGTCACCCAGTATGTTGCTGGCGCCAATTCCTGCACTCCATTCATACCGGTAGGCTTTCCAACGCGCGCGTAGTCGCTGGGAATAGGCCATGCTACTGATAAATATCAGGAGGAGAGCAATCGCCGAGGCTCTGTATTTCATCATAGGTTGGATCGGGCCTTTGGACAAAAATAGTATTTTATGCATATCGGGAATCCTCATCCTCCGAATCGATCGGGGGATTTAATTTCTTGTGTCCAATCCCCATCCCAGTTTCTTGCGCAAGGTGTCGAGGAAGTTGGATGAACCCAGCCTGACCAGGTTCATTGTAAAGTCTTCTCTTCTGACAGCCAATGAGATAGCCGTATCAATGGTGACCGATCTGGAATCGAGTGTAGCCAGGAAATATGGATTCCTTCCCTCAACTTCCAGGGAGATGACGTTTTTATCCGAAACCACGATCGGCCGCACGCTGAGGTTGTGGGGTGCAATGGGGGTGATGACGAAATTTCCTGAATAAGGTGCGACAATTGGGCCACCGCAACTCATGGAATAACCGGTAGATCCTGTGGGGGTGGCAATAATCAGACCGTCTGCCCAATAGGAATTGAGGTACTCGCCGTTGAGGTAGGTGTGAATGGTGATCATACTTGAGCTGTCCTTTTTGTGGATGGTCAGCTCGTTCAGGGCGTAATTGGCTCCCCCGAACAGGTTTCGATTCGATTCCAGGCGTAACAAGGCCCTATTGTCCAGGGTGAAATGTCCTTTTTCAAGAGCATCCATGGCCATGGCGATTTCGTCCCTGCCGATGCTGGTCAGAAAGCCAAGTCGTCCCAGGTTGATCCCAAGCACCGGAATCCCACTGTCTTGTACTAGGGTGAGGGTGTCAAGAATGGTTCCGTCACCACCTAGACTGATCAGGAAATCGACTTTGTTGTGGATCTCCGATCCGGCGTGGAAAGGAACGACGGAATCGGTATCTACGCCACCGCCAATGAGCTCATGGTATAAAGGCTGGTAGATGTACAGGTCTGTCCGAAGCCGTTTCAATTCATCAAGCAACTGGCTGATGAATGGGAAATGTTCACGGGCTACCTGACGGGCGTAAAGTGCCACTTTCATTCAGGCGAAGGTAGCCAAAAGTACTTCGCGGCTCAATTGATCGATGAAGCGGTAGGGGATCGGCTAGAAAACTGAGCCGATGCGGAGAAAAAAACCACTTTCCCCCATCCGGTTGAAAGCGTACTCAAATCGGAGTACGATATCATAATACGTGACAACATCCAGGCTGCCGCCGGTCCCGTATTGCCATTGGTTGCTCAAAGGGTTGCGGTAGCCGAACACCTGGTCTTCCACCTTTCCTGCATCAAAGAAACCGTTGAGGTAAACCGCTACCGGAAAACGTTTGAATTTTCCTGAACGGATGTAGGGTAACTCATAGATCCTTCTTGTCACCAGAGCATACCTGAGGTTGGAACGAAACAGCAGGTAATCCTGTCCATTCATCACATACAGGTCGTACCCCCGGATGTAGTCCGAACCATAACCCAGGGCACGCTGGTTGAAAAATGGTGAAGGACGGTACTGTGTGATCCGGCCTTTCAATGCCGCGCCCATGCTCCACCTCCTGGCCAAAGGTCGGTACAGGCGAACTCCGGCTGCGATGTACATCAGGTCGGGTTCGTGGCGCAGTAGTCCCAATCCGGTTTTGTTTACCTCAACTTCGAACAATTGGCCGTTCTGAGCATAAGGCTGGTAATCCCTCTTGTCATACCGGTACGACCAGGTAAGGCCGATGTGTTGTTGAATCGGTTCCTCTTCGAAGAAATACTGGGGATTGAGCGAGATGACGGTATCGGACACCTGGGAAAACCGGTAGTCGATGGTGGTGGAGAAATAGTCGTAGAGTCCGCTTCGTTTGGTTAGCCTCAGATACCCCTGCGTCTCTTCGCGTTGGAACGCGTCCGGATTTCTGAAGAAGTCAAGTTTGTTGTCGGTGGTTCCCCAAGCAACCTCCTTCACGCGGGTGGTATAAAAACCCACCGTAAGACCGATGTTCATCTTGCGGTTGATGTAGGGCCTGGTGTAGTAGATCCCGTATCGTTGCGTGTAACCGAACAGGGCCTGGACTTGAAGGATATCGTCCCTCCCCGTTAGGTTCTCCTGGCGGACGAACGCGCCGTAATTGGTACGGGACAGGTCTTTTCTTTGCCACCACTCATTCAGGTTGCGGTCGGCGATCTCGAACACCGGAGATGGCCACAGGTACCATCTTTCTGTCAAGTCGATGTGAATGATCGTTTCCCGGTTGTCCGTTTGGAAATAATGGATTTCAACGAAATTGAAAAGTCCGGTATTCATGAGGTTTTGCCGGCTTCTTTCGATGGCCGATTCAAGCACGTACATGGGAAACGTGTCCTGTTCATGGAAGGTCAATTCCCTAAGTATGATGGGTAGCCTCGTCCGTTCGTTACCTGTGACGATGATCCGCTGGATGATCGCCGGCTGGAGGCTGATGCTGTCAAAAGTATTTTGTGAAATCGATCTTGGGAGCAGGGATTGAAGGGATTGTATTTCCGCCGGCTGAAGCCTGATAATACTGTCGGAGGCGGACTGCGCAAAGGCGCATGATTGCCAAATCTGGAAGAAAAGCACAATTAAAAGCCGGGTTCTCACCCTGCGAAGAAAAATCAAAAAATCGGAACTTCAGGTTGGGGGTGGATCGCAGAT
>JBJOER010000061.1:0-5046 GCA_046049215.1 Bacteroidota bacterium | reverse complement strand
TTCGACCCTTCGACAAGCTCAGGGAACACAAGCTCAGGGACCAGCATTAACTGGTGGCTGAGCCTGTCCGATAGCTATCGGACGAAGCCCGACGTTGGATTCTAATTCACTACGTCACATTGTAGGCCCTTCGACCCTTCGACCCTTCGACAAGCTCAGGGAACACAAGCTCAGGGACCAGCATTAACTGGTGGCTGAGCCTGTCCGATAGCTATCGGACGAAGCCCGGCGTTGGATTCTAATTCACTACGTCACATTGTAGGCCCTTCGACCCTTCGACCCTTCGACAAGCTCAGGGAACACAAGCTCAGGGACCAGAAATAAATCGCCCCAACACCAATCCACCAACCCGCCAACCCGCCAATCCGCCAATCCGCCAACCCACCAATCCGCCAACCCACCAATCCACCAATCCACCAATCCGCCAATCCGCCAACCCCATCACCCATTTAACAATCTATCGAACCACCAATATGGGGGGGTCGGGGGGGGGCATCACCAAATCATCAAATCATCAAATCAATTTATCCATTTTGACTACCTTTGCGTCCTCAAATCCCTCAGGGCGCTTCTATCATGCTGAAATTCAAGCGTTTATCTATACTTACTGTTATCACCGCCGTTTTCCTGAGCGGCTTGTTCATCGCCCAGGCTTCTGCCGATTCCACGCAGGTTGACGAAGGAATGTCTGTTGACACGGCCGCCACCGTTACTGCTGAAGGCCATGGTGGGGAGCACGGTGAAGAACCGTTCAATCCGGGCGACGTGATCATGGAGCACGTGCTGGATGCACACGACTGGCACCTGTGGGGTGAAGGCGATCATGCTGTTTCCATTCCTCTGCCGGTGATCATTTACTCTTCCCGCGGACTTGTTGCCTTTCCTTCCAGTCATTTCCATCATGGACACAGTACCCACAGGGGATATATGCTGCATAAAAGGGAAGGGGAGAAGAAATACAGTATTGTTGCGGTCATTGAACCAGCACAGATCGATCCCCACGTGGCGGTGATCGATGAAGAAGTCACGGCTACGCTCATCGACCTCTCCATTACCAAGAATGTGGCGGTCATTTTCATCAGCGGTACGTTATTGGTGCTCATCATGCTTTCTGTTGCCAAGGCTTACACCAGGCGCAAAGGAATGGCTCCTAAGGGATTACAGTCGTTGATCGAGCCCCTGATCATCATGATCCGCGATGATGTGGCCAAGCCCAGCATCGGACACAAGTACGAGCGCTTTATGCCGTACCTGTTGACCGTATTCTTCTTCATTTTCCTGAACAACCTGCTCGGACTTATTCCTTTCTTTCCGGGCGGTGCCAACCTGACCGGTAACGTTTCTGTCACCCTCACCCTGGCGACCATCACCTTTGTGATCCAGTTGCTCAACACTAACAAGAATTTCTGGGGACACGTGCTGGCCATGCCGGGCGTTCCCAAACCCATCCTCCTCATTCTTACTCCGATCGAGATCCTGGGCGTGTTTCTCCGTCCCTTCGTGTTGATGGTTCGTCTATTCGCGAACATCACGGCCGGTCACATCGTGGCCCTCTCCTTCATCAGCATGATCTTCATCTTCAAGGAGTCGTTCGGTACCGGTGGCGCTTATGGTATTTCGGTGTTCAGCATGCTGATGTACGCCTTCATGGGCTTCCTGGAGCTGCTGGTCGCCTTCCTGCAGGCTTACGTCTTCACACTTCTTTCGGCCATCTACTTCGGAGCAGCCGTAGAGGAGCACCACCACGAAGAGGCACACCATTGATCATTCACGCACATTCATAGTTTCACTTAATACCCAAAACAACATGTTAACCTCAATCCTCCTGGAAGCAGCATCGCTTTCCCCCGGCCTGGCCGGTATCGGAGCAGGACTCGCAGCAATCGGTGCCGGTATCGGTATCGGTCGCATCGGTGGTTCCGCTCTCGAATCCATCGCCCGTCAGCCTGAAGCGAGCAACGACATCCGTGCCAACATGATCCTCACCGCCGCTCTGGTGGAAGGTGCAGCGATCATCGGCCTGGTGACTTGCATGCTGGTCGTATTCGGGTAATCATCCCCGTTAGCCACCATCCCGGAACGATTGGTCGAGGGATGGTGGTTTCTTCCAAACCATTACGCATTAACAACAACCACATAAACGTTCCTCACCCATGGAATTAGTCAAACCGGCGATCGGCCTTGTCTTCTGGATGCTGCTTGGATTCAGCATCATCTTTTTCATCCTTTGGAAGTTCGCGTTCCCTGCCATCCTCAATGGATTGAAGGAGCGTGAGCAGGGTATTCAGGAAGCGCTCGACTCGGCCAAGAAGGCACGGGAAGAGATGGCCGGACTGAAAGCGGAGAACGAGAAGATCCTGATGGATGCCCGCAATGAGCGCGACCGTATCCTGAAGGAGGCCCGTGAGACCAAGGATCAGATCGTGAACGAAGCGCGCACCAAGGCACAGACCGAAGGCGACCGCATGATCACCATCGCCCGCGAAGCGATTCAGAATGAAAAGATGGCAGCCATCACCGAGTTGAAGAACCAGGTGGCGACCCTCTCCATCGAGATCGCTGAAAAGGTCATCCGTCAGCAACTGAGCAGCGAAGAGAAGCAGAAAGCCCTTGTGCAGGATTTGCTCAAGGATGTGAAAATGAATTGATCCCTCCGCGGAAATCCTACTAAACAGAAACAATCGACATGATCGAATCGAAAGTAGCCCGGCGATATGCCAAATCCCTGTTGGGACTGGCCCAGGAGCGTCAGATCGTGGACCGGGTCTATGCGGACATGGAGCGGGTGCATTCCACTTGTCAGGCAAGCCGCGAGTTCGTGCTCCTGCTGCGCAATCCGATTGTGCAGAGTGACAAGAAAGAGGCCGTCATGAAAGCGCTCTTCGCCCAGCACCTCGATCCGGTGAGCAACGCCTTCATCGGTATCATCATCCGCAAAGGGCGTGAAGGCTATCTCGAAGACATCGCGACCGAATTCGTGAACTTATACAAGTCCATGAAGGGCATCGTCACTGCGCATCTTTCAACAGCCGTTGCCCTGGACGACAGCACCCGTCAGACCATCCTCAAGCTGGTTCGTTCGGCCAAGGGTGAAAAAGCGGAGATGATCGAGGAGGTGGATCCATCCCTGATCGGGGGATTCGTACTCACCATCGGCGACCAGCAGTTCGACACCAGCGTGAGCCGCAAACTCCGCCAGTTGAAGAACGAATTCGACGACAACCTCTATATCAAAGAATACTGATTCCGATTTCCCGGTCTTTGCCTTCCCGGTAAAGCCTTTAAATAAGCACTATAACAACACATAACACAGAATAAAATGGTAGATGTTAGACCGGACGAAGTGTCCGCCATCCTTCGCCAGCAACTGGCCGGATTCAAGTCCGCCACTGAAATGGAAGAAGTCGGTACCGTGCTCCAGGTGGGTGACGGTATTGCCCGTATTTACGGACTCACCAAAGTGCAGTCCGGTGAGCTCATCGAGTTCGAAAACGGCCTGAAAGGGATCGTACTTAACCTCGAGGAAGACAATATCGGTGCGGTGACGCTGGGTTCGACCAACGACATCAAGGAAGGCGATACCGTAAAACGTACCGGAAAGATCGCCTCTATCCGTGTAGGTGAGGGCATGCTGGGTCGAGTTGTCGACACCCTGGGCAACCCCATCGACGGAAAGGGTCCGCTGAGCGGCGAGTTGTTTGAAATGCCGCTGGAGCGTAAAGCCCCTGGCGTTATCTTCCGTCAGCCTGTAAACGAACCTTTGCAGACCGGTATCAAAGCCATCGACGCGATGATCCCCATCGGTCGTGGACAGCGTGAGCTGATCATCGGCGACCGTCAGACGGGAAAGACCGCCGTGGCCATCGATACCATCATCAACCAGCGTGAATTCTACGAGCGCGGAGAGCCTGTGTTCTGCATCTACGTTGCCGTAGGTCAGAAAGGTTCCACCGTGGCCAACGTGGTGAAAGTGCTCGAAGAGCGCGGTGCCATGCCCTATACCGTGGTGGTATCTGCTGCTGCTTCCGAGTCAGCTCCTATGCAGTTCTACGCTCCCATGGCCGGTGCCGCTATCGGTGAGTTTTTCCGCGATACCGGTCGTCCCGCCCTGGTGGTATATGACGATTTGTCGAAGCAGGCCGTGGCTTACCGCGAAGTGTCGCTGCTGCTGCGTCGTCCCCCGGGTCGTGAAGCATACCCCGGTGACGTATTCTACCTGCACAGCCGTCTGCTTGAGCGTGCCGCCAAGGTGATCAAGTCGGATAGCATCGCTTCCCAGATGAACGACTTGCCTGAGTCGCTGAAGAGCAAGGTGAAAGGGGGAGGTTCCCTCACGGCACTTCCGATCATCGAGACACAAGCCGGTGACGTATCCGCATACATCCCCACCAACGTGATCTCCATCACCGACGGTCAGATCTTCCTCGAGGCGAACCTGTTCAACTCGGGTGTTCGTCCAGCCATCAACGTAGGTATTTCCGTATCCCGCGTGGGTGGTAATGCGCAGATCAAGTCGATGAAGAAAGTTGCAGGTACCCTCAAGCTCGATCAGGCCCAGTACCGCGAGCTGGAGGCCTTCTCCAAGTTCGGTTCCGATCTCGATGCCGCTACCAAGGCGGTACTCGACAAAGGTTCCCGCAACGTAGAGATCCTGAAGCAAGGTCAGTACGCACCCTTCCGCGTGGAGGAGCAGGTCGCCATCATCTATTGCGGCACCAAAGGTCTTCTCCAATCCGTACCCGTGAGGAAGGTGAAGGAGTTCGAAGCGGACTTCCTGAACATCCTGCGCGCCCAGCACAAGAACGTGCTCGAACAGCTCGCCAAGGGTGTCATCAACGACGAGATCACCGGGGAAATTGAAAAAGTAGCGAAGGACCTTGCCAAGAAATTCGTAGCATAACATCCTAACGCTCCGGGTTGACGAAGTTGTCGATCCCGGGACAGCAGGTCTCAGAAAACCATGCCGAACCTCAAAGAAGTCCGAATCCGCATCGCCAGCGTCAACAGCACGCAGCAGATCACCAAGGCGATGAAGATGGTGAGTGC
>JBJOER010000060.1:0-5660 GCA_046049215.1 Bacteroidota bacterium | reverse complement strand
ATCAGGATCTGGGCATACTCCACTTCAGCATTGATCAATGGCAGGCTATCTACGGGTACGTTATCCAGAAAACTCTTGACATCGGCAGGAGAGGCGGTGACCGAACCGGTTAGCTTACTCTGCATTTGTTGCACAAGTAACTGATCCCTGACAACAGGTCGGAACTCCTCTTTCAGTTCAGCAATGGATTTCCCGTAGTACTGCTCGAGTTTTTCAACTGATCCGATCTGCTGAATGAAATACGACATGTTCTGGTTGATCTTCTGCTCCACTTGATCGTCACTGACGGTAATGCTGTCGATATCGGCTTGGTGTAGAAGTAGTTTTTGAAGGAGCAACTGGTCGAGTACGCGGCATCGGAGAGCCTCACCACGCAGGTTGGTCTGTGGCAAGGCTTGTTGAGCCTGTGCTTCAAGATCGGAAAGCAGGATGATGTTGTTACCCACCACTGCGATGATCTGGTCAACCACTTTGGTGTCCTTGCCGGGCTGGGCAAAAGCTGTTGTCGCAGCAAGGCATGCGACGATGAACACGGGAATCCCAAGGATTCTATTTACCGGTAAGGAAATTTTCGATTTCATTTTTTTGAAGGGCGTCCTGGTAGGCATCCTTTTCCATGGAACGTATAAGATCTATTTTCCGTTTGTTCAGAATGAGATTTCGGATGTTTTCCCGTTCGAATTGCAGGGGCGATGCGCTTTCCCGCATCTTGAATCCTTTGATTTCGACGTAATAGGTTCCGTTGGAGTCGGGAATTTCGATGAACCGGTTGTTGCGAAGAAATTGCTCCTGGTTGTAGGTCTGGATGGGGACTTTCATAAGCAGGTCGTCAAAAAGTATCCATTCTTCGGCATTGAAAGAATACTCTGTGGCGAACTGATAACAGTATTCTTCCAGCAATTGACGGTCTTTGGGTTTGTTGCTGCGGAACCATGATTTGATTTTCGCAGACTTTGGCGAGTTGTTGGGCAACCTGAAGTAATAAGCCTGAATAATATTGCTTTTCAGCTGAAAATGGTTCGGATGGTCGTTGTAATACAGTTCGATTTCCTTTTCGCTGATGGACGTATCCAGCTTCTGCTTCACCAGTTCGCTCTCATAAATGTACGTGATCAACGAATTGCGGTACTCTTCAAGTTGCCGTTCAACAAATTTCTGGTCATCGGTAAGGTTGTCTTCCGCTTTCTTCAAAACACTCTCCCGTTGAATCCAATTCTCAACGTACTGCCTGATGATGGCCATACTGTCGTTTCTGGAAGTGCCCGGGGTGACAATATGTTCAAGGTCACTGGAATGAAGATAGCGGTCGAATACCCTTGCAACGACCCTGTCGTCGTCGCTAGAGACTGAACGGATACGATCACAGGCAGATAGGACGACCAATGTGGTCATGACTGCCATCAGAATGGCAGGCCTGACCGCGGAGGGAGAGAGAGATGAATACCGATTGGACAATGCGCTTTCGAAGGTCGAATTACTTCCACATTTGCTGAAGAACCGACTCGTCAACGTCCACTTTGTAACGTCCCCGGAGCGATTGCAACCACTCCTTTTCCAAATAGGTCTGGTAATCGGCAGTGATCACACCGCGAGCTTCGTCCAGGCTTTTGGGAGTTACCGGTAAGACCTGTTTGAAATCGACCAGGTACCAGAGGTTGTTGCGCTGAACGAGTTCGCTCAATCCGGGTTTCCAGACCAGGTTTTCCATCACTTCGTTATCGCCATGGTTGAATCGGCCATCGCGGCGGCTTACAGGGCTGGGGTTCCCTTTGGAAATCGCATCCATGATCTCGTCCGCCGATTTTTTACCCTTCAGCATCTGCTTCCGGAATTCGGCCATTGTTTTTTCATCCTTCGATGAATATACAACGGCATCGCATCGTTCACCCCACAGGTAGTTGTTCTTGTTGGACTGATAAAAGGTTTCGAGTCCGGAGGTGTCTTTGACCGCTTTGCTCCAAACCATTTTATCGGTGAGATCAAAGAGGAGAATGCCGTCGCGGTATTCTTTCATCAGGTTTCGGAAGTCGGGAAACAACTTTTCGAGCCGTGCCTCATAAAACGCCAGGCAGGTTTCACTTACCCATTGATCATACATGGAAAGACCGATGGACATGATTGTCGTGCCGGTACGCTTTGTCTGGTGAGTAGTGATGTACTTCGCAAAATCCTGTTGGGAATAAACAACAGGTGTCGAGCCGGAATCGCTAAGAGTGAAAATGTTCTTTTTGAATTTTTCGGCCTTGGCAAGATCCCATTCCCCCTCCATTAATGAGGAGTCAAGGCTATTGATCAATTCATCGCGGCTTGCTGTGATGTCCTTGAAGCGGTATTGTAATTTGATTTTAGCGACCATGCTTGCTTTGGAAGCTTCATTCCGGCTATCGCGGGCGATGAGTTGCTTCAGCTCGCTTTTCTTATCTTCAAAAGGGGGCACCCCACGTTTCTCAAGCAAACGGATGATATGGTATCCATAGCTGGTGGTGACTACCTGGCTGTAGTCACCCACATTTTTCAGACCGAAGGCGGCTTTTTCGAATTCAGGAACCATCTTTCCTGTACCAAACCACGGCAATTCACCGCCTTTGCGTGCCGAGCCCTTGTCTTCGCTGTATTTCGAAACGGCTGTATCCCATGGCATTCCTCCTGCGAGCGCCTTCATGGCTTCCTTGATTTTCGCATCGGCAACGGCACGAGTACTGTCAGTAGCCTCTTTCGGTAAACGCACCATGATGTGTGCAACGCGGAGTTCACCTTGAGCTGGACGACTGTCGGTGACTTTGATGATGTGGTAACCGAAACGGGTGCGGACGGGCATGGAAAGTGAACCGGTTTTGGTGGTGTAGGCGGCCGTTTCAAAAGGATATACCATCTGCATGCCGGTGAAGTAGCCCAAATCACCGCCGTTTTCTTTGGCTGAGGGATCCTCACTTGAATCGCGTGCAACCTTGTTGAAATCCGCTCCCTTGAGGATCATGTCACGAATTTTGAGTACGCGGTTGTACACTGCAACGGTGTCTTTGGGCAATGCATCCTGCGACAATTTGATGAGGATATGGCTGGCGCGAACATCCTTGTTGAGGCGTTCGTAGGCTTCACGAATAAGTTGTTCCCCAACTTCCTTGTCCGTAAGATAGGGCTGAGCAAGTTGTTTGCGATAACCGGCCAGCTCTGAAATGAACGTTTCACTGGTGTCCATTCGCAGAAACTCGGCTTCCTTGACTTTTAGCTTGAAATTGATGAAGAGGTCGAGATAATCCCTGACGGCTTTTTCAGTGAAAACGGAGTCTCGGTTGTTTTTACGGAACACCCGGTCGAATTCGGACAGCGGTACTTTTTCATCGGAGATGGTCATCAGCACCGGACTGACCGGGGCGGTCTGTACAAATTCGGCTTTGGGTACCGGGGCTTTTTCTGGGGAAGCAGCCGGTTTCTTGGTGCCCTGGGCCAGACAGAAATTGAACCCGAGTAAGCTTATCAGTATTAAAGACTGAACGTTTCTGTTTTTCATAGGTTGTGAAGATGGTGGAAACAGGTGGGCAAATGTACTAAAGTCCGAGAGGCTTGACCCGCGGAGAAAGGTTAAAAATGGGTGAAAATGAATCGTCCGGGCCAGCAATCTTACCAAAGAAGGGCTGCCGGTTTGGTGGGGTCAGCGGGTATAATTGGGTGCCTCGCGGATGATGGTTACGTCGTGGGGATGGCTCTCGCGTATGCCGGAGGAAGTGATTCGGATAAAACGGGCCTGCTGTAGGTCGCGAATGGTGGCCGAACCGCAATACCCCATGGAAGCTTTTAAACCGCCTACCAGCTGGTAGATTTCCTCAGCAACAGTGCCTTTGTAAGGGACCCTTCCAACAATGCCTTCCGGAACCAGTTTCTTGATGTCGTCCTCGGCATCCTGAAAATACCGGTCTTTGGAGCCTTCTTTCATGGCCTCGATGGAGCCCATGCCCCTGTAAACCTTGAATTTCCGTCCCTCGTAGATCATCGTTTCTCCCGGCGATTCCTCCGTTCCGGCGAACAGGGAACCGATCATCACCGTACTCGCTCCGGCAGCGATGGCCTTGGCCACATCCCCGGTGAAACGGATTCCCCCGTCGGCTATGATCGGAATTCCACTGCCTTTCAAAGCTTTTGCAACCTCCAGAACGGCCCAAAGTTGAGGGACGCCCACGCCGGCGATGATCCGTGTGGTACAGATAGAACCGGGACCTATACCGACCTTGATGGCATCGGCTCCTGCTTTAGCCAGAGCCTTTGCCGCATCCGCAGTGGCGATGTTGCCCACCACGACTTCAATTGCCGGAAATGCCTTTTTTACCTTTTTAAGCATATCCAAAACACCCTTGGAATGCCCATGTGCTGTATCGATGACCACTGCATCGACCCCGGCATACACCAGAGCTTCAAGGCGCGCAAGCGTATCTGTGGTGACACCAACCGCCGCCGCGACTCGTAGGCGACCAAGTTCATCTTTGTTGGAGTTCGGCCGGGATTTGAATTTGAGGATGTCCTTGTAGGTGATGAGACCGATAAGTTTGCCGGATTTATCAACCACAGGCAGCTTTTCAATCTTATGCTGTTGCAGGATCAGCTCTGCTTTCTGCAGGCTGGTAACACCCGTGGCGACGATAAGGTTGTCTTTTGTCATCACTTCGGCCACTTTTTTGCGCATGTCTTTCTCAAAACGCAGGTCGCGGTTAGTGAGTATCCCTTTGAGTTTTCCGTTGGAATTAATGATCGGAATACCGCCAATCTTGTTCTCCCGCATGATTCGTAAAGCCTCGGCAATGGAGGCATCTTCGGACATGGTCACCGGATCTTGAATCATACCGCTTTCGCTGCGCTTAACCTTCCTAACTTCAGCTGCCTGACGTTCAATGCTCATGTTTTTGTGGAGAACCCCGATACCTCCTTCCTGAGCCATGGAAATGGCCATGGAAGCTTCGGTCACGGTGTCCATTGCCGCTGAAACAATGGGAATGCGGATTGAAATTTTGCGGGTGAACTGTGTTGACGTGTCCGTCTCCCGAGGCATGACCTCTGAATAGGCCGGAACAAGTAAAACGTCGTCGTAGGTGAGTCCTTCGCCAATAAACTTTTGATCTGCTTTCATGAAATGATCGGGTATATTGGCAGGCAAAAGTAGGGATTCCCTGCGAAGGAGAGAGCACGGTCACAGATGGGCCTAATGGGAAGACACAAAAAAAGGCCGCCCATCCCTGAGCGGCCTCACCACGCGTTGACCGGAAAACTACCGTAAGAGAGTTACGGTTCCGACCTTTTCAATCTCCTGGCCGTTCGTTCCGAAGATGCGGACGGTATAGGCATAAGTGCCTTCAGGGGCGATTGAGCCATTGAACGTGCCGTCCCAGCCTTCACCGGGCACACGTGTTTCGTACACTTTTTGTCCCCACCGGTTGAATACGGCGAAGAAGTAATTTTTGGTTCCTACGTAGATGAAATCCGGCTTGAAGATATTGTTTTTCCCACCGGGAGTAAATGCATTGGGAACGAATACATGAGGCTCTTGTATCAAACAGAAGATGTTGGAGCTGCTCGTATCGGTGAATCCATATGGATTTCCTGCACCTTCATAAGCTTCTACACGGTAGCAGAATTCTCCCCGATAGAGTGGGAATTTGTAGAGGTCCGAT
>JBJOER010000059.1:0-4685 GCA_046049215.1 Bacteroidota bacterium | reverse complement strand
CCTTTTTCGCGTCTCCGATGAGCCTCGTTCGGTTCAGGGTGATGTGGTCGGTGCCCGGACGCAATAGCCCGAGGTCATAGGCTTCGTGTGCGGATGTGGATACTTTGGCCTGACCGATGGTCAGGAACCGGTCGCGCAGGGCGTTGGTGCCGATGTCTCCATCCCGCAAAGCGTCTGATAGCCTCAGGGCGAACTCTTTCGTGCCTCCGCCGCCGGGAATCAACCCGACTCCGAATTCAACCAGTCCTGTGTAAAGTTCCGCATGGGCCTGCACACGGTCGGCATGCAGCATCATCTCACAGCCGCCGCCCAAGGTAAGCCCGAAAGGAGCTACGACTACCGGCACGGAGGAATAGCGAACGCGCATATTCATGCCCTGGAACATCCTTACGGCCATGTCAATCTCGTCCCATTCCTGTTCGATCGCGAACATAAGCACCAGGGCCAGGTTGGCTCCTGCGCTGAAATTAGCAGCTTCGTTACTGATGACCAGCCCTTTGTGTTCCTGCTCCGCGAGTTCGATGGCCTTGTTCACTCCCGCAACTACCTCGCTTCCGATGGTATTCATCTTGGTCGAGAAAGAACAGCACAACACCCCGTCGCCTATATCGATCACCTGGCAGCCGGCGTTGCTCCATACCGTGCTGGTTCCTTTCAGCGGTTGTAAAAGCGTATAGGATTCTTGTCCCGGGATGGCAAGGTAAGAACCCGACCTTACATCGTAATACAGTTTCCGTCCCGCATCGGTTTTGTAGAATGACTCATGGCCTTTTTCAAGCATTTGAGTCACCCAGCCGGCCGCAGGCATACCGGCCTTTTCCATCTGGTCAACAGCGGTACGGACACCGATGGTGTCCCAGGCTTCGAAGGGGCCTTGTTCCCAGCCGAACCCCGCCTGCATGGCTTCGTCTATGCGGTAGATTTCATCTGCAATCTCAGGTATGCGCTCCGAGACGTAGCGGAACAGCCCAAAGAAAGAGGCCCTGTAAAAGTCTCCGG
Organism: Bacteroidota bacterium; assembly: GCA_046049215.1. GTDB lineage: Bacteria > Bacteroidota > Bacteroidia > AKYH767-A > OLB10 > JAJTFW01. The sequence continues at coordinate 3,686 of JBJOER010000059.1, read as the reverse complement.
CTTTGTCCTTGCCGGCGATCAGCACACGCATGCGTTGCGCCAGGTCGTCGATGGTTTTGGTTTGCTCCAGAGTGGCAAACTTCACTTTGACAGAAGGCTTGTAGTCCAGGGTTTCAAAATCCAGCGCCAGTATTTGCGAACGGCCGTCGTCTCCTTTTGTTTTTTTGTAAAAGCCCTGCTTGGTCTTGTCCCCGAGCCATTTGTTTTCTACCATCTTCTCCACGTAGTCCGGCAAGTGGAAATACTCGCGCATGGAGTCGTCAGGGAGTGCATCCGACAATCCGCGGGCGACATGCACCAGCGTATCGAGTCCTACGACATCACAGGTTCGGAATGTGGCTGATTTCGGGCGACCAAGTACCGGTCCGGTAAGCTTGTCAATCTCCTCTACGGTTAGGCCTAGCCTGCGCACCAAATGGAAGAGATAGAGGATGCCGAACACCCCGATTCGGTTGGCGATGAAAGCCGGAGTGTCTTTGCAGAGCACGGTTGTTTTTCCAAGGTGCTTGTCGCCGAAACCCATCATGAAATCGACCAATTCCTTATCGGTCTCGGGACCCGGGATGATTTCCAACAATTTCAGATAACGGGGTGGATTGAAAAAGTGCGTCCCCATAAAGTGCTTTCGAAAATCTTCAGAACGCCCTTTGGCCATCCATGAGATGGGAATGCCGCTGGTATTGGTTGTGACCGGAACCTGTGGTTTTCTGAATACCTCCACTTTTTCGAAAAGTTGTTGCTTGATGTCCAGGCGTTCAATCACCGCCTCAAGAATCCAGTCGACCTCGCCGATCAACGCCATGTCATCTTCGAAATTTCCCGTACGGATTCGAGAAACAAACCCTTTCCGGTAAAGTGGAGAGGGATTGGATGCGATGGCTTTTTGAAGCGCCTCGTTCACAAGGCGGTTCCGGTCAACCGGTTTGCCCTCTGGTTCGAGAGAGTGTGGAGCGACAATGTCGAGCAAAACCACTTCGAATCCGGCATTCGCAAAATGGCAGGCAATGCGTGATCCCATGATGCCGGATCCCAGCACCGCTACTTTTTTAATGGTGCGCATGAATGAAACGGAGGTGGAAAAACCTCCGTTTCAAACTTAAATAATCTGGGTGCCGCACCCGGTAAACGGCATGCGATTTTATCAACACGCGCCCTGTCTCGACGAAAGTGGGTCCGCATTCGCCAAATCATCCTATTTTTGCATCCATACAAACACTGAATGAGCTTCGAAAAAATCATCTCCATTCCCGGCCTTAGCGGACTCTTTCGCATGGTCGCACAAATGCGCAACGGCGGATTTGTCGTCGAATCCCTGGCGGATGCCCGCCGGATCCCCGTTTCATCCACCCAGCGCATCATCATGCTGAAGGACATTGCCGTCTACACGCACGGTGATGATATGCCTTTGTACAAGGTTTTCAAGATGATGAAGGAGCAAGACGAGTTTTCCTCCTCTGTTTCCCCCAAGGCAGAACCTGCCGATCTCCGTATTGCCATGAAGAAGATCATGCCGGAGTTCGATGACGAAAGGGTGCACGCATCCGATATCCGAAAGATGTTCATCTGGTACAACCTGGTGAAGGACATTATCGGAACACCCGAGGCTGAGGAGTCGATGCGTGAAGTGTTGGGAGAAACAACCGATGCCGGGCAGGAGCAACCTGCCGAGGCTGTCGTTGCCGAGGCTGTTGTTGCCAAGGCCGCTCCCGCACCAAAGGCAACCCGCAAGAAAAAAGCGGAACATGAGGAAGAGGCTGTCGTCGGAGAAGCTCCCGTGAAAAAGGCGCGTAAAACCGCCAAGACCAAGGAGTGATTCTACCGGTAGGTTACCCGATGGAGGGTTATAGACTCTTCATCGGATGGAACTATGTTTTCTCCTGCCAACTTACTAAGTACGACAGGTCAAACCCATGAGCACCACATTAACGGCCAACCGTTCATTTCTTCCCGAAGATCTACAGGTCAGTGAATGGGATCAGCTGAAAAGGTTTTTCGACGATTTACTCCATAGGGAGATCCAAACACCAGACTCACTTCTTGGCTGGCTGCGTGATCGTAGCGAGCTGGAGGCTTTTCTGCAGGAAGACTTGGGCTGGCGGTATATCCGGATGAGCTGTGATACGTCCAGCGAAAAATTTGCGGAGGCCTATCGTTTTTTTGTCGGTGAAATTCAACCCCGGGTGGCTCCCCTTGGGCATCAGCTGGACTTGAAACTGCTGGCATGTCCTTTCCTGTCGGAGCTCACCGGACGTCCCTACGAGATACTGCTGCGTCAGATTCGAAAGAGGGTTGAGATTTTTTCCGAGGAAAATGTCCCCCTGATTGCGGCTTTGCAGCAACGCGAACAGGAGTATTCCGTGATTACGGGCGCCATGTCCGTGAACTTGGACGGCAAGGAGCTGACCCTGCAGCAGGCCGCGGGACTTTTGGAGCAGGACGATCCAACGCGGCGGGAAGAGATCTACCGCCTGATTTCCGAGCGGCGTCTGCAGGACCGGGCAAAGCTTGATACCTTGATGGACGATCTGGTCGTCAGGCGAAATGACATCGCCCTGAACGCCGGATTTGAGGATTATCGCGATTATATGTTCGCCAGCCTGGGGCGATTCGACTATACCCCGGCAGACTGTTTCCGTTTCCACCAATCGGTAGAACGGTTCATCGTTCCTTTGACTGAGGCCATCGACCACGCCCAAAAGAAAGAACTGGGAGTAGAAACCCTCAAGCCCTGGGACCTGAGTGCTGTTAAAGCTGGTCAACAACCCCTTCGTCCGTTTCAATCGGCGAAGGAACTCATGCAACGCACCATTGCCTGCTTTACCGAGATCGATCCGTTTTTGGGAGATTGCATGCGGCAGATGGAGGAGGCCGGAAGGCTTGATCTTGATTCTCGGAAGGGGAAGGCTCCCGGAGGATACAATTATCCGCTTTATGAGACAGGGCTCCCTTTCATCTTCATGAATTCCAGCAATACCCTCCGCGACCTGGTCACCATGGTCCACGAAGGTGGACATGCCGTGCAGTCGATCGTCGACCGCCCGCTGGAACTGGTCGATTTCAAAAATCTCCCCAGTGAGGTGGCCGAACTTGCTTCTATGTCGATGGAATTGATTTCCATGGAACATTGGCATCATTTCTTCTCAGACCACGAAGAGCTGAAGCGCGCGAAGAGGAAGCACCTGGAAGATGTTCTGAAAGGATTGCCCTGGATCGCTGCGGTAGATGCATTTCAACACTGGATTTATACAGTCCCCGGTCACACACCGCAGGAAAGGGATCAGGCGTGGCTTTCCACCCACGCACGATTCAGCGGTGGTGCAGTGGACTGGTCCGGACTCGAGAACACACGGGCTGCCTTGTGGCAAAAGCAATTGCACATTTTCGAAGTGCCGTTTTATTACATTGAGTATGGCTTCGCACAATTGGGTGCCGTTGCCCTTTGGCGGCAATACAGAAAGGATCCCCAAGCCTGTATTGCCGGCTATCTGGATGCCCTGCGTATGGGGTATACCGCATCAATCGGCGAAATCTACGAGCGCGCAGGCGTGCGTTTCGATTTTTCAGAAGAAAATGTGGCAGAACTGGCCGTTTTTCTGCGCCGGGAGTGGGAGTTGCTCCGGTAGTTTTTATTCCCTTGCCTGTTGAAATGTTTTATGTGGAACATTGTTATTTTGTTGTAAATCAAT
>JBJOER010000058.1:0-2917 GCA_046049215.1 Bacteroidota bacterium | reverse complement strand
AGTTGCACATCATGGACTACAACCGGGTCATCAAGGACCTGAACGGAATGACTCCGGCAGACTTGATTCAAAAATTGTCTGAAAGTTTCGACATCACCCCCAAAGGCGCAAGTGAATACCGGCCGAGCGCCTTGCATGAATTCAGCATGTATATCGACGGACAATGGTACGCCTTGCATGCCAAACCGGGCACATACAATGACAACGACCCCATCGGCGTACTTGACGTCACCATACTTTCGGAACGCGTACTCGCCCCACTGTTCAACATCACCGACCTTCGAAAGGACAAGCGCATTGAATTCGTGGGAGGTCTGCGTGGGCTCGGCGAACTCAGCCGCAGGGTGGACAACGGAGAAATGAAAGTCGCTTTCGCCCTTTACCCGGTGACGATGAAGCAGCTGATCGATATCGCCGACAGCGGTCAGATCATGCCTCCCAAGACCACCTGGTTCGAGCCCAAGCTGCGCAGCGGACTCGTGATCCACAGCCTTGACTGAGCATGTTCAACGCGAAGGCATACCATGGCCTCATCAATGAGCTGGCTCCCTACAAGGCCACGCTTGTTGCTGTGAGCAAAAAGAAGCCTGCGGAAGACATCACTGAAGCCATGGTGGAAGGACAGATGGATTTCGGTGAGAACTACGTTCAGGAACTTGTGGAGAAGAAGGAGCAGGTGAGCCTCATGGCAAGGTGGCATTTCATTGGACATTTGCAGAGTAACAAAGTGAAGATGATCGCACCGTTCACACACCTCATCCAGGGCGTGGACAGCGTGAAACTATTAAGCGAGATCAACAAAGAAGGGAAGAAATCCGACCGTGTCATCGACTGCCTTTTGCAAATCCATATAGCGGACGAAGAAACCAAATTCGGTTTCAGTGAAGCCGAGGCAGAATCTCTGCTCTTGTTTCCCGAATTGTCGGAAATGACCCATATCCGCATCCGTGGGTTGATGGGCATGGCGAGCCTGACCGAGGACAATGTACAGGTGCGCAGAGAATTCGAAGGACTGCACAAACTTTTCCTCAACTGCAAGATGATGAGCATGGACCCCGAGGCATTCGATACCCTTTCGATGGGAATGAGTGGAGATTACCGCCTTGCACTCGACTGCGGGAGTAACATGATCCGCATCGGCAGCATGCTGTTCGGTGAGCGCAGCTGACCCCAAACACACATACGACATGACCACTTTCAGTATTGCCATCCACGGTGGAGCAGGAACCATCCTCCGCAACTCGCTAAGTGCGGATGCGGAACGGAATTACCGCGAGGCACTTGACGCGGCTTTGATAGCAGGCGAATCGGTTTTGCACCGCAACGGAAGCGCGCTGGATGCGGTCACCGCAGCAGTCATATCGCTCGAAGACTGCCCGCTGTTCAACGCAGGCAAAGGTGCGGTCTACACCCACGAGGGCGGCCACGAAATGGATGCCTCGGTCATGCGGGGCGACACGTTGCAGGCAGGAGCCGTTGCGGGTATTCATAGCGTGAGGAATCCCGTATTGCTTGCACGCAGCATCATGGAAAGATCCGAGCACGTCCTGCTTTCAGGAAGGGGAGCGGAACAGTTTGCACGGGAACAGCAACTTGTTTTCGAGAATGAGGACTACTTCCACAATGATTTCCGAAAGCAGCAGTGGCAGGATGCACTGCGCGAAGGCAGGATCCAGCTGGACCACACCGCCGGAGACGAAAAAAAGTTCGGCACGGTAGGCGCCGTAGCCCGTGACCGTGCGGGAAACCTGGCCGCCGCCACCAGTACCGGAGGAATGACCAACAAGCGCTACAACCGGATCGGAGACAGTCCGGTGATCGGCGCCGGCACCTATGCCAACAACAGCACCTGTGCAATAAGCTGTACGGGACACGGTGAGTATTTCATCCGGGCCGTTGTCGCCTACGATATCAGCTGCCTGATGGAATACAAAGGATGGAGCCTGAAACAGGCTTGCGAAAAGGTGGTGATGGATAAGCTGGTCAAATTCGGCGGAGAAGGTGGACTCATTGCCGTCGATCACCTTGGAAACATCGACCTGCCTTTCAACTCGGCAGGCATGTACCGCGGCTGGAGCCTTGAAAACCAGGGAAGGGGTGTGGCGATTTACAGGGATTAAAAGTCAATTTAATTACATAGTTTTAATCCTGAATGAAAAGCAATGCTAATTTACTGTAACAGCACAACATCAATTAAAGAACCATAGGCACCTCCAAGTCATTCATGAAACCTAGGCTAGATCGAACCTCTTTTACAATCAATACGCCTGCATCAGCTGATGACAACAAGGAATACTGGCTGAGCAAAACACCTGATGAGCGGTTTGCCTCCGCATGGTATCTGATATGTTGCGCATTCAACATCGACCCAGAGAATCCGCCCAAGATGGACAAAAACTATTTTGTGAAGAGAAAGCATGGGGAACGTCCTTAACGATGATTTCGTTGACTTTTTAAATGCACTTAACACACAAGGAGTTGAATACATCCTTGTTGGAGGATACGCAGTTATTTTCCACGGATACAACCGCACAACGGGTGACCTGGATGTATGGATCAATCCAACTGAAACCAATTACATCAGCCTGACGAAGGCCTTTCATCAATTTGGCCTAAGTCTTTTCAACATGACGAAGGATGTTTTTTTAAACAATACAGAATGCAATGTATTTACTTTTGGAAGACCTCCAGTTTGTATTGACATACTAACTGCAGTGAAGGGGTTGAACTTTGACGAAACCTATCAAAACAGCCAAGTGGTGACGTTCGGTGGAACTATGGTCAGAATGATTGAAATCAGAGACCTAGTCAGAGCAAAAAAAGCGGCGAATCGGCCCAAGGATATCGATGACATCGACCATATCACTTGAAGCCATAAAACGGACAACGTTTTTTAGGCAAGGACAAACCTACAACC
>JBJOER010000057.1:0-3669 GCA_046049215.1 Bacteroidota bacterium | reverse complement strand
ACCAAGAATCCCTGCCTGGCGGTAGGCAGGGAACCTGGATCTAAAGTTTGTGGTCTTAGCGGGAATCCCTGCCTGGTGGTAGGCAGGGAACCCACGTCTAAAGTTTGTGGTCTCACCAGGAATCGAACCTGGATCTAAAGTTTAGGAAACTTCTATTCTATCCGTTGAACTATGAGACCAGTTCAAAAACCCTAATATCACATTATCAATAAGTTAGGTTTTACAAAAATAGAAAAAATCGGGGAAAACAGGGGTTTCGGTGCGGGCATCGGTGGACAGAGATCAGCAAATTCCATCTTTCCGATTGGGGGTAAAACCGACAATTCCATTGAAAAAAGCAGTATTCTGCAAATGACTGCCCCTATCATACTCCAGGTATAGGCATTCGGGAAAACGCAAGAACCATGAGCGATGTCATCAGAATGATTCCGAGGCTTGTGATCAGGTTGGTGAAAACAAAGGGCCTTAATAATTGATCTTTTTTCGACTTGTCCCTTAATGCCCATCTGAAAAACGGATATTCAACTACCAGGGTGATGGCAATGGCAGATAGGGCTTTGAATATAAACCCCGGCATACTGATGTCGTGCAAGACGTCGTAAGATGAAAACGTATTTGGAAACCCCAAATGGAAACGGGTGCCGTAAGGGATCACGTTGTATCCAATAAACACCGACATGAAATTGGCCAGGAACACCATTCCATACCTGGTTTCGAATCCTTTGTGCCTTAAGATACGCTTCTCGACCCAAGCGATGAACAGGTTCATCAGAATCAGTTCCAAGAACCCATCAAGGAAAAGCAATCCAATGGCATTGGCAATCACAAGAATGGTGGCGGAGGTCATCTGCGGAAGATTAAAGGCGTACTCTTTGCCAATTGGAAAAATCAAAGACAACTGTAAACATACTCAGAAGTTTTTCCATATACCGGCAATCATCGGGTGATTGAATGAAAAAAGGCCGCCCTGATGGGCGGCCTTTAAAAATAGACTATTGGGTTATTAGATGGGCAGGATCACCGCGTCGATGACGTGGATGATTCCGTTTGAAGCAGAGATGTTTGCCGTAGTGATGGTGGCGGTGTTACCTACTGCTGTGATCATTCCCATTGTATCTACAGTGAAACCTACACCGAGCAAGGTGCTGATGTTGCGGGTTCCGGTAGGAGGTACAACACTGTTGGCAGCACGACGGCCGTCTACAACGTGGTACAGAAGTACATCGCGTACCAAGGTCGGAGGAAGATCGGTGATACCGGTTACACCAAGTGCAGTGTACAGGTTGTTGAAGGCAGCATTGGTGGGAGCGAACACAGTGTACTGGTCGGTGCCGTTCATGAACATGTTCACCAGTCCGAGGTTCAAAGAGTCGTCTACGTACGAAAGTGCACCAACCAGTTCAGAGAAGCCGGCGTCGATGGCAATCTGAGCGATAGGCTGAGTACCGGGAGCATTTACCGCGTTACGGCTGGTCAAATCAGTTGTGCTCGTGTTTGAAGGGGACAAACCGTCTTCCTTGCTGCAACCGGTGAACAGAACAGCAACACCCAATACCGCACTCAGTGCGAGAGCCTTGGATTTCAATACAATGTTTTTCATGATTTTGTTTTTGAAGGGTTTTTTATATGAATAGGACTTTAAAACATCCTCGAAGGTAGGTTTGTTTTTACTTGCCTCCTAATAATTTTTAAATAATTGAAAATCAATAGTATAAAACCATAAAAACAACCATATACCAACGACTGGGGTTGTTTTATTGGTCGATTTCTGAATTAAACCTAACAGGTTTTGACGGAGAATGCGGACAGGCCTGAAGGTTATATTGGAACAATCGGATGGAGGCATCATGACTCGAGGTAGCTTCATGCAGTATGAATTAGCTAATACGCATGGTTAACAGGAATAAATTACTTTTAACCTATTCATAACCACTATAGAACATGAAACGCAGTCTTCAAATCACCCCGCTTCTCGTGCTTTTTATCCTGTACAGTTCATCCTCGATTGCCCAATGGTCCTCGGCCAATTTATCCATAGGCAGGACTCAGATGGGTGCAGCAGCAGCCAATGGTGTGGCGATTTTCGCAGGCGGGATTGGGATGATCAGTCAGCCTCCCGGCGTGTATGACCAGTATAATGCTGCTGCTGGAACCTGGGGCTCGGGTAATTTTTCTCCGGGCCGAAACAAACTGGCGGGAGTCGCTTGCGGCGGGCAGTTGCTTTTTGCAGGAGGGGCCAACGATTGGATTTTTGCCGATTACGACAACGTCAACATCTATAACACTGCCTTGGGCTCCTGGTCGACATCGAACGGGCTTTCTGTTGCGCGCGCCAACCTTTCCGGTGCATCTGCCGGAAGCAAGGTGGTATTCGCCGGAGGTGAGTCGGCAGGGTCCGGATTGTATTTCAACACTGCCGATATTTACGACACCCTGACACTGAACTGGTCCATAGCACAATTGTCAGTTTCACGGTCAAGCATAGCCGCAGCCGCGACCGGATCCAAAATCCTGTTTGCGGGTGGAGGAGATGGTAGCAATGTGTACAATGCGGTGGACCTGTACGATGTGACCACAAACACCTGGTCTACCGACGTGCTTTCCATCGCGCGTACAGCCGCCTGCGGGGTGTCCAACGGAAACAAGATCTATATTGCGGGAGGACTAACGGCGAACAATCAGGTCACCAACCGCATTGATATCTACGATATAACCACTGGCACCTGGACTATCGATTCTTTGTCGCAGGCCCGGCAGAATATTGCTGCAGCATCCGTAGGTAGTTATGTGTTCTTCGCCGGAGGAAGCAATGCAGCAGGTACCACGGCATTCAACACGGTTGATATATTCAATACCACCACCGGTTCGTGGTCCACAGCTACTTTAACCAACGCCCGCTCCCAGGCATCTGCAGTATCGGTAGGGAATAAGTTCATTGTAGCCGGGGGTGTAGCAGGTACAGGATTCCCCACCGCGTCTGTCGAGATCTATACGGTGACCAACACCGGTATTGTGGAATCGGGTGGTCATCATATGCTTTCGCTTTTCCCTAACCCTTCCTCCGGAAACATCTCCATCGAAATGTCCTCCGAAATAGAACCGATTGTCCGTATAGAATTGATCGATGGCATAGGAAGATGCGTGTATTTGGATAATACCACCAGGCAAACCGGGCAAACAATACAGATCAGTCTGGATTCGATACTTCCTGGAATTTATCAGCTCAAAACCACTTCCTCCAATGGAAATGTCAGCGTCGGCCGACTCATCAGGGAATAAATAATTAGTGCAATTGAGACCCTGAGCCCGAACACCAATTTTCTTTTTTAGAGATATACAATCTTGCTTTGATTCATCGGCATTCGAGGTCGATTCGGTTTTTAATCTTGTTGACTCTTGAACCGAAACCGACTTTCAGCAATGATTATCGGAAGACGTAGACGATCTTGCTGATCCAACTTCAAGTCAGTTTTCGTTATGGCATCTTTACGGTCCCAATGGTTTTCCGCGCACCAACAAACAGGGGATTGACAGGCGAACCCCCGCGCTCTCAAATGACAATTATCATCACCTCCTGGTAACAAAGGTTTCGAAAAGAACAGGGTATGATGCTGAATTTTGCAGTGTTGAATTTTATTTATCACTCAAAAACCAGATCCATGAAAGTTG
>JBJOER010000056.1:0-13827 GCA_046049215.1 Bacteroidota bacterium | reverse complement strand
ATAGTATAGCAACCTGTCGTCGAGTCCTCTGAAAACAGTGTGGTCCACTAAATTCAATAATTCCTCGAAACGACCACGGTAGGTAGCCAAAACAAAATAATACCAGCTTTTGTAATCCATCATCAGCTGATCCATCAACTGTATCGGAAGCAATACCACCTCGGTCTCCTCAACCGCAATGGCCATCAGGTCGCTTTGCTCCTGCCTGGCTGCACATATCATGGACAACGCACAAGCATTCCCGGGTTCAAGGTAATACATGAAAAACTCGCTACCATCACCGCTCTCTTTGTACACCTTGATCCGTCCACGCAAAATGAGCATGGTTGACCGGATGTATTGGCCAGTCCTCATCACAATTTCCCCTGCCGGGAAAACTTTTACAATTGCCTCTTGGGCTATTTTGTCCTGCAATGCCGGCTCCAGGCTATTGTAATGCCTCTTCAATAGCCCAGAAAGTGTCAGTTGCTCGTCCGGATTTTCCATTCAGACAAAGGTACCCCGAAGAAATTGAATTTAAACCCTGTTTTGCACACGCTCTTGTTCAAAGCGGACGTTATCCTCTTTAAAAGTGCTGGTTACATCCCGGTAACTTTATGCTTTTAATCCAATTATCACTTGATAAATCAATGGCTGGAAAAGGGAATCGTTTAAAACCACCTGTAGTGGAATCCGTTGAAGAAACTGCTGATGCCTCTGTCAAGGAGGCTAAATCCGAACGCAAACCGAAAACCAAAAAAGAGAAACCCATCAAGCCGAAAGAGGGAGGATGGATAGATACTTTGAAAGATGAAAGAACCCGCAAGATCACGGGTTTGTTTTTGCTCACCATGTCGGTTTTTCTGTTGATTGCTTTCAGCTCCTACTTTTTCACTTGGCGAAGCGATCAGGACCTGGTTGAGGGTTCCTGGTTCGATCTTATCCGGTTCTCCGATAAGCGAGTAGAGAACTGGCTGGGTAAGATAGGGGCCATCGTATCCCATCAGTTCATCCATGTATGGTTCGGTCTTTCGGCCGTGGTTTTCGCTTTCCTGGTTTTCCTGGGCGGTTTCAAATTGCTGTTCGATGTCGCTTTGGTCCAAATGAGCAAGACCTTGAGGTATTGCATCTTTACTTTGCTTTACCTCCCTCCCACTTTCGCTTTCCTGACTTCCAATTCATCTGACCTGCAACTGCTCGGAGGCGGAATCGGATACCAAATCAACATGTGGCTAACCCTCTCCGTTGGCAATGCAGGTACCGGATTTCTGCTGGCATTCACCGGTTTAGCTTTTTTGGTAGCCGTTTTTAACTTTTCGTTCAAACTCCCAAATCTTGGAAAGTCACCTGAGCTTTCCGGTGGTGATAATGAAGCCGAATTGGAGACTGATGTTCTTGGTAACCGGTTCAGGTTGGATCGTGGACCGGAACCGGAAGTTGACCTTCACCTCGATATACCCGACGAGTATGCTCATCGCGACGAAATTGAGCTCATCGAAAAAAGCGCATCAAAGGGTCCGATCATGGAGGAGGACTCTATCGGACTCGACCTTCCCATTCAACCATCCGTCGCACAACCGGTTGCAGAACAGACCATTGAATTGTCTGCAAACCCCGATGACCTGGAACTGGAAATCACAGCCATCGCCCAACAGGAGCCTATCGTTGATGAGGCCATCGATGTGGCTGATCCTGCTGACACCAATTTGGTTGAACAACTGGGTGAATACGACCCCAAACTGGACCTCAGTCAGTATCAGCATCCTACGCTCGACCTTCTGGAGAACTACCAAAGCAACCGTTCCCAGATGACGCGGGAAGAATTGTTAGCAGAGCTCGAAACGAACAAAAACAGGATCATTGAAACGCTGGGACATTACGATATCGAAATTGAAAAGATCAAGGCTACCGTTGGACCTACGGTCACTCTTTTCGAGATCGTACCCAAAGCCGGCATCCGTATTTCAAAGATCAAAAACCTGGAGGACGACATCGCCTTGAGCCTCGCTGCGCTGGGCATTCGTATTATCGCTCCTATACCGGGTAAGGGAACAATCGGTATCGAAGTACCGAATCAAAATCCGGACATCGTCAGCATGCGCGCGGTAATCGGTTCTGACAAGTTTCAGAATACTGAATTCGACCTGCCCATCGGGCTGGGGAAAACCATTTCGAATGAGATTTTCGTGACTGACCTGGCAAAAATGCCTCACTTGCTGATGGCAGGTGCCACGGGTCAGGGGAAATCCGTCGGATTGAATGCTATCCTGGTTTCCTTGCTCTACAAGAAACATCCTGCGCAGGTGAAATTCGTGCTGGTCGATCCCAAGAAAGTTGAACTCACCCTGTTCAAAACCATCGAACGCCATTTCCTGGCTAAACTTCCGGGTGATGAAGATGCCATCATCACCGATACCAAAAAGGTGGTGAACACGCTGAATTCGCTGTGTATCGAAATGGATAACCGGTACGAACTGCTGAAAGACGCCCAGGTCCGGAATATCAAGGAATACAATGCACGATTTGTTGCCAGGAGGCTGAACCCCAACAACGGCCACCGATTTCTTCCCTACATCGTGTTGGTCGTCGATGAGTTCGCCGATCTGATCATGACAGCCGGCAAGGAGGTAGAAACACCCATTGCCCGTTTGGCTCAACTTGCCCGCGCTATCGGGATCCACCTGATCATCGCCACTCAGCGTCCCTCTGTCAACATCATCACCGGAACAATCAAGGCCAATTTCCCTGCGCGTCTTGCCTTCCGGGTCACTTCGAAAATCGATTCCAGGACCATCCTCGATACCGGAGGAGCGGATCAATTGATCGGCCGGGGCGATATGCTCCTCTCGACCGGCTCGGATCTGGTTCGGGTTCAATGTGCATTCGTAGACACACCCGAGGTGGAAGCTATCACCTCGTTTATCGGTAACCAACGTGCTTATCCCAGTGCCTATCAGTTGCCCGAATATGTGGGCGAAGGAGAATCCGGTGGTGGAGCTTCTGACATGGGAGCTGACGACCTCGACCCCCTCTTCGAAGAAGCTGCTCATATGGTTGTCCAATACCAGCAGGGCTCTGCATCCTTGTTGCAGCGGCGTTTAAAATTGGGCTACAACAGGGCCGGCCGTCTGATTGATCAGCTTGAGGCTGCCGGAGTGATCGGCCCATTTGAAGGCAGTAAGGCGCGTGAGGTCCGATGCAAGGACCTGGCCGGTTTGGAACAATTATTGAAAGGCATGAAGTCCACCATCTAACCCTATTCCGATGACAGTCTCTGTATCTTTATCCGAATATTCAACCCAGACCACTTCCCATATTCCTATGAAATTCCTTGTTGCTGTCGTCATCTGCTTCCTGGCTTACGGACCAGAGTCCTTGGCCCAGAAGGATCCAAAATCCTCCGAGATCCTGAAATCGGTCAGCGCGAAATACAAATCCTATTCAACCATAAAGGCCTCCTTCTCACTCAATCGCCTGGATCAGAAAACCCGGAAAAACGAGAAGTTCGAAGGAGCCATCACCCTGAGTGGTTACAAATACACCTTTAGCCTGGCTGACCAACAGGTCATTTGCGACGGAAAAACCAACTGGACCTACCTGAAGGAAGCCAACGAAGTTCAGGTGAGCGACCAGGTATCCACAGAAGGTTCAATCTCACCGAGCAACATATTCACTTTGTATGAAAAGGGATTCAAAACAAAATTCCTGGGCGAGCAAGTTCAAGCAGGAACCGCCACTCAAATGATTGAACTGACCCCTGAAGACAATAAAAAAGCATTTTTCAAGATTGTGCTCACCATAGACAAGAATGGAAAATACGTGAAGGAGGCCAAGATCTTTGAAAAAAGCGGAGCAATCACCACTTACTCTATCCTCAAGTTCACTCCGAATGTGACTCTCCCTTCGGATCATTTCACTTTTAACAAAGACAAATATCCCGGTGCCGAGATCGTCGACCTGAGGTGATTCCGGTTTACCGATTATCGAATCGGTCGTTTTTACGAGTAAGTTTCAGATCCTGTAGTACGGACGATTTCACATTGATCTGAAAGAAGAAATTCTGTTGGAAACCGAATGGAACCCAATTCAAGCTCATCTCCCAGCAATGCAGATCCCTGTAAATCCCCAAAGAGGTGTAACTGATCTCATTCGCTTTAAAATCATACCCTGAATTGTAGGAGACTTTCCAGGACGGGGTCAGTTGCAGGTCACCGTTAAAACTCAGAGTTTGATTGATCTGTCCCGATTGATTAGGGATACTTTGGTAAAACAGGTTGTAAGCCACATTCAGACTGAAAGGCACATTGTAATCCATGTATTCATCCACCCTGCTCATAACCTGTTTTTCCAGTTCAGTAGCTTCAGCTTTTTTCTGTTCCTTATTGGATTTTTTAACAATAGCGAAATTCACAGAGGCGTTCCCGTTGGTAAGGCGTGCCAATCGTCCGTTCTCTTCCCATTCGCTCCGATTGATCCGCAGACCGTTATCTCCTAGAGCATATGGATCAAGGGTGGCGAACATGTTCAGCGATACCTTTTCGACAATGGTGGCCCTGGCAGTGATACTGATTGGCGCCCAATTCAGTGAATCCGCAGCGAGGTTGTAATTTGTATTCAAGGCAAGGCTTTCCAGGATCTTGACTTTCTTTTCCACATCGACCGAATCGGTTTTTTTTCTGAGCTTCATTTCAAAATTGTTATCCAATGAAAAATTGAGGATCGAAGCTTTTCCAAAGCCGGGTCCACCAAACACACCGCCTTCAAAAATGGAGTACATCTGCATCCGTTCGGTCGTATCAACCTGAACCTCCTTGTAGTATCCGAAGAAATCAGAACTGAAATCAGGACGCCATGTAAACGAAATACTGGGCGTCATCACATGCCTAATGGCAGCCAGACGTCCCTTCCGGAACTGGACCAAACCGTAAATACGCGTATTCATACTCGTACTGAAACTGAAATCCCGCGCGGAACGGAAGCCGTCTACCGTGTCTACGACCACCTGCTCGGCCTCAGGGTCCCAACTTTTATCGATAGTTCTCATGTACCATCGCTCGTTGTAGGAAAAACCGGGTGTCACCGTTAAATACTTGGCAATAGTGAAATTGGTGTTGATCGGGATGCTATGTTGCATTCCGTAACGGAACTGTTGCAAACTGCCTTCCTGAAAAAGTAAACTGTCCTTTGTGGTGATGGTGTTCAGAAAAGAGGTGGTATATCCTACGCCAATTTTCTCGTACCACCTCACTGCTCCGACCTGAGCTCTTCTCTTGAAAGGGGTTTGCCGCGCCATGTTGAAAGTGGCACTGGGGATGCTGAGACTGATGTCCTGGGTTTGGGTATTCTGGGAATGGGTGGCGGCGACGCTGAGATTAAACGGGGATCCGGTCCACGATTTCGACCAGGCAATTGAAGAAGTAAATGTATTCGTTAAAAAATTGTTGGAGTTGCTCAGGTTGAAACGATAAAACGAATTACTGCCCGCATTGACGTTTGCTGTGAATGTAGAACCAGGGCGCGCTTTTGCATCCTGCGTATGGTTCCAGCGAATGAAAAAAGCCTTCTCCAGGCTATAATCCGGCAACTCCTCTCTGCTGATGCGCGAATAGGAATAATTGGCAGAAAAGTTTCCGCTGAATCGGTATCTCCAGGAATAGTTGCTGAATGCATTGACTCTCCAGCTCCCCCTCGAATACAAATCACCGGTAAGGGCGAGATCGAAATGATCGCTGACTCCCAGGTAGTAGCCGCCGTTTCGGAGAAAAAATCCCAGCTGCCGCGACTCTCCATACATGGGAAGAATTATACCAGATGAGCGGCCTTTCATGTTCGGGAAAAAGCCAAAAGGAATGGCCACCGGTGTAGGCACGTTCATAATGTGGAGATCGGCAGGTCCGGTCACCACCTTGTTATTGGGAATGACCTTGATCTTGCCCGACTTCAGGCAATAATGAGGAGTATCCGCATCGCATGTGGTGTAGTATCCTTTCTGAACAAACGTGGTGTTATCGGCCTCCTTTTTGACCGTTTGTCCATGAATAAAACCATCACCCTCTTTCGTGGTGATGCCGGTAATTTTCCCTCTTTTCGATTGGAAATTGTATTGAATGGTTTCCGCATTGAACACGTCTTCACCCTGATGAAAAACCGGACGTCCTGAAATGTTGCCCGCGGAATCCGGAATTCCGGTGGAAAACAAGGTCTTGGAATTGAAATTCAGGTGGATGTAATCCGCTTCTAGTCGCACATCTTCATAATTCATTTTCGCCTGACCGTACAGATAAACCATGCCGGCATCGAGATCGTAAAGAACTGAATCTTCTGCCTGGTAGGTCACTTTGGATTTGAAGTCATCCGCCATAATCAGGGAATCCGGTACCATCAAGGTATCCTTTGGCGTTCCAGTCGTATCCGGCTTAACGGGCAACGTATCGGGACAGCATGAGAAAACATGTGGCATTGCATCCGCTTTCTGTAAAAAAAACAAAGCCATTATGGCCACCAAAGCAAGCGTTTTGCCGTTTCGACATACGAACGACCAACAATCAAGCGTTGAAAAAATGGATTGCGCCCGGTCGTTCACATGAATCATTATCGGTCGAAGAGGCCTAATTTTGAACGTGTAAAGCTACAAAAGAGCTGCGTGAAAAGAATCCCCCTTTCCATCCTGTTTGTCGCCCTTGTCCTTACATCAGTTTCGGCTCCCGGAACACGCGATAAGGATTACAGGATCCGAACGATTGTAATCGACGCCGGACATGGCGGACACGATGCCGGATGCCTGGGTTCAAGCTCCCGTGAGAAGCATGTCGCCCTCGGTATCGCCCTCCGCCTGGGTAAAATGATCGAATCCGGCTACCCTGATGTAAAGGTGATCTATACCCGTAAATCGGATGTGTTTATTCCACTTCACGAAAGGGCCAACATCGCCAACCGGGCCAACGCCGACCTTTTCATCTGCATTCATTTGAATTCCGGAAACAAGGCAGCCTACGGTTCAGAAACGTATGTGATGGGGACGCACAAGGCGGAGGATAACCTTGCCGTAGCGAAAAGGGAAAACGAAGTCATCCAGCTGGAAGACGATTACCGAAGTAAATACGATGGTTTTGACCCGAACTCACCGGAAGCGAACATCATATTTACACTTTATCAAAGCCAGTTCATGGCTCAGAGTATTCAATTCGCGACACACATACAGCACGAATTCACCCACCATGCAGGACGCAACAACCGGGGCGTCAAACAGGCGGGTTTTCTGGTCTTGTACAAAACTGCCATGCCGGCGGTTCTGATAGAATGTGGTTTTCTGTCTCACGATCAGGAGGAGCGATTTCTCGCCTCGGATAAAGGGCAACAACTCATGGCGACATCGATTTTCAGGGCTGTAAAACGATACAAGGCCGATATGGAATCGGGCAAACAGGAGGAAAGCAACGAGTCTCAACCTCCAACGGGAGCCATAGCAACAACCAACACGAACACCGTCGTGGAAAAGCCAACGGAAATTCATGAGACCAAATCGCCGCTTGAAGCACCTGTCAAAGGAGCGTCTCCGGATTCAACCGCCACTGTCAAGGAAGTTGATCCATCGGCTCCTGCGGTGATCAAAAAATCCGATGTTTTCCTGACTGTGCAGATCGGAGCCAGCAAAGATCCGGTGAAAGATCAGGGAAAGTATTTGAAAACCCCGGATGTGAGAGCAATCCAATGCACCGATGGATTTACCCGTTATGTCGTGGGGCAATTCACCACGGAACAGACCGCTAGGACAAGACTGCAATCGATCAAATCTTCGCAATGGCCTGATGCTTTCCTGGTCGGTTTCATCGGCAATGAAAAAGTTCCTTTTGCAGAGGTGATCTCCAAATTGAATAAACAACCCCCATCGAATTGAAATTAAGCAACGAAGCTAAAATCGGAATCCTCCTGACAGTTACCCTGGCATTGTTCATCTGGGGTTTAAACTACCTAAAGGGAAGGGACTTGTTCACCAGCAGGGTGAAGTACTTTGCGGTATATGACCAGGTGGATGGCCTGGTCAGTTCAAATCCTGTATTCATGAACGGTTTCCGTATCGGAATAGTAAACGACATATCATTCTCCAATGACAAATCTGGTCGTTTAGTAGCGACCCTTTTAATTGACAAGAATGTGTATATCTCCCGAAACTCAGTCGCCCGAATCTTCAGTACGGACCTCATCGGTACAAAGGCGATGAGAATCGATCTGGGGGATTCACCTGAACAGCTTCGTAGCGGTGATACACTTACCTCAGGGGTCGAGTCGAGTTTCGCTCAGCAATTCGGACAGGAAGTCGGTCCGATCAAGGACAAAACGGAGCGACTGATCGTATCCATCGATTCGCTGGCTTCCCAGATGCGGAAGGCCTTGAACGATGAAAACCGATCGAAACTTGCAGGAAGCCTCAACCACCTCGAGTCTTCATTGGCCGGGATCGACCGGATGATCAACAGTGACCAAAGCAAGTTCAATAAAATGATCAGCAATGCCGCATCGATTGTCGGCAATATCCATGCACACGAGGATGAAATTTCTTCCATCCTCTCGAATTTAAACCGGTTAAGCGACACCCTGGCTGCGATTCGATTCAAGCAAACTGTAGAATCAGCCGGTCAGGCCATTGATCAACTGAACCTGGTGCTGGAAAGCATCAACAAAGGGGAAGGCACTTTGGGTCAATTGACAGGGAATGATACGCTTTACCGAAGGTTGGAATCATCGGCAAACAACCTTGATTCCCTTTTGGTAGACTTGAAAGCCCATCCGAAGCGCTATTTGCATTTTTCAGTTTTCGGTCGCAAGGAAAAATGAACATTGGACGCTAGACAAGGTTCCTACAACTTATTTCGTTTCAATTATCTTTCGATTCCCAACTCGCCCCTATGATTGCCCAAATCCTATTCGCACTTTGCCTGGCTGTCGGGATTTTCTTCTTCGCAAGGAAAATCCGCGAAGTCAGTTCGTTGATCCGCCTCGGCAGGCCTCTCGACCGCACCGACAGGAAATCGGAACGCTGGATGACCATGGCCCGAGTCGCTCTTGGGCAATCGAAGATGGGCAGCAGGCCTGTCGCGGCTTTTTTTCACGTACTGATCTATGTCGGATTCATCATCATCAACATCGAGGTACTTGAAATCATTCTCGACGGACTCACAGGAGCCCACCGAATTTTCGCCTTCCTGGGCGGTTTTTATGACTTTTTGATTGCCTCCTTTGAAATCCTGGCTGCAGCGGTACTGGTGGCCTGCGTGGTTTTCCTTACCCGAAGGAACCTCCTGAACATCCAACGGTTCCGGATGCCCGAACTGAAGTACTGGCCCAGGAATGATGCCAATATCATCCTTGTCATTGAGATCCTGCTCATGAGTGCATTCCTCATCATGAATGCAGCAGACCAGCAACTCCAATCGATCGGATCGGCACATTATGCCAAAGCAGGCAGCTTTCCGGTCAGCGGAATACTCCTGCCCTTGTTCCAAGGCACATCTGAACACGCTTTGATTTTACTTGAACGAAGCTGCTGGTGGTTTCACATTTTGGGTATTCTGGCCTTTTTGAACTACGTCCCCTACTCCAAGCATTTCCACATTCTGCTGGCATTCCCGAACACCTGGTATAGCAAACTGGACCACAAAGGCAAGCTGGACAACCTTGAAAAAGTAACCCAGGAGGTGAAAATCATGATGGATCCCACAGCAGCTGTCTCAACGGAAACACAGCTTCCTGAACGATTCGGAGCGAAGGACGTCCGTGACCTGACCTGGAAACAATTGATGGATGCCTATTCCTGTACAGAATGCGGCAGATGTACATCCGCATGTCCTGCAAACTTGACCGGCAAGAAACTTTCTCCAAGGAAGATCATGATGGATACCCGTGACCGTTTGGAAGAGATCGGTCAGCAGATAGCCAAACATGGACCTGAGCACACTGACGGAAAATCACTTCTGCACGACTACATCACTCCCGAGGAGCTTTGGGCATGTACAAGTTGCAATGCATGCGTAGAAGAGTGTCCCGTTTTGATCGACCCCCTGTCCATTATCATTGAGCTGAGAAGGTATATGGTGATGGAAGAGAGTGCCGCACCGGGGGAACTCAACGGCATGTTTACCAAAATCGAAAACAACGGCGCCCCCTGGCAGTTCTCACCTTCTGACCGTTTGAACTGGGCAGAACAGAATTCCTAACCCATTCAGCCAACAGCGAAAACCCGATGGAAAATTTTAAAGTGCATATTATGGCCGAACTCATGGCCA
The DNA here is from genome assembly GCA_046049215.1 of Bacteroidota bacterium. Taxonomy (GTDB): domain Bacteria; phylum Bacteroidota; class Bacteroidia; order AKYH767-A; family OLB10; genus JAJTFW01. Next base: position 3,565 of record JBJOER010000056.1, on the reverse strand, counting down.
AGGGAGAGAAGGCTGATGTGCTCTTTTGGGTAGGTTGTGCCGGAAGTTTCGACGATCGTGCTAAGAAGGTCACCAAGGCAGTGGCGAAGATCCTTCATCATGCCGGACTGAAATTCGCCGTTCTCGGAACGGAAGAAAGCTGCACGGGAGATCCCGCTAAGCGAGCCGGCAATGAATTCCTGTTCCAGATGCAAGCCATGGGGAATATTGCGACATTGAACGGCTACGAAGTCACAAAAATCGTCACTGCCTGTCCTCACTGCTTCAATACACTGAAAAACGAATATCCGGCTCTGGGTGGAAACTTCGATGTGGTTCACCACAGCGAACTTCTTCAGCAGCTGCTCGACTCGGGAAAAATCGTTGTTGAGGGCGGTCCATACAAAGGCCGGAAAATCACCTACCACGATCCCTGCTACCTTGGCCGCGCCAATGATGTCTACGAAGCTCCCCGACGAGTGATCATGCGGCTGGACAGCCTGATGACAGAGATGAAAAGAAGCCGGTCGAATGGCCTATGCTGCGGAGCGGGTGGTGCCCAATTGTTCAAAGAACCGGAAGAGGGCAATAAAGACATCCACATGGAACGCACCGAAGAAGCGCTGGCACTGCACCCCGACACCATCGCGGTCGCGTGTCCTTTCTGCATGACCATGCTCTCAGATGGTGTCAAGCTCAATAACAAAGAGAGCGAGGTTACGGTGAAGGACATAGCCGAACTGATCGCAGAGGCGATCGATCTTTGATTTTCTAAGACCTGCGGAAAATGATGGGGAGGAAAAGCTGTTTAGCTTTTTCGGATTCTTTCCACCATGTGCTCTAACTCCTTCTCGAATGCATTCAGTTTTTCGAATGCGATACCTGCTCCGTGTTCAATGCTGGTTTTGACATCCTGTTTCCTCTCCTCAAAAACCTCCTGGAATTTTTTCCAGCTGTCTTCTGCTTCCATTTTACCAAGATTGAATTTTACCCTTAACAAGTCCATCTTGATCCTCCAGCTCATCCAATCCTCTTTCAGGCTATCACGCAATTTCTGATACTCAGGCCTTTCCTCAATTCGATGTCGGAGCGCATTCCAGTTTTCCAGGATCTTCTTCGATTCCTCGTCGATGACATGGATGCTTTCAGCACGGGCGGTTTGAAGTTGCTTCTCCAATACAATCAATTTTTCAAGTAGAGGCGCAAGACTTTCCTTGCCATCCTCCTTCCAGTCGTTCATTTCGCTTCGAATTTCCTGTAGCGAAGCCCTGAAAGCGGCTTTCATCTCTTCAAATCGATCCTTGAAGGCCTCTTCCCATACGGGAGTTTTTGATTTCACCTGCTGCCAGTCCTTGCGAATTTCCTGCACGACAATTTCCGCAATGCGTGTCCAGGCGGTTGTATTTTCATTCACTTTCATACCGATTTATTTTTAGCAAAACTAGTTCTGCGGAATCCGGTAGCATGAAACCATGGTCAGCTTATTTACTGATTATCATCATGATTCAGCAATAAAGGGTCTCACAGCGTATTTACAGACAGTCGGGATTGACTTACCTTTGCTCCATGCAGATGCCTGCCAATCGTCAATTTTTAAAGTTTTTCAATGAGGTGGGAGAGATTTCCCGCTTCACTGCCAGGTATTTCAGAGATGGTTTTCATCCCCGGTTTGAATGGGCTGAACTCATCCGGCAGTGCTTTCTTATCGGATACAAAACATTGCCGCTGGTGGGTGTAACTGCTTTTATCATGGGGATGGTTTTGACGGTTCAATCGCGGCCTACGCTCGAGGAGTTTGGTGCTGAATCCTATTTGCCCTCCATGGTGGCGTTGTCGGTGATCCGGGAGATAGGTCCTGTCATCACCGCTCTTATTTGCGCAGGAAAGGTGGGGTCAAGCATTGGAGCTGAACTCGGATCAATGCGGGTGACCGAGCAAATTGATGCCATGGAAGTGTCCGGAACCAACCCCTTCAAATACCTGGTTGTCACACGAGTGACGGCATGTACGTTGATGCTTCCTGTACTCGTCGTGGTTGCTGACGCCATCGCGTTGTATGCATCTTATCTAGGTGTGAACATCAAGGATGTGGTCAGCCTGGACCTGTATTACAGGAGTGTTTTCAACTCGCTGGTTTATGGTGATGTATTGCCCGCATTGATCAAGACTTACTTCTTCGGCTTCGCAATCGGCATCATCGGTTGCTACAAGGGGTATTATTCAAACAAAGGCACTGAAGGAGTAGGGCTCGCCGCCAATTCCGCCGTAGTTGTTTCCTCTTTGTTGATTTTCATCATCGACCTCATCGCTGTACAAATCGCAGATATCCTTGGCCTGACATGAAGGAGGAAATGACACAACTGCATGCCGGAGCAAAGGCCGGAGTGGAAGAGGTGATCCAAACGATTTCACTTTGCAAGGCTTTCGGTCAAAACCAGGTGCTGAATGGATTTGATCTGTCGTTGAAAAGGGGAGAAAACCTGGTGGTATTGGGCAAATCCGGCTCGGGAAAATCCGTACTGATCAAGTGTATAGTCGGTTTGCTCGAGCCCGACAGTGGAGAGATCTCCGTCTTTGGTCAGAGCATCCCTCAACTGAATCAGGACGAACTGGATCGGATCAGGGTCAAAATCGGATTCCTGTTCCAGAGTTCGGCGCTGTATGATTCCATGACCGTGCGCGAAAACCTTGAATTTCCGTTGAGAAGACACGCCACATCTAAAAACCGGGAAGAAGTCGATGCGTTGGTCACAGAAGCACTTGAAAACGTCGGCTTGAAGCATGCAATCGACCTCATGCCCTCGGAACTTTCCGGTGGAATGAGAAAAAGGATTGGACTGGCACGCACCCCATCTTAAAACCGGAAATCATACTTTACGACGAGCCGACCACCGGTCTTGATCCCGTAACCGGAAGAGAAATAAGTCACCTTATTGTTGATATTCAACATAAATACAACACATCGTCCATCATCATCACACACGACATGGGCTGCGCGCGCATTGTCGCCGACCGTATAATGGTTCTGGCCAACGGTATCTGCCATGCGCAAGGAACATTTGACGAATTGAAAAAATCCGGCGACCCGCTGATCAAACCTTTCTTTGAATTTACATGAAACAGGCCGCAAACAACCTCAAACTCGGTTTATTCGTTGCACTCGCCACGGTGATCCTCATCGTTTCGATGTACGTGATTGGAAGCAATAAAAACATTTTCAGCAAAACCATCCCGGTCTACGTCACATTCAACAATGTAAACGGACTGATCGAGGGCAACAACGTCCGATTCGCCGGGATAGCTATCGGCACAGTCAAGGGAGTTTCCATTGTCAACGACACCACAGTCGTGGTGAAAATGGTGATCCGGGAAGATGCGGTGAAGTATGTCAGAAAGCGTTCTTTGGCCGACATCGGTTCTGACGGATTGATGGGAAACAAGTTGATCAACATCTCCACCCCGGATGCATCCTCAACTTATGTAAGCCCAGGAGACACCATTTTATCGGCAGAGGTGATCGCCACAGACGAAATGATGCGTACGCTGAACACCACCAACGAAAACGTGCTGGTCATTTCAGGCGACT
>JBJOER010000055.1:0-25296 GCA_046049215.1 Bacteroidota bacterium | reverse complement strand
ACCTGTTTGGTTCAGCATATGGGGGCAAGGTCGATCCGGAAGGATTGGACTTTGTCGCGGCTCTGATTTGTCAAGCTCTGCTTTTCTATCTTTGCGACCGCGTTCTTTGTTCATCACTTATCCAGAAAGGCGGAGGGAAGTGCCCTTTGATGCCTTGGCAACCCATGAAAGTGCGGTGTAATTTGCCCGGAACAGAACCTGAACGGTTTTGTCGGAGCAGCCGCAATACCAGAAGGTGCCAATTCACATTCTGCTGCAAGGCAGGAGAAGATAAGTGCCGGAAGATCCAATCGAGTTCACTATTCATCTGTTCTCTTCCGGCTGCCGGAAGGGTTTTTTCCGGACAGCCTTTCAATATTATGTCCGAACATCCAATTTATCAAGCGCTTCGTGAACGTATCCTCGTCATTGACGGGGCTATGGGAACAATGATTCAGCGTCACCGCCTTCAGGAGTCCGATTACCGGGGCTCGCGCTTCTCCAATTGGCCTCATGACCTGAAAGGCAACAACGATCTGTTGAGTCTTACGAGGCCCGACATCATCTCTTCCATTCATCGCGAATACCTCGATGCAGGAGCCGATATCATCGAAACCAACACCTTCAATGCGCAGCGGATTTCCCTTGCTGACTACGGCATGGAAGAGTTGTCGTATGAGCTGAATGTGGAGTCGGCGCGCCTGGCCCGAATGGCGGCGGATGATTTCATGAATTCCGGTGCGGCCGGAAAAAAGTGTTTTGTAGCCGGTGCAATAGGTCCCACGAACCGTACGGCATCCCTCAGTCCCGACGTGAATGACCCGGGCTATCGGGCAGTCACATTCGATCAACTGGCTTCCGCTTACCGCGAACAGGTGAAGGGTCTTCTCGATGGAGGATCCGACCTGCTGCTCATCGAAACCGTATTCGATACGCTCAATGCCAAGGCGGCCTTGTTCGCCATACAGGAGGAATTCGAGGAGAGGGGCGAGGTCTGGCCTGTGATGATATCAGGTACCATCACTGATGCCAGCGGCAGGACGCTCAGCGGACAGACAGTGGAGGCTTTCCTTCATTCCGTATCCCATGTTCCACTGCTCAGCATCGGTTTGAACTGCGCACTCGGCGCAGCCGATATGCGTCCTTATCTCGAAGAGCTCAGCATCAAGGCGCCCTTTCACGTGAGCGCCTATCCGAATGCCGGACTGCCCAACCAGTTCGGTGAATACGACGAAACGCCTGCCCACATGGGCTGCCAGATCCATGAATTTCTGCAAAGCGGGTTTCTGAACATCGTCGGCGGTTGTTGCGGGACCACTCCGGACCATATCCGTGAAATCGCGAAGCTGGCTTCTAAGGCCAAACCTCGCCAAGTGCCTTCATCCGACGGGCTTCTGCACTTGAGCGGACTCGAAGCCGTCAACCTCAGGCCCGAAAGTAATTTTATGAATGTCGGTGAGCGTACTAACGTTACGGGTAGCCGAAAATTTGCGCGACTTATCGCGGACAACAAGTACGATGAGGCGCTCTCCATTGCGCGTGACCAGGTGGAGGGCGGAGCGCAGGTCATCGACATCAACATGGACGAGGGCATGCTCGACTCTGAGAAGGCGATGGTACGCTTCTTGAACCTGGTGGCGGCTGAACCTGATATAGCGCGGGTGCCGGTCATGATCGATTCCTCCCGCTTTTCTGTGATTGAGGCGGGTCTGAAATGCACCCAGGGCAAATGCATAGTCAACTCCTTGTCGCTGAAGGAGGGGGAGGAGGAGTTTCTGAGACAAGCCCGCAAGGTTCGACGATACGGAGCGGCCGTGATCGTGATGGCATTCGATGAGCAAGGCCAGGCGGATACGTTGCCTCGGCGCATTGAGATCTGCTCCCGCGCCTATGACCTCTTGACACGAAAGGCTGATTTCCCATGCGAGGACATCATCTTCGATCCTAACATTTTTCCCGTCGCAACCGGCATGGAAGAGCACAGGCGCAACGCACTCGATTTTTTCGAAGCGACGGCCTGGATAAAGAAAAATCTGCCCGGTGCTAATGTGAGTGGTGGTGTGAGCAATGTGTCTTTCTCGTTCAGAGGGAACGACCACGTTCGTGAAGCGATCCATGCCTCTTTCCTATACCACGCCATCCGATACGGTATGGACATGGGTATCGTCAATCCCGGTCAGTTGCAAGTGTATGATGAAATCCCCCAAGACCTTCTTGAACGGGTGGAGGATGTACTCTTTGACCGAAGCGAGGATGCAACTGAAAAGTTGATTCAATTCGCCGATACGGTAAAGGGCGAGGGTAAGAAACAGGAGCGCGATGATTCCTGGCGGGAGTTGCCGGTCGAGAAACGGTTGGCCCATGCGCTTGTGAAAGGCATCGTGGATCATGTTGAAACCGATGTAGAGGAAGCGCGTTCGGGTTATACCCGCACACTCGAGGTCATAGAAGGGCCCCTGATGGCCGGTATGAACGTGGTCGGTGATCTGTTTGCCGAGGGGAAAATGTTCCTTCCCCAGGTTGTCAAGAGCGCACGGGTGATGAAGAAAGCGGTAGCGCACCTCTTGCCCTATCTCGAGGCCGAGAAGGTGGAGGGTGCATCCAAGAAGGGGAAGGTGTTGATGGCGACGGTGAAGGGCGATGTCCACGATATCGGCAAGAATATCGTCGGTGTGGTGCTGGCGTGCAACAATTATGACGTGATCGATCTGGGCGTGATGGTTCCTGCAGACAAGATATTGGATGCGGCTGTCGAGCAGGATGTGGATGTGGTAGGTTTGAGTGGTCTGATCACACCTTCGCTGGACGAGATGGTGCATGTGGCCAAGGAGATGCAGCGCAGAGGATTTAAAATCCCTTTGATGATCGGCGGAGCCACTACATCGAAGATCCACACTGCAGTGAAAATCGATCCCCATTACGACCATGCCGTTGTGCACGTGAACGATGCATCCCGATCGGTGCCTGTGGTCAGTGCATTGCTTTCCGATGACCAGCGACCGGATTTCCTAAGCCGGTTGTCGGAGGAACACGAGCGGTTGCGCCGCCAGCACGCCACCGGTCAGAATGAGGGAAAGTATGTTTCCATAGAGGAAGCCCGTCAAAACCGTTTTCCGGTGAAGTGGGAGAACTATACACCTTGCCCACCAACGGTACCCGGAATTACTGTTTTTGATGATTATCCTTTACAAGAGCTCGTGGATTACATCGACTGGACACCCTTTTTCCACTCTTGGGAGATGAGGGGTTCCTATCCACGTATTCTGGATGATCCTGAAAAGGGATTGGAAGCGCGTAAACTATTTTCCGATGCAAAAGCCATGTTGCAACGGATTGTCGAGGAGCGGTGGCTGAAGGCCAGTGCGGTCATCGGCCTGTTTCCCGCAAACGCGGAAGGGGATGATATCGTTTTGTATTCAGACGAAACCCGTTCTGAAGGACTTGCTATACTGCATACGCTGCGTCAACAAACCCGGAAGCCCGAGGGACAGTACAACGAGGCCCTGTCGGATTTCATCGCTCCCGTTTCGTCAGGAGTCCACGATCATGTCGGATTATTCGCCCTTACCACCGGTCACGGTATCGATGAACGTGTACTTGAATTTGAACGTACTCACGATGATTACAATGCCATATTGCTCAAAGCACTCGCTGATCGTCTTGCCGAAGCATTTGCAGAGAGGCTTCACGAAAGGGTCAGGAAGGAATATTGGGGTTATGGAAAGGCGGAGGAACTCGATAATCTGCAATTGATTCAGGAGGAATACATGGGGATACGTCCGGCACCCGGATACCCTGCACAACCTGATCATACAGAGAAAAACACGATTTGGGAACTGATGAATGTAGAGGCCAAAACCGGAATCAAGCTTACAGAAAGTTTGGCCATGATTCCAACGGCAGCTGTCAGCGGCCTGTACATTTCCCATCCCGATTCCCATTACTTCGGACTTGGCCGGATCAGAAAAGATCAGGTGAGCGATTATGCCCGGCGCAAAGGGATTCCGGTTGAAACTGCAGAAAAATGGCTCGGTCCGGTTTTGGGTTACGATTCCGAATGAAATGTTTCACATGGAAAATGAATAAAGAATACAACTCAGTGAATAAAAAAAGACCGCCCCAAGGAGCGGTCTTTTTTTATTGTTCTGAAATCGATTACTGAGCAGCAGGAGTTGCAGCAGCAGCGGAATCAGTAGCAACAGCAGCAGTAGTGTCCATTGCAGGCTCAGCAGGAGCTTCAGCGGGAGCTTCAGCAGGAGCTTCAGTAGCAGTTGCTTCAGTTGACTCTTCAGCGGGTTTGGAACCACAAGCAGACAGGGCTACAACGAATGCTGCAGCGGCGAAGAAGGTTGCAATCTTTTTCATTTGGTTTTTGTTTGGTTGTTTGTTTGAACTTATCCGTTAATTCCGGCAGGGCGCAAATGTAACCCAATTGAAATTTAATAATCCAACATAAAAACATTAAGTAATTGATTTTCAGTAATAAAATTAATATTGACGCATCTTTAGAAGGTGTTTTTATACGGAAATTTGGCCTGCCCGGGGTTACCTTCCCTCGGAAACGGGATTAATGTATGGAATCCATGATACCACTTCGGTCTGTTGATCAGGATGAACTCATCATCGCCCTTCGCAGCGGGGATGAACAGGCTCTACGGCAGGTCTATAGAGCCCATTATACCATGGTAGTGAACATGGTCACGAACAACGCGGGCAGCCTCCAGGAAGCCAAGGATGTCTACCAGGAAACAATCATTGTTTTCTACGAGAATATCCGGCGGGAGGGATTTGAGTTGAATTGCCGACTCAAAACTTACCTCTACTCGGTGGCCCGAAGAATATGGTTGAAGCAGTTAGAGAGAAAGAAGAAGTTCAATGGCCGGATCGAAGATTCCGATGAGTTTGTTGAGCTTGGAATGGAGGAAGAGAGTCGGCGCGAGGAGCAGTTCGCTGCCATGCATGTGGCCTTGGAATCTTTGGGAGAGCCGTGTCGGTCCATCCTCAAGGATTTCTATCTGAATAAGCAGAGCATGGAGGAAATTACGTTGAAGTTCGGATACACGAATACTGACAATACAAAGAATCAAAAATATAAATGCCTGAAGCGACTGAAAAAACTGTTTTTCGATGCGCTCCCGGCGTCAAACGAATAGGAGGTCTGAATGTCCTTAAGAATGGATAAACTGGAATTGGTCGAGCGCTATTGCACCGGCCTGTTATCACCTGTTGAACTTAGCATATTTGAGCAATGGCTATCCAACGATCCCGAACTTGTGCGGGAAGTTGATGAGTACCGTAAGCTCACCGGAGTATTGGAGGCCTATTCTCGAAGGCAGGATTTGAAAAAACGGGTTGCGGAACTTGACGCCGAAATGGAGAGCGACCAATTCCGTTTCCATGCATCACTCAAAAAGGTGGCTGAGGGAGAACAGTCCCGGTACGATGGTATGGATGGTTTGATCCGCAAATACCGGTGGCGTCTGGTTGCAGCTGCCATATCCGTATTGTTGATTAGTGCGGCCATCGGATTGTTCGGTATTTATGGGGCCGGCGGCGGTAAAACACAAAGTGCCTATCAGGAGTTGCGCAGGGAGGTCGAAACCATCAAGCGCAAACAGAATGCCTTATTGTCAGGCAAGACCCTAACGAAAAAAGACGAAGCTGCCGCGCCTGCATTGAAAACCTACATGGGTACGGGAGTAGCAATCGATAAGCAAGGCTATCTACTGACCAGCCACCACGTCGTTTCCGATGCGAAGAGTGTTCATGTGACCAATGTTTCGGGCGAGCCGTGGAAAGCAAGAGTTGTTTATACCAATGCTGAACTTGACCTGGCCGTGCTCCTGGTCGAAGATGCCGGTTTCAAGGGGTTCTCCGACATGCCTTTTGCCATGCTCCGCACGGAGGCCGACCCCGGCGAGAAGGTCTATACCCTTGGATTCCCCCGCGAAGACATGGTTTTTGGCGAGGGCTCTGTCAGTTCAAGAACCGGCTTTGAGGGCGATTCGTCATCCTATCAGATCAGTATTCCGGTAAACCCCGGTAACTCCGGTGGGCCGCTGTTCGACAACGAGGGGAATCTGCTTGGCATCATTTCCGGTAGGAATACGAGTGCAGAAGGGGCCTCGTTTGCCGTAAAGTCAAGCCGTATTGCAACTGATCTTCAGGCGTCGGCTGATTTGAAATTGGGATTGCCTAAGAGGAAGGCGCTTCGTGGTTTGGAGCGCACCCGTCAGGTGAAGAAGATCAGCGAGTTCGTCTTCATGGTTCATGTGACCAACTGAGTTTATTCCGGATTGATCTCACAGTGCATTTTTCAGAAATGAGCCCTATGTGATATCCGTTAACACGCCTGGTCAGGATGCCTTTCTTACCTTTGCTCGGTTCTCCCCGCCGGCTCATGTACTGCAACTTCATCCTTCGCATCTTCTTTTTCGTGTTGATTTTTTCTATGTGCATGTTGGAGGCTATGGCACAGAAAGCATGGTCGCTGCAGGAATGTGTGGATTATGCTCTGAAGAACAACCTTGCGGTGAAACGCGGTGAAGTGTCTGCGGAACTTGCTGATGTGAATTTTCAGCAAAGCAAGTTTGCGCGTCTTCCCACCCTGAACGCATCGGCGGGACGTAATTGGAATTTCGGTCGTACCATCGATCCGTTCACCAACCAGTTTACCACGAGCCAGGTCGAATCAGACAATCTTTCGCTCAACTCCTCACTCGTCCTGTTCAACGGCTTCCAATTGAGGAATACGCTTCAGCAAAGTCGACTAGAGTTCATGGCCGGTCAACACGATCTGCAAAAAATCAAGAACGATATCTCCCTGAATGTGGTTTCTGCATACTTGCAGGCGCTTTATGCAAAGGAGCAATTGAAAGTGGCCGAGGGCCGGGTAGAGCTCGCCAAACAGCAACAGGAACGCGTACGTCGCATGGTTGATAATGGCATCATGGTACAGGGGAATCTCCTGGATGCCACTGCTCAGTATGCCACCGAGGAGCTTGCACTCGTCTCCGCCCAGAATCAGGTTGACATGGCGCGACTCGCACTTGCTCAATTGCTGCAACTGACAACGGTGGGCGATTTCGATGTACTGGATCCACAGGTAGGGATCCCCGACAAGGCTGCTGTGGATAGAACCGTTGAAGAGATCTACTTGCTTTCTCTGCGGTTTCTTCCTGAAGTACATGCCGCTGACACTCGTATGCAAAGCGCTGAGAAAGGAGTGGTCATCGCCCAGGGCGCCTTTGCTCCCCGCTTGACTTTATTTGGTCAGCTGAGTACATTTTACGCCTCCAGTAACAAGAGGATAACGGATGGTAGCCTGATCGGTTATGCGCCTGACGGAAGCTTCATCAGTACCGGTTTTGATACGCTACCTGTGCTCTCTCCTTTGTTCGATTATAACTTGGAAACCAACCCTTACAGAACCCAACTCGATCAGAACCTCAATCGCGCTGTTGGTGTGTCCATGTCGATCCCACTGTTCAACGGATTGAATACACGATCGGCTTTGCAAAGGGCCCGTTTAAACCTCGAGAGTGCGAAGATCAACAAGGACCAAACCCGTAACCAGGTGTTCCAGAGCATTCAACAGGCCCATACCGACGCCAAGGCGGCGGGTAAACGCTACGAGGCTACGAAAGGCAGTGTGGAAGCCTTCGAAGCAGCCTTTCAGTATGCTCAGAAGCGCTTCGATGCGGGAGTCATCCAATCACTCGAATACCTGACCGCAGTGAATAACCTCACCCGCTCAAGGATCGATCTTCTCCAAGCAAAATACGACTACATCTTCCGGCTCAAGGTGCTGGATTTTTATGCCGGAATTCCGTTGACCTTTTAAATAATCCGTAAGTATGTCCAAGAAAAAAACAACCTGGGTGAGAATCGGCATCGTTGCTGCCATCCTGCTTATCGGCGCGGTCGTCGCCAAGCGTGCAGGATGGTTCGGCGATGGTGATAAACTGAAGGTGTTCACCGTGAAGGTGGAACGACTCGATATTGTCGAAACCGTTTCCGCAAACGGCAAGGTTCAGCCTGAAGTCGAGTTGAAAATCACTGCGGACGTAAGCGGTGAGATCACGGAGCTCAATGTACGCGAAGGTGATGTTGTGCGGAAAGGCACATTGCTTTGCCGTATCAATCCCGAAGTTTATATCTCTTCTCAAGAGCGGGCGCAGGCTGCAGTCAACACGTCGAAGGCCAACTTGTTGAACAGCAAGTCGCGGCTTACGCAGGCGCGCGCCCAGTTTGAACAGTCCCAGCTCAATTTCGACCGTAACCGTAAGTTGTTCGATGAGAAGGTGATCTCGGCGGCTGAATTCGATAATATCCGTTCCTCCTACGAGGTGGCCAAGGCGGAGGTGGAAGCTGCTACGCAAAGTGTTTCTGCATCGAGTTTCAGTGTCAATAGCGCGGAAGCCGGTTTGAAGGAATCGAACGAGAACTTGAAGCGTACTAGTATCTACGCTCCTGTCGATGGTACTGTTTCCAAGCTCAACAAGGAGCAAGGGGAGAGAGTGGTTGGTACGAACATGATGGAAGGGACCGAGATCATGCGGTTGGCTAACCTGCACGAAATGGAAGTGAGTGTGGACGTAAGCGAGACCGATATCGTGCGTGTCAAGAAAGGTGATACTGCCGATGTGGAGATTGACGCGTGGCTTGGAAAGAAATTCAAAGGGATCGTGACGGAGGTGGCGAATTCGTCGTCGCTTATTGCTGCTGCCGCTGCCACAGACCAGGTTACCAACTATACGGTGAAGGTTAGGATCCTACGCGAGTCGTATGCCGATCTGATGCAAGGGAAAACGGAAGACTACAGCCCGTTCAGGCCGGGCATGTCGGCAACGGTCGATATCCAAACACGTCGTACCGCTCAAATCCTTGCTGTTCCGATTCAAGCCGTAACCACACGCGATACGTCTGAATCTGCCAAGGGCAAATCCAAATCCTCCGGCGTGACTGAAACCGCTCCTGTCGCCGACGACCGCCTCAAAGAAGTGGTGTTTGTGCTGCGTGATGGCATTGCGGTGATACGGGTGGTCAAAACCGGAATCCAGGATAGCCAGCATATCGCCATTGAGGAGGGTCTGAAAGAAGGAGAGGAGGTGATAGCCGGTCCTTACAATGCTGTTTCCAAGCTTCTTCGAGACAATTACAAGGTTCAGGTCGTTCCAAAGGAAGAGGCATTCACGATCGAGAAGGACTGATTCTGAATTGTTGTGAACTCGACTTCGGGCGTTCCGACCATCTTGTTTGAATCCTTACTGGTTTCAAGTGAATCCGACTGAAAATCATTCCCCAATGTTTCTCTTGCTCGAAACGGCTACAGGGATGTGTTCGGTGGCACTTTCCCGAGGCGAAGTCGTTGTTCAAGTCGTCAAAGCGGAGACAGAAAGGGAGCATGCCGCTAAGCTGGCGGATTACATCCGGCAGGTGATGGATTTCTCGGGGGTATCATTTTCTGATCTGGATGCGGTGGTGGTTAGCAGGGGGCCGGGCAGTTATACCGGGTTGCGTATCGGCGTCGCAACGGCAAAGGGGATTTGTTTTTCCTGCGATAAGCCGTTGATTGCTGTGGATACCCACAGGGCGATGGCTGCTTGTTTCCTTTTGGATCATCCCGGCATGAATTCAAATCACGATGTTCTTGTACCGGTCATTGATGCAAGACGCGAGGAAGTTTACGGTGCATCTCTGGGGATTTCCCTCGATTACCTCGAACCTGTTCGCGCCGAAGTGATGCAAAAAGGTTCATTCGTAAGTGACCCTTTAAAACGTTACACTGTTTTCGGTGACGCGGCGAAGAAGTGTATTCCTTATTTTCAAGGGATGGATCATGTCCGGATCGAGGTAGACTATCATCCGGATGCCCGCGGCCTGCTTATTCCAGCGCTTGAGGCTTTCAGGCAGGAGTCGTTTGAGGATGTGGCTTACTTCGAACCGTTCTACCTCAAGGATTTTATTGCCAAATCACCTGTAAAATCATCAACGTGATGCCTCAGCACATGCATAAAGGATTCAATCGGTTTCTTTGGATGTGCTGGGTGGTTGTCATTTTGCATTCTTCGTCCTGCAAAGGAGAAAATAAGATGTCCGGTCAAATTGAAAAGCAAGAAACACATATGGAAAGTAATTCAGGTCAATCAAAAAATGATAAAACGGTTCTTGATACTGCTACTTTCGGAGGCGGGTGTTTTTGGTGCGTGGAGGCCGTGTTTCAGCAGTTGAAGGGTGTTCAGTCGGTGGTGAGCGGCTATGCAGGAGGACGACGGGAGAACCCCACCTATGAACAGGTTTGTTCAGGTGCGACCGGACATGCAGAAGTGATTCAGGTCACTTTCGATCCATCGGTAATCGGCTATCCGGATCTTTTGGAGGTGTTCTGGTCTGTTCACGACCCGACTACGTTGAACCGGCAGGGAGCGGATGTCGGAACCCAATACAGGTCTGTTATCTTTTATCACAATGAATCGCAGAAGGTCCTGGCAGAGGAGTACAAGGTGCAGCTTGACAAAAGCGGAACTTTCAGGGATCCCATCGTGACGGAGATCTCACCGCTTCCGACTTTTTACAGCGCAGAAAAATACCATCAGAATTATTTCAACGACAACGGGAATCAGCCTTATTGCTCATTTGTGATACGCCCTAAAGTGGAGAAGTTCCAAAAGGAATTCGGCAAAAAGCTGAAGTGATCCTTAGTTGAGTCCGAAGTGGCGCTCCGCCATGTCGTTCACGGCTTTTCCAATAGCCAATCCGGCCGTAGCAGCCGGTGAAGGTGCGTTGAGCACGTGAAGCGCATTGTGGCTGTGGATGATCTTGAAATCGTCGATCATGTTGCCCGAAGAGTCAAGTGCCATGGCGCGTACTCCCGCCCGGCCGGGCACGATATCTTCCATGGTGAGTGAAGGCACCAGGCGTTGCAGCCGCTCGAGGAATAGTCTTTTGCTGAATGCGCGTCGGTATTCATCAAGACCAAAGCGCCAGTGCTTTGCAAATAGCTTCCATGTGCCTGAGTAGGAGAGTGCATCCGCCGTATCCCTGATGTCGAAGTCAGTTTTACCATAGCCCTCCCGCTTGAACACGAAAACGGCGTTAGGGCCGCATTCGGTGGGATGATTGATCATGCGTGTGAAGTGCACACCCAGGAATGGGAATTGGGGGTCGGGTACCGGATAGATGAGGTGCTTCACTTTGTGTTGTGCTTCCGGAGTGAGCTCATAGTAGTCGCCGCGGAAGCCGACGATTTTCATTTCCGGACGGATGCCGTCTTTTTTTGCAATCCTGTCCGATTGCAATCCGGTGCAGTTGACGATGAAGCGCGACCTGATCTTCCCCTTGTTGGTGATCAGCGCGGTGTTATCCTGCGTTTTTTCGAAATCAAGCACCTCAAGGCCGAGCAGCACTTTGCTTCCTGAGAATCGTTCTTCGATCAGCCTGGCGAGTACCTTGCAAACTCCTGCGAAATCGATGATCCCGGTGCATCCGACCCGGATCGCCTTTATGCCTGAACAATAGGGCTCAATTTCACGGATCGTTTCCGGTCCGACGAGTTCGATGTCCTCCACACCATTCTGCAATCCGTGATTGAATACCTTTTCCATGTGCGCCAGTTCACGCTCGTGCGTGGCGACAATCAGCTTGCCGCAGACATCATGACCGATGCCATGCTCCTTGGCGAAGGCCACTATCTCACGACGTCCCTCTACGCAGTTTTTGGCTTTGTAACTGCCGGGCTTATAATAGATGCCGCTGTGCAACACTCCTGAATTACGTCCGGTTTGATGTGCTGCGACACTGTCTTCTTTCTCCAACACGCAGATTTTCAATTGAGGATGATGAAGGTTGATTTTGTATGCAGTGGAAAGTCCTACAATACCGCCGCCGATCACGGCGACGTCGAACAGCGTATCTTCCATAGATGGGATGATTGGGTGCGTTGGGTTCAGTCCTGGATGGCGATGACTTCTTTTACGCCGGGAACCATTTGTTTGAGCAGGTTTTCGATTCCTGACTTTAGTGTAACCGTGGACGAAGGACAGCCGCTGCAGGCGCCCTTGAGCACCACACGTACGGTGCCGTTGGTGAAGGATTTGAAGTCGATAGCCCCGCCGTCGCCTTCAACAGCGGGACGGATATATTCATCAAGTAATGCAATGATCTTCTTCTCGGTATCGGGGTCGGCAGCGATGGGTTCGGCTATTTCGTCGAGGGTTGTGTCGGATGACTTCACTATCTCATTCGAAATCGCAACTGCATTCCGCGTATCTGCTGGTATATGTTCTTCGGAAAACGGCGAATTGAGAAAAAGCTTTTCGTCCGACATCAGGAAACCCCGGATGAATTCCCGAAGGATGTTCGTGATCTCGAACCAATCCAGGTCGGAAGATTTGTTGATCGTGACGAAGTTCGATGAGATGAATACCCGCTCCACACCGCTGAAGGAAAACAGCTGATGGGCCAAGGGACAGTTGATGGCCTGTCCGGCATTCTGGTATTCAACGGTGCCTCCTTCCAGAAGCATGACGTCGGCTACGAATTTCAGACTATTGGGATTGGGTGTGAGTTCGGCGTAAATGTTGACTGGGCGCATGATGGAAATGATGGCGAAATTACTGACAATAACAACCGGAGCAGGGTAATGTTAGCGCTTTGCGAAGCCTTACCTTTGTTCTTTCATGCAGCATCAAACCGATTTTCTTGTCATCGGCTCCGGCATCGCGGGCCTTACATTCGCATTGAAGGTGGCTGAACAGGGCCGGGTGACTGTAATTACCAAAGCCAGTAGCGACGAAACCAATACCAAGTACGCCCAGGGCGGAGTGGCCGCTGTGACCTATTCCCCAGATTCCATAGGCAAGCACATCGAGGATACGCTTTCGGCGGGCGATGGACTTTGTGACCGGGAAGTGGTTCATACCGTGATCACTGAAGGGGTTGAGCGTGTCCGGGAATTGATCGATTGGGGAGCCGAGTTCGACCGGGATGATAGCGGTCGATTCGATCTCGCCAGGGAAGGGGGGCACTCAGAACCACGCGTTTTACACTACAAGGACAAGACCGGTGCGGAAATGGAACGGGCGTTGTTGCAAAGGGTAGCCGATCACCCGAACATCGTGATCCATACCCACCTGTTTGCCATCGACCTCATCACCCAGCATCATTTGGGGCAGGAGGTGCGCCGGGGAATGCCGGGCCTTCAGTGTTTCGGAGCGTATGTGCTCAATCTTTCCACCCGTCGGGTGGAGACTTGGAGAAGCCGGACCACGTTGGTTTGCACCGGAGGTTCGGGCCAGGTGTACAGCGTCACGACGAACCCGCTGATAGCTACGGGTGACGGTGTCGCCATGGTGTATCGTGCCAAGGGGACTGTAGCCGATATGGAGTTCATGCAATTCCATCCAACGGGCCTGTATCAACCGGGTAAAACTCCTTGTTTTCTGATATCCGAGGCCGTTAGAGGCGCAGGTGCCGTTATTCGCAATCTTGCCGGCGAGGACTTCATGCCCAATTACCATTCGATGGGTTCGCTCGCTCCACGCGATATCGTGGCCCGAGCCATCGATTCGGAAATGAAAAAAAGCGGCGACGAGCACGTTTACCTCGATGCCACCTCGCTGGGATCATCGGTTTTCGACGAACATTTTCCGACCATCCGTTCACAATGCATGGCGGCCGGTATCGATCCGGTGAACGACTTGATTCCCGTGGCTCCGGCCGCTCATTATCAATGCGGAGGCATCCAGGTCGATGTGCATGGCCGCACCGGTATTGTCAACTTGTATGCGGCAGGAGAATGTGCCCGGACCGGGTTGCACGGAGCCAACCGGTTGGCTTCAAACTCACTACTTGAGGCACTTGTGTTCGCCAACCGGGCGGCGATGCACGTGCTGAACCTTCCTGCTGATGGGTTTGGCAGCGTGGAGATACCGGACTGGGATGCCGAGGGCACGGTGGAGCCACCGGAGCAGATCCTGATATCCCAGACCCGTCGTGAATTGCAATCCCTGATGTCAGTTTATGTGGGCATTGTGCGTTCTGATTTGCGCCTGAAACGTGCGGATGAGCGGTTGAAATTGCTGAATCTGGAAACTGAGGCGTTGTACAAACGCTCCCCCGTTTCACCGGCGCTATGTGAATTGAGGAATATGATCAATGTCGCCTACCTCGTGATCCATGCTGCCATGAATCGTCACGAGAATCGGGGGCTTCACTACAATATCGACCGGGTATGAGAATAAACTTCCCGGAGTATTCGTGTTTCGACATCAGGGATGAGAAGCAATTTGCCGATCAGGCGGTGAACGTGTTTCGTCATCAGGCTGTCCATGTGCCGGTTTACAGACGGTTCCTGGATCTTCTGGGCGTGAATCCTTCAACGGTCACGGCGTGGGAAGATATTCCATACCTGCCTATCGCGCAGTTTAAAGCGCAGGAGGTGATCGTGGACAACATGGTCGCTGATTTGGTGTTCAGGAGCAGCGGAACAACCGGCCAGGAACGTTCCCGGCATCTCGTAGCCGATAAAATGTTGTATGAGCAATCTTTCATGAAGGGGTTTTCCTTGGCTTACGGTCAGGCTTCGGATTATTGCATACTCGCCCTTCTTCCCTCTTACCTCGAACGCCAGGATTCATCCTTGGTTTTCATGGTTGAAAAACTCATGCAGCTGAGCGGACATCCCTCCAATGGCTTCTTTCTTGACGATTTCGAAAAGCTGCACCAGGTTTTGAGGGATTTGTCACAAAAGCGGACATCCGTGATCCTTGTCGGTGTGACTTTTGCGCTTTTAGACTTCGGATGCGCGTATCCGTTACATTTTCCCGAACTGATTGTGATGGAGACGGGAGGGATGAAAGGCAGAAGGAAGGAAATGGTCCGTGAGGAGGTGCATGCCGAATTGTGTAGGTCGTTCGGTGTTTCACGTATACACTCCGAATACGGTATGACCGAGCTGCTTTCCCAGGCCTATTCCCCGGGCGATGGCCTATTTCGCTGTCCTCCGTGGATGAACATTCGCGTGAGGCAGGTGGATGACCCGACTGCCTACTGCGAAGATGGTCGCCCCGGTGGTCTTTGCATCACCGACCTGGCGAATGTACATTCCTGTGCTTTTATCGCTACCGAGGACATTGGACGAAAACGACCGGACGGGACTTTCGAAGTGGTAGGAAGATTTGACAATGCCGATATCAGGGGTTGTTCACTAATGGCTATTTGATGGTGAGTTATTCTGAATAGTGCCATCCCCGAAACCCAAAGTCAAAGTGGCCTTGTGTATTTTTTTTCATTTTCGTGGTCTCACCGGGCCCTCCGGAGATTAGCTTTGTAGTTGATCAACATGGGAATGGCGAACTCGTCCCGGAATACCCGGTCTTTTTATTTGTTCACGGACTTTGTCCTCTTGAACCTGTGTTTCCTGATCGTCAGCGTACTTTTCCGATTGGGACGATTTACGGCGGATTCACATTTTCTCGCTCAGTTCATATACATCAACTTTTTCTGGCTGGTTACTCTTGGAGTTGTCCGTGTCTATCAGATTTCGAGAGGAACCCGTTTTGAGCAATTGCTTGCCAGGTTGCTGAGGGCTTACGGTTTGTTCAGTGTTTTATTGTTGTCATTCCTGTACCTGTTCGATGAATGGGTGGTTTCCATAAACCATGCCGAAATCAAGGTGGCCGTCTGGGGAGTAGTATTCGTGCTGTGGCGGTCTTTCATGGCCTTCATCGTCAACCGGATGCGAAGGCAGGGAAGAAATTTTAGGAATGTGGTCATCGTGGGTAACGGACAACCGACACGCGACCTGATTCGCTTCTTCAAAGACCACCCGGAAACCGGTTATAAGCTTGTCGGTATTTTTTCGAATGAATCTGCATGGGGCGATGTGGAAGCCTATACCGGGCCCATCGTCGAAGCACAGGAATTTGTCAACAAAAATGGTGTCGACGAACTCTATTGTTCATTATCCGGCATGCAGGCTCAGGAGGTGGCTGACCTGATGAGTTTTGCCGACAACAGCATGATCCGCTTCAAGGTCATTCCTGATTTTCGGGGAATTCTCAATAGGAAAGTGAATGTTGATTTTTACGGGATGGTTCCTGTCCTGACCATGCGGAACGAACCCTTGCAACATTTGTTCAACAGGGTTTCCAAAAGGGCATTTGACATTTTGTTTTCTCTGCTGGTATTGCTGGTGGTTATGCCCTTGGTGTTCATCTTTGTCGCACCTCTTGTCAAATTGGGTTCCCGCGGTCCGGTCTTCTTCCGCCAATTGCGCTCAGGCCGGGACAAAGAGGAGTTCTATTGCTACAAGTTCAGGACCATGCGTGTGAATCCTCAAGCCGATTCTCTCCAATCGTTTAAAGGCGATGCTCGTGTGACACCTGTTGGCGCATTTTTACGGAAAACCAGTTTAGACGAGCTCCCGCAGTTCTGGAATGTGCTGGTCGGCAACATGTCTGTCGTCGGGCCTCGTCCACACATGCTTAAACAAACCGAGGAATATGCCCGGTTGGTGAACAAATACATGCTCCGCCGACTGGTCAAGCCCGGAATCACCGGATGGTTGCAAATCCATGGTTTTCGCGAGGATTCCCGCAGCCACGAGATGATGGAGAAGCGAGTGGAATACGATGTCTGGTATGTCGAGAACTGGTCTATGTTGCTCGACCTCAAGATCGTGCTGATCACCGCCTGGCAGGTGATTTCAGGCCGGAACACCGGTTATTGATAAAAGGAGGTGTTTGTACGGAAGCTTTTTTCCGAATGGAGTGGTGTAACCTGTACTTTTGCCGGCGCATGGATCAACCGGTCACTCTGCGAAAAACCAGCCTGGTGGGACTAAAAATCTCCGATTATGCCCAATTCAGCAAATTGAGGCTTTCGGTGCTTGTGGTGTTTTCGGCCGCTTTGGCATTTTTAACTGCCCCCGGAGAACCCGACTGGACACGCTTTTTCCTGCTGATCCTCGGTGGATTCCTCACTACGGCCTCCGCCAATGGCTTCAATCAGGTCATTGAGCGTGATCTGGACAAGCTGATGACTCGCACATCCGGCCGCCCTATTCCCGACGACCGGATGTCGGTGAAAGAAGGCATCTGGTTCGGTTTCGCCAGTGGAGGTCTGGGCGTGTTCATTCTTGGCCACTACCTGAATCTGGCCAGCGGGTTGCTCGGACTCCTGTCGGTTATGCTGTACACCATGGCCTATACCCCAATGAAAAGGAAAACACCTTTTTCAGTTTTTGTGGGAGCCATTCCGGGAGCAATACCTCCTTTGCTGGGCTGGGTGGCTGCAACCGGATCATTCGATACCGGTGCCTGGGTATTGTTCTCGATTCAGTTTCTCTGGCAGTTCCCCCATTTCTGGGCCATCGCCTGGGTGCTCGACGAGGATTATAAAAAGGCAGGATTCAAAATGCTCCCCTTCGGTGAAAAAAACAAGGATGCGGCTTTTCAGACCCTGATCTATACCTTCAGTTTAGTCCCCCTGGGGGTGATTCCTGCGATTTTCGGTATCAGCGGCTGGCTTTCTGCAGGTATTTCGGTTGCGGCAGGATTGCTCTTCTTCTGGCAAGCCTGGAATCTGTTCAACCACCTGGATACCGTTCATGCACGCAAACTGATGTTCGGTTCGTTTGTTTATCTCCCTGTTGTACAGCTTGTCTTATTTCTTGATAAAGCTTAATCCGAATTCACCCATGAATACTGCCTCCTTGCCTGAAAACCAAACCCATACTGGATTCTCTTCCCGCAGGGTGCTGCTGTGGATCGCCATCGCCAGCATTGTCATGCTATTTGCCGGTTTGACTTCCGGATACATCGTCCGTCAAGCTGAAGGAAACTGGAAGGTGTTTGAGCTTCCCATGGTTTTCACAATCTCCACGGTGATCATTCTGGTAAGCAGCCTCAGTATGCACCTGGCCGTTCGAGCTGCCAGGTCCAACGATACAAAGGCAATCAAGACGTATCTTCTGGTAACGCTCGGTTTGGGTTTCGCGTTTGTTTTCACCCAGTTTCTGGGATGGAACGAGCTGGTGAAAAATGGAGTGTTCTTCGTGGATAAAACCACGCCCTCCGGTTCCTTCTTCTATGTTTTATCCGGACTCCATCTGGCCCACCTGGCCTTTGGACTGCTCGGACTTATTTTTACTTCCGCACGAGCGATCCGGGAACGCTATAATTCAAGTGATTATGAAGGGCTCAGCCTCTGCGCGACCTACTGGCACTTTCTGGATGGCCTTTGGATATATTTATTTGTATTTTTGGCCGTCTACCGTTAACCGAAACCTAACACCTGAATTCATTCTTGTATGGCTGCTGAAGCGACAATGACGCAGGAAACCTCCTCTACTACCCTTTGGGGTGGTGGCCGCTCCCCCTTCAATGTAAGTTGGGGTAAAATGATGATGTGGTTCTTCCTGGTGTCAGACGCATTTACGTTTTCCACCCTGATCATCGCCTACGGTGCCATGCGCCACCGTTTCGCCGAGATCTGGCCCAAGGCAAACGACGTGTTCACCCACTTCCCGTTCGTCGAGGGACACATTCCACTGGCCTATGTGGGATTGATGACATTCATCCTCATCATGAGTTCCGTGACGATGGTGCTCGCGGTAGATGCCGGTCATCGCCGGGACAATAAAAGCGTAGCGATCTGGCTGTTCCTCACCATCATCGGAGGCTTCATGTTCCTGGGTTCTCAGGCATGGGAGTGGTACCACTTCATCCATGGAACCGAGGCCGGTGCTTATCTTACTACCGACGGCACGGTCTACCGCGATGCGGTGAACGCCTTTGAATTGAAAGGGGAGACAGCGCCTCCCGGATCTTTGGTCACCCAGGATTACAAACTGATCAGCGATCCTGCTCAGGTCGCCGCCATCAAGGCCGGTTCAGAACACATCCACGGTGCCAACCTCACTCACAACGAGTACGGACATCCGCTCTTTGCCGATTTCTTCTTTTTCATCACCGGTTTTCACGGTTTCCACGTGTTTTCGGGAGTGATCATCAATATCATCATCTTCCTGAACGTGATTTCAGGGGTGTATACGCGAAGAGGGCACTACGAGCACATCGAAAAGACCGGACTTTATTGGCACTTTGTAGATTTGGTTTGGGTGTTCGTCTTTACTTTCTTCTACCTCGTATAATACAGTTTACATTCAACTGAGCAAGTCGATTCATCATTCATGGCATCCGATTCACAACACAAACCACACGGGTACTACACCGGCGACATCCACAACCAGTTCGTTGAGGAACATTATGATCCCAAGAACAAGGCTGTCATCTGGAGGACGTTCTGGATTCTTCTATTCGTGACCATCTTCGAAGTCGCTATTGCATTCGCTCCGATATCAAAGATGATCCTGATGGTCACCTTTATCGTGCTGACCATTGTCAAAGCCTATTTCATTGTGGCCTTTTTCATGCACCTGAAGCATGAGAAGCTCGGTTTCGCCTACACAATCATACTTCCATTCGTTCTGATCGTGTACCTGATCGGAATGGCTCTTGCAGAGGGTAGTTTCCTGAATCTCTGGGATCGCTTGTTCTGAGGATCTGCCTCTAGGTGAAAAAAGCCCTCCTTTTAGCCCTGGTTCTTGTTGTGCCTGCGGTGGCTTATTTGGTATTGCAGACAGGTGAAAATCGCTACGAGCCTCTTCCAGTCATCGGCCCCCGGGAGCCTGTTGTCCGTGTTGTGAACGGAAAGAGTGTAGTGGATACCGTTTATCATACCGTAGGGGACTTCAATCTCATTGATTCGGACAGTTTGCCGATCACGCAGGCCGTGGCAAGGGGCAAAATATCCGTGGTCGATTTTTTCTTTTCTACTTGTGCGACTATTTGCCCGAAGATGTCGAATCAGATGATGCGGGTACAGCACAAGTTCAAGGACGACAAGGATGTGGTGATCCTTTCTTTCACAGTTGATCCGACGAATGATACCCCTTCCAGGTTGAAGGCCTATGGGAAGGAACACCAGGCCATCTCCGGAAAATGGTTTTTCATCACAGGCGAGAAGGAGCAGATCTACCGCCTGGCCAAGGAGAGTTATTTCCTGAATGCGCTGGAAACGCCCGAGGCAACCGAAGCCTTTTTGCATTCAGAAAAATTCATGCTTATCGACAAGCAAGGCCGAATTCGTGGTATTTATGACGGGACAGAACACTTCGAGGTGAAGCGGCTAATTGAGGACATAGAGGCCTTGCAGCAGGAAGTTTCGGAAGTGCGCTGAACCTTCTACAATTCCGTTTGTTTTCCCATCAATTCTCATCTTCATGGCCAACCCTGCACCTGCCGCTGAAAAGACCGTCTTCCGCCTTGTGATGGCCGTTTCCGTTGTGGTTTTCCTTCTTGTACTCATCCTGGATAGTAAAATTCTGCCCAGGCCTGAACCCATGCCTGCTTTCGTCAGATTCCTGCCCGCCTTGAATGCCTGCATCAACGCGACATGTACCGTCCTGTTGATCCTTTCCTACCGGGCGATCAGGCGGAAAAATGTGGATTTACACAAGAAGATCAACCTTTCTACCTTTTTTCTTTCTTGTCTGTTTCTTGTTTCCTACGTCCTCTATCACTGGATGAGTGAGGAAACACGTTTTCCGGAGGATAATCCGCTGAGGCCGGTTTACCTGACCATCCTTTTATCGCATATTGTACTTGCGGCAGTGGTGTTGCCGATGGTGTTGATTTCATTTTGGTATGGACTTACCAACCAGGTGGCCCGGCACAGAAGGATAGCCAAATGGACTTTTCCGGTTTGGCTTTACGTAACGACCACCGGTGTCATTGTTTATCTGATGATTTCTCCTTTCTACCGATTTTAAAATTACAAGTCAAAAAAATGTGGTTATCGGGCCGTGCATGTTTACCTTTGAATCAAATTGACGTAACGATGAAGAAGATTCTGCTCTCTGCTGTTTTTTCATTCTTATTGTTAGGCACTGCCTTGCCGGTGTCCGCCCAGTGCTCAATGTGCAAACGTGTAGCCGAATCCAATATGGAAAACGGTGAGGTTCGTGGCAAAGGGCTCAACACGGGAATCCTTTATCTCATGTCGGTGCCCTATGTGATGGCCGGTGTAGTCGGTTACGTGTGGTGGAAGAAAAGGCAGACAAACAAGACCACTGAAAATCCCGAGTGATTTACCGGAAGGGTATCACCCGGATTAATGTTCCTCCTCTTCAGCATGGGTTTCCGATTGTTGTTCGGATGCTGCCGCAGGTGAAGTGGTGTCCAGTTCTGTATGCCGGATTTTCCCTCCAAGTGATCCGATGCGAAACATCGCCGTCATGACAACAACTGACAGAATCAACGTCACAAGCCGTAATCGCCGGTAATGTGCTAAGTTGTTTCGAACCACCAACCCGGCAGCCGACAAAAGTCCCAGTGCGATCATGACGTAATTGGCTGACTCGGCTGCTTCTTCATGTTCGTGCAAAGCGGATTCATTGATTCCGGGCCATTGTTCCATTTTCTCCTCTGCCTCTTCACCGGACTTCATCACCAACAAGTTGATCACAGCCATGAAGAACCATATCCCAAGCGCCACGTGTTGAACTGCCTCTGATTTGCGGAATAAACCCCAGGCCATGATTAAAAATCCGAACAAGGTTCCAATGATGGGGAAATGGTTCAGGAGCAGGTGGAGGTGGAGGAAATCCATGACTTGTTTTTTTACAAATTTATTCAAGCCCGGGCATGAATAAATCTTAGGCGTATTGATATTTGTCAGCATGGACGAGAAAGACCAGGGAATAGCTTTTGCCAAACGTGCGAAGGCCAAACTGAAGGCGAATGCCGATGGCGGTCTGGCGACGGGGATGGAACGGTACATGCGCGATCAGTTCCCCTTTTTTGGCATTCCTGCACCGATCAGGAAGGAGCTGTTGAAGCCGACATACGCTGATTGGCAAGAACTTTCCCTCGAAGCGGCATGGGCAGCGGTCGAATGGTGGTGGAGGCAGAAGGAGCGCGAATGCCAGTATGTCGCCATGGATTTGATCCAACTCCGGCAAAAGGAATTCAGGGTTGGTCATCTTGATTTGATCGAATCGCTTATCATTCGGAAATCCTGGTGGGACACCGTCGATTTTCTGGCGGCGAATCTGGCAGGCCCTGTTCTGAGGCGATTCCCGGAAAAAATGGTTCCGGTGACCTCACGCTGGAATAAGAGCGACAACCTTTGGCTTCGACGTACTTCCATCATCTTTCAGCTGAAATACAGGGAGGAAGTACGAGAAGATTTACTATTCGGTTATTGTGCGAATTGCGCCCATGAGCAGGATTTTTTCATCCGGAAGGCCATCGGTTGGGCCCTTAGGCAATATGCGAAAACCAAACCGGAGCGAGTGATGCACTTCTTAAGTTTACACCGTTTATCGCCCCTAAGCCTGAAAGAAGCACAGAAGTCCATGACATGAGTCATGGCTTCGGTTTTTTATCGGACTTGCGTTGCGCAAGAGCAGGGTCGTATCTTTGCGTCCGCATGGATTTGCGCAACAAATACGACAAAGAGACCCTCAGGAAACGATTGGAATCCGAAGAGTTTAAGCGGATTACACTTTCGTTCTACAGGTATGTGATCATTGACCCTGTGGAGGATTACCGCAATCACCTGTACCTTCATTTGGACAACCTCGGCGTCCTGGGCAGGATTTACCTTGCCCATGAGGGCGTCAACGCACAAATCAGTGTTCCTGAACCACGGTACGATGAGTTTTTAAAGTTGATTCAGGAGGATGCATTTTTGAAGGGTGTTCCTTTGAAGATCGCAGTGGAGGATAACGGGAAGTCATTTTTGAAACTCATTGTGCGCGTCAAGCGGAAAATTGTGGCAGACGGCCTGGATGACGACACATTCGATGTGACCAATGTGGGTAAGCACCTCTCCGCCGGCGAATTCAATCAGGCGATGGAGGATCCCAATGCGGTTGTCATCGACATGCGCAACCGGTATGAAAGCGAGGTGGGGCATTTCCAGGGAGCGATTCTTCCCGAAGTGGACACCTTCCGCGATGAATTGCAAAAAACGGTAGACCTGGTTTCGGATAAAAAGGACCACAAGATTCTTCTCTATTGCACCGGTGGAATACGCTGTGAAAAAGCCAGTGCCTGGTTCAGGCATCATGGGTTCAAGGATGTCAATCAACTTTACGGGGGGGTCATTCAATACGCCAGAGAAGTAAAGCAGGAGGGTATTCCCTCAAAGTTCATCGGCAAGAACTTCGTGTTCGATGAACGGATGGGCGAGCGGATTACGGATGATGTTATTGCAAGCTGCCACCAGTGTGGAAAATCATGTGATACGCACGTGAATTGTGCCAACGACGATTGCCATCTGCTCTTTATCCAGTGCGCGGATTGCCGGAATCAATACGAAGGTTGTTGCACGCCCGCCTGCCAAAACATTATTCATTTGCCAATGGAGGAGCAGGTGCGCCTTCGAAAAGGCAAGGACAAGCGTGACAACCTGTCTGTTTACCGTTCGCGGTTGCGTCCCCGGCTGAGCGAAATTCTGAAGGGTCAGGGCGAGAAGTCCTGAATTAAACGTTTAATATTCAGTTTTTTAGATACTTTTTTGGTTTACTGAACGCGAAAAACTTGCGTTCACCCGTTTTTGTCGATAACTTACGTAATTGCGGGAGCACCCCCTCGGTTGTTGGGGTATATTTGTTTGTTGTAGAATCAGGATTGAGTTTTCATGGAAAAGCGATGGGTACTTAAGGAACAAGGACCACCCGATGTTGTCAACGGGCTCGCATCCGAATTACGCATCAACAAGATCCTGGTCAACCTGCTGGTTCAGCGTGGAGTCACCACTTACGAGGAGGCCCGTCGCTTTTTTCGGCCCTCACTGGATGACCTTCACGACCCATTTCTTATGCGTGACATGGACAAGGCTATCGACCGCATTGGTGAAGCCTTGGCCAACAAAGAGCACATCCTTGTCTATGGCGACTACGATGTGGACGGTACAACGGCCGTATCTCTCGTGTACACGTTCCTGAAGACCTATGCGGGGGACATCGATTACTACATCCCCGACCGGTACAAGGAAGGGTACGGAATATCACAACAAGGGATCGATTGGGCGCATGAAAACGGATACACACTGATCATCGCACTTGATTGCGGGATCAAGAGCGTCGACAAGATCGATTATGCGAAATCGAAAGGAATCGATTTCATCATCTGCGATCATCATCGGCCCGGTGCTGTTCTGCCCGCTGCTGTGGCTGTACTCGATCCCAAACGCAGCGATTGCGACTACCCTTACAAGGAACTTTCAGGTTGTGGAATCGGTTTCAAGCTGATCCAGGCTTTCGCCCAATTGAACCATGTGCCGTTTGTACAACTCGAGCAGTTCCTCGACCTGGTGGCCATCAGCATTGCTGCCGATATCGTGCCCATCACGGGTGAGAACCGTATCCTGGCTTATTTCGGGCTTCAGCGTGTCAACAAGGATCCCAGGGCAGGGGTCAAGGCGATCCTGGAATTGAGCAACATCAAAAAAGAGTTGACCATCAACGATATTGTCTTCACTATCGCTCCACGCATCAATGCAGCCGGACGGATCGAACACGGCGAAAAGGCGGTAGAGCTTCTTATCCAGAAGAAAGCCGATCTGGCTGGTTTTCTCGGAGACGATATCAACGAGCACAACACAACCCGCAAAGGCCTGGATGCGCTCATCACTGAACAGGCACTGCAGAAGATCGAGAATGATTCGGCATTCAACAGCCGTAAATCGACTGTGGTGTACGATCCCGAATGGCACAAAGGTGTGATCGGTATCGTGGCTTCACGGCTTACTGACCGTTACTACCGCCCCACCATCGTCCTGACGCGAAGCAACGGAATGGTGTCGGGATCCGCCAGATCGGTGAAGGACTTTGATGTGTACAATGCCATTGAAAGCTGCAGCGACCTGCTGGAGCAGTTCGGAGGGCATATGTATGCCGCGGGACTGACAATGAAGGAAGAGAATGTGCCGAATTTCATCCGGCGATTCGAAGAGGTGGTGAGTTCAACGATCGATGAAAAGATGCTGACTCGTGAAATCGAGGTGGATGCTGAATTGAATCTGCGTGATATCACCCCGTCGTTTTACAGGATCCTGAAGCAGTTCGCCCCATTCGGTCCGGGCAATATGGCTCCGATTTTTCGCACCAGCGGCGTGCGCGACAATGGCCGCGGAAAAGTTGTTGGAAACAACCACCTGAAGTTGAGTCTGACGCAGGAAGAGGTTCATGCCGGCATGTACGATGGTATCGCTTTTCAGCTCGGTCATCACCACCCCAAAGTG
>JBJOER010000054.1:0-4284 GCA_046049215.1 Bacteroidota bacterium | reverse complement strand
AGCTTTTTAGCCATTCCTCTTTTTGTTAGATTTGACAAAGTGCCGTCAGCTCGTTTTGGCGGTTGGCTTTTATTTCCAAACCACCGGTTTCCGCCGGATTTGCGGAGGACTAGATGAGGTCGGATAACACTTTAAAAAACAGACAAACAGTACTATACATGATCATCGGAGAACTTAAGTCGCAGATCAACAAGGTATGGGAGAACTTCTGGACAGGCAGTTTTTCCAAACCTTTCTCCGTTTTAGTTCTTTTAAAACTGTACCAAGCAAGCAGGATTGTATTGCAAATTGAAACAAGCGGCCGGAATTTCGAAGCAGCTTAGTTTTTTGAGTACTATATTGAAGATAAATTATTCATTGCCCCCCATGCAACCCCAATACTTCATCACCAGTCCCGACCCCGATTATATGCCCAAGGGATCGCGCGATCCGCTTGGATTGCAGGTGATCTGGCAGCATCAGGGAAAGAAAATCATCCCTTTTCTATCCACTGTTAGTTTCTCGGTACGCGATTTTCAAATCCTCTGCATGGCTCGTTTCCTGTATGGGGACAAACAGGATTCCGGATGGCCGAAGTTTTTCCTGCGCTTTGAGCAGCTCATGGGGTATGTACGCGCTTTGCGGTATCCCGACATGGGATTCAACGGAGTCGAGCGTGTCCGTTTCCGGATGGCAGAGTCGAACCGTTATCCGGTAAGCAACAGCCCGACGGACGAAATCATGTCCAATCAGCGTCCCTACGGGATTTGGGGCAAATACATTCGCCCCTTCATCGATATTGGATTTGACCGCGATGAAGCCTTCGAATCAGTTTACAAAGAGAAAATGATCGAATTGCTGGCTGACCCCGAAATCAAACGGCTGATCTCTAAAGTACAGACCGGGGAGCGGTTTTACGTTGAACGCGACTCGCTCCCGTCTCTCTATCCACTATTTGACAAAACGCCCGCTGAGCGTGATTTCCTGCTCCGAAAAATCATCTGCCGCGATGAAGAGGGTGCATTCCAAAACAGGTTATACGATTTTGTAAAAACGGCAACGCTGCCGAAAGAATTTATGCTCTATCCATTCCTGAGGGATTTTATATCCTTCCTGAACAAAGACGAATCAGCTTTGCGGTTTACACTCGAAGAGCATATCCAAACCGAGCGCGTGCTGAGCCCTATCAGTACTGTATTTCGTTACCTGCAAACCAAACCGACCTGGTACCGCGACGACATTGAACGCGATGAGTACATCACCAATTGCAACCGGAAGACCAATTGCAGCTTTCTTTCCACTGAAATGCATGCCCGCTTTTTAAATGAGCAAGCGCTTCTTTTAGGGGGTTCAAACTGGGATCTGGTGAAAGGGCTGGCCAGGCGCAATGCCGAAGTAGCGGGCTGGCGTGGCGGAGCCGCATGGATTGAGATCAACAACGACCAGCTGGAAGTCAGACACGCCGAGGGAGCATTGCAAAAATCCGAGTACGATCCGGAGATCAACCACGAGCATCCGTATTTTATCTCGACGTTCACAAATTTGTTTCAACAACTGCAAACCGCATGAACGGGGTGAAAGCGTTTCAGCTCAAGCAGCAAGTGAAGGACCTCATTGCCGGGCGCGAGGTAAAGGCGGCCTTGTTCTATACCTTCAACTTCAGTCCCCGCTTTTTTGAAAACTACGTGATGCCACTGCTGGTGCCTACCCAGCGATTCATCAACAATGAAATTGCCAACCACATCGTTTGGAGGAATCTCTACAAGGAAAAACGTGTCCCTCCGGTAACTGTATATTTTGATCAGGACGCCAAGGACACTGATAGTGGCCCGATGCTCGACTATACGTTCACGGCGGTACGTATGCCGGGAGCAGGACGCAGCAAGGGAAATTTTCATCCCAAGAATTCATTCATCCTTGTTGAAAATGAACGAGGGGAGGAAGAGTTGATCGTCCTTACAGGATCCAACAACATCACCCAGAACGGATGGTGCGAGAACCTCGAATGCGTAGCCCAATTGGTCCTGAACCCCAACAAGTACTATCCGGCCGAGTTGTGCAAGTCGCTGCGCGAATTCATCGAACAGATCATCATCACAGTGGGTAGCGGAACATTTAGTGAAGCCGAAGAACGTATTTACAAATCACTGAACCGTTACAATGCGGGAAGCAACAACGCCCCCTTGTTGTATCATTCCCTGATGGGTTATTCCTCCTTTGGCGATTTTCTTCGAGAGCAGGTTTTCAGTAAAGCAGAAATTCATCTTGTAGAAATACAAAGTCCGTTCTTCTCCGGTCATACCGCATTGGTAGATGCGTTGATGAGCGCAGGGATGAAAGTCAAAATCCAGGCGCCCATGCACCAGGGCACCATACAACTGGATCAGCTCGTGTACGAACAGTACCTTGAAAAAGGGGTGGTTTGGACTGTTCCGGATGATGAAAAGCGCAACAGTCACCGCAAGACCTATCGTTTTCATGCCAATGACCGCCATTTCACCGTGGTGGGTTCCATCAACTTCACTCAACCGGCCTGGCGCCGGTTTACCGCAAAACCCAAACACGTTTCGAATATCGAAAGCGCATTGGTATTTGAAAAAAAGGTGCAGTCGCCTGAGTTTTTGTTGGGCAAAGCATTGCGCAAGGAACAACTTCGCTTTCAAGCACCCTCAACGGCAGAGGAACTGCGAGAAGAGCGCGAGACTGTACCGGATATCCGATTCGAGATGGATTGGACCAACCGCAAACTGAGTTGGACATCCCGGGCCACCAACTCCTGTACATTAACACTTGGAACCCAATATAACGTTGACGTCTCGACCAAAGGCCATTTTTCATTTCCGGACAACCGGCACGGCGAAATCCTGCTCGACTCGTTGGCACGCAAGCCACTTCTGACCGTTATCGAACAAATAGAGCAACGGCAGGTATCGCATTACTACTACATGTCCCAAATCGGTTTTGGACAGCGCCCTTCTCAATTTCACATCACTCCCTCCGATATGATTGATGCATGGGAGTTGCTGGGTAAAGACGACGAGATCATCCGCGAATGGTTTGAAAACACGATCGAACACATCGTAGACCTCCTGCAGGACGAAAGCGGACGGATAGATCCGTACAAACCGGAGACAAAAAGTCTACTGAACGACATGGCCCGGCAATTTTACGGCCTCACCAAGTTAGAGGATATCCTGTTTGATGAGCGCCAGTTGAAAGGTTCTGAAAAGGCTCGCCAAAGGCACTTTCATAAAATCGATTACTACCTGGCCAGTGAAAATGTAGATACTCTGATCAGTTACATCCGCGGGCTGGAAAAGCTATACCAAAATGGCAATCTCATGCATAGCTTTTATTGGTTGTTACTGCAGATTGTCCGCACCCGGTTTTATGAACACCCTTCCCTGAAACAACTTATACGCACCTGTGCACCTGCAGGCACCGGCGAGGCAAAGACCTTTCAGAAAGTGATCGAGCAGCGCTTGTCCAAACTCGAGGAACTGAGCCGGCAGTTGGAGGAGAAACCGGGAATGGACAAGAAGATCTTGAGTTGGACACTAAAAAACCTGCAGATGCCTCATGTGGTATCTTGACGAAGCAACGGTTCGGAAGATCCTGAACCTGCAGGGAAGCCCCCTGATCCAAAAAGAGATTGCCGATCGCCAACTGGAGGTGATACGCAAAGGATTCAATTACCTGTTTCAGCCCGGAAACAACGCTCTGTACATTGCCGATGAAGTGGGTCTTGGAAAAACCTACATCGCATTGGGAATTGCATCCCTATTGAGGCATTTTTCAGACAATCCTGAACACCATCAGGATGTCATCCTCGTGCCAAAGGAAAATCTACAGCAGAAGTGGCGCAAGGAGATCCTTCAATTCTCCCGAAAAAATTACCTGGAGAGTGATAACCGCGTAAAATCGGTGATCGGGCAACCCACCGGGGTCATCCATATCCATAGTCAACTGGAGGCCATTTCAGCCGATATCCCGGCCTACCACTTGTACCGCAACAGCAGTTTTTCCTTCGGACTGAGCATGTCCGGGAAAAACAACATCATGGACGAGCTCAGGGAGTACTTCCATGATGAGTGGTGTATCTCTATCCTGGAGGAGGCAAAGCAGCTTGACTTTTTCAAAGAAAAGCACAAGTCGCTTTTGAAAAAGCTATGTGCTTACTTGATGGCGGTTTCCAATCCATCGATTGAATTGTTGATTGTTGATGAGGGCCATAATTTCAAGCACGGGCCGGGAGACGAAACACATACGGATGTAGCTGCCCGCAACGCCGTTGCTGCCCGGTTC
>JBJOER010000053.1:0-4035 GCA_046049215.1 Bacteroidota bacterium | reverse complement strand
GCTGGTACTTCGTGTCGATCCGACTTTCCGGACTTTGTGTCAGGAAGACAATATCCAGGCACCCGCCTTCGAACGCATTGTTCGTGAACTTGGTCAGGTCAGGCTTTTCAAAGTCTTCCCGAGGCATCAGCCTCCTGCACAGCCCACCAACGACTACGGTCAGAAACTGGTTGATCTTTCGTTGATCTACCAATTGGAGTACAGCGGGCAAGCTGATCTGCTCAAGACGGTGAACGCCATGCTTTCCACAGGATTGTTTGTGTATGCCGAGCCGAAGTTTATTCCCAGGACACAATACAACCCCAATGACCCCAGCACCGGAACACAGTATTTC
Source organism: Bacteroidota bacterium (assembly GCA_046049215.1). GTDB lineage: Bacteria > Bacteroidota > Bacteroidia > AKYH767-A > OLB10 > JAJTFW01. The sequence goes on along the minus strand of JBJOER010000053.1, from coordinate 3,701 downwards.
CTGAACCGGATCAGCGCTTATGCCGGTTGGGATATTCACAAGGGGGATTCCACCACAGTGATTGGAATTACTGACACCGGAACAGACACGGATCACCCCGACCTTCAGCCCAACATCAAGTACAACTACGCAGATCCCATCAATGGCGTTGACGATGACAACGACGGCTATGCAGATAATTTTAACGGATGGGACCTAGGCGAGAACGACAACGATCCCCAGGTGAATGCCAGCGCTCACGGATCGCATGTATCCGGATGCGCAGCTGCCGTAACCGATAACGGTACCGGAGTCGCGTCTCCGGGCTTCTATTGCCGATTTCTTCCCGTTAAGATCTCGAATGCCAACGGCTCCCTCACCATGGCTTACGAGGGAATCGTTTACGCTGCGGACATGGGCTGTCAAGTCATCAATTGTTCGTGGGGAAGCGTCGGTGGAAGTTCGTTTGGACAAAACATCGTGGACTATGCCACGTTCAACAAGAATAGCCTGGTCGTTGCCGCAGCCGGAAACAACAGCGCCAACCAAGAGTTCTTTCCTGCGGCCTACCAGAACGTGCTGGCTGTAGCATCCACCGGTCTCTCGGATACGAAATCAGGTTTCTCGAACTTCGGAAGCTTCATCGATGTCTGTGCCCCGGGTTCGACCATTTACAGTGCTCAATTTGACAATGCATATGCCTCTCAAAGCGGTACATCCATGGCCTCGCCCGTGGCGGCCGGAGTCGCCGCAGTGGTGAAGTCCTATATCCCCTCCTTGAATGCCCTGCAGGTCGGAGAGAAGGTGCGGGTGACTTGCGACAATATCTACTCCATCTCAGGCAATGCCTCCTACCAGAACCAGCTCGGCAATGGACGCGTCAATCTGCTCAACGCTTTAACGATAAGCAGTCCAGCGGTGCGTATGACCGATATGGTTATCACCGATTACAACGACAATGTGCTTGTGGTCAACGATACCATGCGAATCACCGGCAACATCACCAATTATCTGGATCCCACCAGCAACCTGGTGGTCACATTGACATCCGCCAGTCCTTACGTGACCATCATCGATGGCAGTACGACCGTGGGCGCACTGGCCACCATGGCCAGTGTGAACAACAACACGGATCCATTCGTTGTGAAGATCAATGCGAACGCACCGTTGAACAGCCAGATCCTTTTCAAATTGTTGTTCCAGGACGGTCTCTACAACGATTACCAGATGTTCAGCGTCACGGTCAACGTGGATTACCTGAATATTACTATCAACGAAGTATTGACCACCAACAGCAGCAAGGGTCGTATCTGCTACAACAGTCCCGGTCAGCTTGATGGACTGGGATTCGATTACAACAGTGATGGCAGCATGTCGTATGAAACAGGATTCATGGTGGGGATCTCCGGTAACGTTTCGGACAATGTCAGGGGCGCTGCAGCGGGTGCGACCGACGAGGACTTCCAGTCAGTGGTCAACATCCAGAAACATGATCCCGGAATCTGGTCTGATTTCGATACCTACGGCTCATTCAATGACAACACCAACGGCTCTCCGATCGGGCTTCGTATGGACTACCGCACCCTGTCATGGACACAGGTACCCTGGTCGAAGTTTCACATCTTCGAATACACGATACGGAATACCGGTACCACCACGCGTTCCAATGTGTACGCAGGCGTGTTCAGTGACTGGGATATTCAGAACTATTCCAACAACAAGGCCGCCGAGGATGCATCGCTTCAGATGGGCTATGTGTATTGTACCGATCCAGGTGGGTACTATGCCGGTATCAAACTGCTCACTCCCGGAGGATTCCGTCATTATGCCATTGACAACGTGACGGGCGGAGGAGGCGGTGCTGATCTGTCCGACGGTTACAGCGATGGGGAAAAGTACACCACCCTGTCTACCAACCGCTCACTTGCAGGTGGAACAGGTACCGGAAACGATGTGATTGATGTGGTCGGTTCCGGGCCGTTCACGCTTGCACCCGGCGATTCCGTGGTCGTTGCATTTGCGTTGATCGCCGGCACTGAATTGAGTGATCTGCAAAGCAGTGCGGCACAGGCCCAGTTGAAGTACAACCTCACTACTGGAATTGAAACCGTGGAAGGTTCCTCTTTGCTTGACATTTATCCGAACCCAGCCTCCGGATTCACTTACCTGCCGCTTGTCTTGGATGGCGCTCAGCGTGTCAACCTTGAGATTTACAATGCATCCGGCTCTCTCGTCTCAAGTCGCTCGCTGGGTCAGCTTAGCAACGGCCCTCACGAGATCCGTATCGAAACCGGCCTTCTTCCGGAAGGCCTTTACCACCTTCGTTTGCTCGGCGAAAGTTTCTCCCGAAGCGGAAGTTTCGTGGTCTCCGGTAACCGTTGATGGATTAAAAAAATACAACCTACCTAAACCGCCTTCTGAGAAGGCGGTTTTTTTTATGATCTCCTGACTTCAATTGATATTGGAAATCCATGGCTCAAGGTTGTTTGATATTCAGTGGAACTAAAGTTCTTTTAGCCTGTCCAAATCAAAAGTATGGGAAGTGTAAACATATATGATTAGAGTCTATTTCCCATATCAATTCTTTTTTAGCCACTTTTAATTCAATTTTCACCAAAATTATTCGCAGTCACACATATTTATGCCTATTTTTCGAGGTGAATTAAAAGGAGTCCAATTAATTCAATACCAATCTATTTCCTTCGAATAATTCCAAATATTCGACCAATAGCAAGTCAACATACAACATTCGTATGAGCCAATCAATTAAAAATCAGTTTTTTATATTTATATTCCTGTTGTTTGTCATCCCAGGAGTTTCATTTAGTCAATGTTTGACTTCGGGACTCCCGGCAGGCTCCTACCTGATCAAGACCGGTACCACTTACAATACCGGTTTGAAGCCTTACGGACTGGTTTACGATTTGATTACGAATTATCAAGTACCCGTTTACTGGTGTATCAATCCCTCAAAGCAAAAGGATTCTGCTGATTTTGTGCACAATGGCGTAAGCTACAGCGGTGGTACGTTCGCCGTCAACAAGAATTACATTACACCTCAGGTGGCATCGGTCATTTCAAGTTGGCAGACCAACCAGGGTGTTCAAGGGAACTTCACCATTTCATCGTTCTATCCACCTGTTTACGATACGATCGCATGTTTTCCGAAGGTGATGATCGATAATAGCAGCGGTAACACCGGGATAATCATTGATTATTTTACCAACGCGGGAATTCCCAATTCAGGTTATGGAATCGGAGCACCCTCCAATTTAAATGGCTGTCACGACATCTGGGTCAATCCACACGATGACCCGACATGGGCTTCCCATAGCTATCTGCGGAACTTTGTAACCATCAACAAAGGGAGCATCTGGGCACAGTGCCATCTTGTATCGGTGCTCGAAGGGGTCAGGAATCCATTGAATACTTCCCAGGGGCTGAACTTCCTTTCCACCGCGGGTCTCCAATGTTACAGTAGCGGTAAGTGCGGTTCCTCAATCACTACTGCACATAGTAGTACATGGGCAAATCCTACGACCTATCATTTTCCGGCATCTCCAATCATGCAATTCATTGGAAAATTCGATAATGCAGCGAATGCCGGCTCTGAGCGGTGGTTCATTCCGCAGGCTGCCTGGAATCCTGAAACGATCCGGGGGGTGACAACAAGTAACGGTACTTCGCCCGGTGAAGGTGCGATCCTCGTTTTCGGTCCGGCT
>JBJOER010000052.1:0-15468 GCA_046049215.1 Bacteroidota bacterium | reverse complement strand
TCTCAAATGACAATTATCATCACCTCCTGGTAACAAAGGTTTCGAAAAGAACAGGGTATGATGCTGAATTTTGCAGTGTTGAATTTTATTTATCACTCAAAAACCAGATCCATGAAAGTTGAACAGATCTATACCGGCTGCCTGGCGCATGCCGCCTATTACATTGAGAACAAAGGCGAAGCTGCCATCTTCGATCCACTGCGGGAAGTGCAGTCCTACATCGATCGGGCGAAGAAGGACAACGCGAAGATCAAGTACGTTTTTGAAACTCATTTCCATGCTGATTTTGTCAGCGGGCATCTCGATCTGCAGAAAAAAACGGGAGCAGAGATCGTATTCGGTCCGAATGCCAAGCCGGGATACGCTGCTACAGTAGCAACAGACAATCAGGAGTTCCCTATCGGCGACTACCGCGTAAAGGTGATCCACACGCCGGGCCATACGATGGAGAGCACCACTTACCTTCTCATTGATGAGAACGGCAAGGAGTATTGTATCATCACAGGTGATACCCTGTTCATCGGCGATGTGGGGCGTCCCGACCTGGCGCAGCATGTAATAGCCGATCTCACCCAGGAGAAACTGGCCGGGCACCTTTACGATTCACTCCGTAACCGCATCATGCCATTAAGCGATGATCTCATCGTGTACCCCAACCATGGAGCCGGCAGTGCCTGCGGGAAGAACATGAGCAAGGAGACCACCGACACCCTCGGGAATCAGAAAAAGGTGAACTATGCACTCAATCCCAAACTGAGCAAGGAAGAGTTTATCAAGGAGATCCTGACCGGATTGGTGCCGCCTCCAGGTTATTTCCCTCAAAATGTGTTGATGAACATCAAGGGCTATGAGAGTATCGATACGGTGATGCAGAAAGGTTCACGCCCCCTTTCCCCGGCAGCCTTCGAAGCAGCGGCCAACGAAACGCATGCTATTATTTTGGACACCCGTAAGGCCGATGATTTTCGGCTGGGCTTCATCCCCAATTCGATCAACATCGGCATCGACGGTAGTTTCGCTACGTGGGTGGGTACGCTCATCCCCGATGTGAAGCAGGAAATCCTTATCGTAGCAGACGAAGGTCTGGAGGAAGAGGTGATCACCCGACTTGCCAGGGTGGGATACGACAATTCCATTGGTTACCTGAAAGGCGGATTCAAGGCCTGGAAAGCGGCCGGTATGGATACGGACACCATCGCATCCGTGACGGCAACTGAATTGGCAAACCGCATGAAAGACCATACCGTAAATATCCTTGATGTACGTAAGGCCAGTGAGTACGGTAGCGAACACGTGGTGGACGCTCTAAATACTCCATTGGATTTCATCAACGACAGCATGCTCAAGGTGGACAAAGACAAAACCTCGTATGTACACTGTGCGGGAGGTTATCGTTCCATGACCTTCATCTCCATTCTGCAGGCCCGCGGCTTCCGCAACCTGGTGGATGTGCAGGGCGGATTCAAAGCCATTAAAGACAGTCAGCGGTTCCATGTGACGGATTACGTATGTCCGACCACGTTATTGTGAGAATACTTGCTGGCCCCTGAGCCCTGAATCGTGGCGAAGCCTCTGATTCAGGGGGGCGAAGGGCCGGTCATCTAAACGCGGGAACCTATCCACTTGAATTCTTTCTAACCAGTTGTTTTAGTATATAAAAAAAGCCCCATTTGATCGGGGCTTTTTTAGTTGAGAGAAAATCTTGGATTACCCTTGCTTCACCAGCTGGATCTCAGCATGTAGCTTCACATCCTCGCTTACCAAAAGTCCACCCGCTTCGGTAGGAGCGTTCCACGTGAGACCGAAGTCTTTGCGGTTAATGGTTCCCGATAGGGTAAATCCGGCCTTGGTGTTACCCCAGGGGTCCTTGGCTACTCCTCCAAAATCGACGTTGAACTGCACGGGTTTCGTCACGCCGCGCAAAGTGAGCGATCCCTCGAGCTGCCGGTTCTCGCCATTTCCTTTGAGACCATTGGCCTCAATGGTCAGGTGCGGGTGGTTGGCTGCATCGAAGAAGTCGGGACTCTTCAAGTGACCGTCGCGTTGCTCGTTGTTGGTACTGATGCTGTCGATATCTGCCGTGAAAGTCATTTTCGCATCGTTAAAACTGTCGTCGGAGCTTTCTGCTTCAGCATTGAACTTAGCGAAGTTACCGCTGACATTAGTGATCATGAGGTGCTTCACTTTGAAGCCGACTTCGCTGTGGGTGGGGTCGAGGACCCATTTGTTGGTAGACATGAATGTTGTTTTATAAGTTTATTTGATCGGAATCATTTGATGTGCACATTTGTAACACTCAATGCTATGATTATGTTTTCTTCCTTTCGCTTTATTTATTCTTCCAGCACCCCCATCTTCCCGCTTTGGAATTCTTCGACGGCTTCGATGAGTTCCTCGCGCGTGTTCATCACGAAAGGACCGTAGCTGGCCACAGGTTCGTGGATGGGTTGACCGGCCAGGATAACGAAGGATGCATCATCGGCTGCCTCGATGGAAATCGGACCCGGACCGTTTCCAAACGCCATTAAGTCCCGTTCAACGGCGGTTTGTGCACTGCTGATCAGCCTACCGGAAAGCACATAGGCCAAGGCGTTATATCCGTCCGGCATAGCTATTTCAGTCTTCCCGCCCTTTTCCATGCGGCCGTGGAGGATCAGTACCTGGGTCAGCAATTCCGTGGGCGATACTTCGGATTTGTATCCGCCTGCGATCAACCGAAGGTGGGCATCGCCTTCCTTCACCAGCGGGAATTGCTCGGCACGCAGGTCCTGGTAGCGCGGAGGATGCGATTTGTCTTTGGCGGAAAGGTTGATCCACAATTGAATGAGCTCCAGCTCGCCGCCTTTCTCCATGAAAGCGGGAGGAACGCCTTCCGAATGCACCACACCACTGCCGGCTGTCATCCACTGCACATCACCGGCCTGCAGGTAGCCGGTGTTCCCCATGCTGTCGCGGTGCAGCACTTCGCCCTTGAACAACAAAGTCACTGGCTCGAAACCCTTGTGGGGGTGTGGCGGGACATGAAAAGGTTTTTTGAGGCTCACTTCCTTCGGGCCGAAATGGTCCAGCATCAGGAACGGACTCGTATCCCCTAACTCAGGATGTGGCAAAGGGCTGAAAACACTTTGACCCGGACCAAGCGCTTTTTCCCGGGCAGAAATTATTCGCATCAAGTTTCTCATCACAATAATTGTATGTACAAATATATATTAAGAATAGTTGTATATACAATAGAAAAGCCAATTAATATATTTAAAACATTGATATTCAATCAATAATTAACATGCCCTTTTCAGGAATTTTACTGGTGGCTGAGCCGTTGGAGTCCGGTTGGTGAGCTTGTCCGATAGCTATCGGACGAACCACCCCTCGACCGCTGGGGGACCGGTTATCCGGAACCGACAACCGACAACCGACAACCGACAACTGACAACCGACCCCTCGACTCCGCTCGGGAACCGGTTATCCGGAACCTACAACCTACAACCTACAACCTACAACCTACAACCTACAACCTACAACACCCTATCTTCGTGCACGCGTTTATTTTACTTGAAGAACTACTTCCGTCTCCTCCGTTACATCCTTCCCTACAAAGGACGTGCGATCACCAGTGTGACGTTCAACGTCCTGACGGTCGTTTTTTCGCTGTTTTCCCTGACGATGATCGTACCTTTCCTGAACGTACTGTTCAGCCAGGAACGCGATTACACCTTCATGCCCTGGGCTTTTTCGGTCAAGGTGCTGCTCAACAATTTCAATTACTTCCTCAGCGGATTCATCGTTGAACACGGACAGTTAGAAGCACTTAGTCTGATCAGCGGACTGGTCGTGGTCCTGTTCCTTTTCAAAAACCTTACGCGCTACCTGGCGATGTATTATCTGGCTCCGATCCGTAACGGGGTGGTGCATGATATCCGCCGCGACGTGTACGCTAAGATCCTTTCCCTGCCGATCGGTTACTTCAGCGAGGAACGCAAAGGGGATATCATGGCCCGGGTGACCTCTGATGTGCAGGAAGTGGAGTGGAGCATCATGACCTCCCTCGAGGCTGCATTCCGCGAGCCGCTGAACATCCTCATTTTCCTGGTGACCATGTTCACGATGAGTCCCCAGCTCACGCTTTTCGTGCTGGTGCTGCTGCCCATCGCCGGACTCATCATCGGACGAATCGGAAAGAGCCTGCGTAAGAAGTCGGCACAAGCCCAGGCAAAAACCGGCGAGCTGATCAGCAACCTCGAGGAAACCCTGGGCGGATTGCGGATCATCCACGGCTTCACTGCCGAAGACCGCGCTAGGCAGCGGTTCGGAGGAATCAACCGGCAGTTGTATCGCATTGCAAACAAGATCGGTCGCCGCCGCGATCTCTCCTCTCCCTTGAGCGAATTTTTGGGAGCCCTGGTGCTTACCATCGTGATGTATTTCGGGGGTCGCCTTGTGCTTGGTCCGGATTCGAACCTGCAACCCTCCGAGTTCATCGCCTTCATTGCCATCTTTTCCCAGCTCATCCCGCCCTCTAAAGCCCTGACGACCGCCTGGTACAACATCCAGAAAGGACTCGCTTCCGCCGAGCGCATCTACCAAATCCTGGATGCACCCGTAGCTGTGAAAGATCCGGAACAGCCCGTTTCATTGGCGCAGTTCGTTAAGGGTATCCGTTACAATGGGGTGTGGTTCCGCTACCGGAAAGGCGATGAGGGTCACGTATTGAAAAACATCAACCTGGACATCCCACTTGGGAAGACCATTGCCCTGGTAGGCTCCTCGGGTTCCGGAAAAACCACCCTGGCCGATCTTCTTCCACGCTACTACGATCCGGACGACGGGCAGATCCTCATTGACGGATACGACCTGCGCGAACTCCGTATACGTGACCTGCGAAAGCTTATCGGCGTGGTGACGCAGGAATCGATCCTGTTCAACGATACGGTGTACAACAACATCGCTTTCGGCGTGGAGGACACTACGGAGGAGCAGGTGATCGCCGCTGCCAAAGTGGCCCACGCCCATGACTTCATCATGGCCATGCCCGACGGGTACCAGACCAATATCGGTGACCGTGGAAGTAAACTCAGTGGAGGACAGCGTCAGCGTTTAAGCATCGCCCGTGCCGTACTGAAGAATCCCCCGATCCTGATCCTGGACGAGGCCACTTCGGCCCTCGATACGGAGTCGGAACGCCTGGTACAGGACGCCCTGACGCACCTGATGCAAAACAGGACGACCCTGGTGATCGCCCACCGGCTGTCAACGATTGTTCATGCCGATCATATCATCGTCCTGCAAAAAGGAGAAATTGCTGAACAGGGCACGCACACCGAATTGCTGGAAAAGAACGGGGTGTACCGACGCCTGTACGATCTGCAGGCTTTCCAGTAAGAGCACGGCTCAAATGCTACCTTTGCAGGGCTGAAATCCGGCCCTTTCTTCAACCTCTATATGCGCTCCCTCGTCACTGCCGCCCTTCCTTATGCCAACGGCCCTTTGCACATCGGCCACATCGCCGGTTGTTACCTGCCTGCCGACATCTTTGTGCGTTACCAGAGGCTGATGGGACGTGATGTGAAATTCATCTGCGGGTCCGACGAACACGGGGTGCCCATCACCCTGCGTGCCAGGAAAGAAGGGGTGACGCCGCAGGAGGTTGTCGATAAATACCACGCCATGATGCGCGATAGTTTCAAGGAGTTCGGCATCTCTTTCGACATCTATCACCGCACGTCCGATCCCCTCCATCACGAAACGGCTTCGGATTTTTTCAAGACTCTCTACGACAAGGGTATCTTCAAAGAGGAGGAAAGCGAACAGTATTTCGACGAAGAAGCGCAATTGTTTCTCGCAGATCGTTACATCACCGGTACCTGTCCCAAGTGCGGCAATGCAGGTGCTTATGGCGACCAGTGTGAGAAGTGCGGTACTTCGCTTAGTCCACGGGAGCTGCTGAACCCGGTTTCTCAATTGAGTGGTAAGCCGCCGGTATTCCGGAAAACCAAACATTGGTATTTACCACTTGATACCATGCAGCAGGAATGGCTGCAGGAATGGATCATGTCGAAGGAGGTCAGCTGGAAGAAGAACGTGTTCGGGCAATGCAAGAGCTGGCTCGATCAGGGGCTGCAGCCCCGTGCCGTAACCCGCGACCTCGACTGGGGTGTGCCGGTGCCCATTCCCGGCAACCAGGGGAAAGTGCTTTACGTGTGGTTCGATGCACCCATAGGGTACATCTCGGCTACGCGTGCCCTCACTCCGCACTGGGAACAATACTGGAAATCGCCCGATACGAAACTGATACATTTCATCGGCAAGGACAACATCGTGTTCCACTGCATCATCTTCCCCGCGATGCTGAAGGCGCACGGCGAGTATGTTCTTCCGGAGAACGTGCCGGCCAATGAATTCCTCAACCTGGAAGGGGACAAGATCTCTACCTCACGCAACTGGGCCGTGTGGCTGCACGAGTACCTGGCTGATTTTCCCGGCAAGCAGGATGTGTTGCGTTACGCCCTCTGTGCCTCTGCACCCGAGACCAAGGACAATGATTTCACCTGGAAGGATTTTCAGGACAGGAATAACAACGAGTTGGTAGCCATTTTGGGCAACTTCGTGAACCGTACGCTGGTCCTTTGCGACAAGTATTACGGAGGAAAAGTACCCCAACGCGGTGAATTGCTCGAAGCGGAGAAAGTCTGCCTGCAGGCTGTGGCCGAAGCACCTGCTTTGGTGCGTGAAAGCCTGGAGAAGTACCGTTTCCGTGAAGCGCTATCCCATCTGATGGACCTGGCCCGTGCCGGCAACAAGTACCTGGCCGACACCGAACCCTGGAAGCACCAAAAGACGAACCCGGATTATGTGCAAACAGTGCTCAGCGTAGCTCTCGAAGTCACGGCCGCGCTGGCCTATCTGTGTGAACCATTTCTGCCATTCAGTGCCGCCAAGCTCCGCAGCATGCTCGATATCCCCGCCCGCAGCTGGGAAGAAGCATTTGCATATACGCGACTCGAGGCCGGACATGTTCTCGGACAGGCCTCCCTGTTATTTGAAAAGATCGAAGACGAAACCATCCAACACCAGATCAATAAATTGGAAGCGACCAAATCAACAGTGCCTCAACCGGAGGCAGGTGAATCCACATTGAAACCCATGCGCGAGGCAACCACCTACGACGATTTCAGCAAGATGGACCTGCGCGTAGCCACCGTCATAGCCGCTGAGAAAGTCGAAAAGGCTGATAAGCTGCTTAAGCTCACCTTGGATACAGGCATCGATACGCGCACTGTGGTTTCAGGCATCGCGTTGCATTACAGTCCCGAAGAAGTCGTCGGCCGACAGGTCACCTTGCTGGCTAATCTGGCTCCCAGGAAAATACGGGGCATAGAATCCAATGGCATGATCCTCATGGCAGAAGATGGAGACGGGAAACTGGTGTTCATCCAACCCGGCAGGACCACTACTCCCGGCAGTACGATTTCATAATAGGTTGATCTAACTTTACAATCGATATGAGCAGACGTGAAGAAGTCAGAAGGATCCTAGGCCAACTCAAAAATGAGTTGTCTCAGAGGTTTTCTGTAAGCTCCATTGGAATATTTGGTTCTGTTGCACGCATGGAGGACACTCCTGAAAGTGATATTGATATAATTGTTGATTTTTCAAAGCCGATTGGGATTGAATTCATTGATTTGGCCGAATTCATTGAGAAACATTTGAAACAGAAGATTGATTTGGTGTCACTAAAAGGAATAAAAGAGAGGAATTTGGATTCAATAAAAGAGGATCTGATTCTTGTATAAATGACGATCAATTCGTGGTTGAATATGCGATTGCTGGATTCCCTAAACATGAAAAAAACGAGTATGTCCCATCGATTCTCAATGACGGTTCTACTACCCATTTTTATTTTTTTCGCTTGCCGAGCCTCCGCACAGTCGATATCTGTCTCCCCCTCCCAATTAAACTTCGGAGTAGTCACAGAAATTGCTCCTGACAGCCAACAGGTCACTATAACCAATAACGGTCCGCTAACAGTAACGGTAAAGGGGTACCGATTCTATACTATTTATGGAGGAGCAGCTTTCAGTTGCAGTGCCGGAAACATCAGCATTCCTTCCGGCGCAAGCCAATCGGTCTGGATCCGTTTTAGTCCCCGTCACAATGTGTATCACAATACTGAGCTGTTCATCCTGAACGATGGGCATCAAGGTGCTCTGCGCGTTGATCTGTTGGGTCAGGGGCGTTTCAGCAAATCATATTATGCTCACACAGAAAACCGCAGTGAAGAGGTATTGAAGGATACGCTAAATGGCATCCTAGGTCGTAACACATTCAACGCCGGGTATGTCGTCGCTCGCGACTCGATGTTCATGTCGTATGATAACGAAAAGGTGAACGGAGCAGGAGCCCCTGTGAACACCATCGAATGCGTATATACGGGCCGTAAGGCCGTAGGATACTTTGACCGTACCGATTGCCAGACCAACTACAACTTCAACACCGAGCACACGTTCCCACAGAATTTCTTCAACTCGCTCGATCCCATGCGTGCTGATCTGTTTCATCTATTCCCCAGTGATGAACTGGCCAATAACGCCCGTGGAAGTCTGCCCTTCGGGATCGTCAACAATCCCACATGGACACAAGGTGGTAGCAAAGGCGACAACACCACCTTTGAGCCCAGGGATGTGCACAAAGGCCGAACCGCCCGTGCCATGTTCTATTTTGTATTGCGGTATCAGAATTACAGCAACTTTCTCGATATCCAGGAGGGTGTTTTACGGCTGTGGCATCAGAATTTTCCACCGAATGCTGCTGAACAGCTCCGATGTGATCGGATCGCACAATTGCAACTCAACCGCAATCCATTCATCGATTATCCGCAATTCATCGAGCGTATCACCAGTATCAGCACCACGTCGATCGGTACTGTTGCAGCTGATTTCGATTTTCCGGAGGACACCATCGATTTCGGTATTGTGAATGCTTCCGTACCGAACGATTATGCTTTCTGGATCACGAATACAGGCAATGCACCGATGACCTGCACCAACCTGGTGTTAAATCCATCGTCTATTCTGAGTTTCACCAACGGCAGCGGCGGACCCCTCACGATTGCTCCCGGTGAAGCCGCACCGGTTTATGTCCGCCTGGCCAATGCTGCTCCTGGAATACTGGGGACATCCAGCCTGACCTTCAATCTGAGTGGTACCGGTTTACTCACGGTGGAGAATATCCCCATTGTCGGACAATTGTCGCTGACAGGTATACAGGATAACGAGTCGCCCAGATCCATCAATGTATACCCCAATCCGACTCATGATCAGATCTGCTGGGATTTCACAGGCTCGACGGAAGCTTCAATGGTGCGTGTCCTGGATCTTCAGGGGCGTGTGCTATGGACAGGTAACGCAAAGGATAGCGATTGTACTGGTGTGGAGGAGTATTCGTCCGGTCTTTATTTTTTGCAATGGAAGTCTCCGGAGGGGATGCATCAGCAACGCTGGGTGAAGGAGTAGTTTTTTAATGTCTTCCATTTTAAATCCCACCCCCCGAAATGGAAACCGGTGCTATTGAATGGAGCCCTCCCCCCCAGAAAAATTAAATCACATCCATGCCATTAAAATTCGACCACTTCGGGGTCGTGCTTTGATCATATTTCTTTTTTAAACGCTGCGATGTAGCGGCCCCGAAGTCTCGGGAGCAACGCTCGCGGCGGGTGTTTTCCGCTTTGTTTTTTTCAGTTTACCGTAATTCATAAGTACCATGTATAAACCGAAGAATACGATTCACATTACTGTTTTATGAGCTTCTTTACAAAAATGCCTTTGTCGGTTTCAACGATGACATGATAAAGTCCTCCGGGTAGTGCTGATATCGAAAATATAGCCTCGGTCGACTTCATCATCACTTGACCGGAGGGTTGTATGACGCTGATGACTCTTGGTTTTTGATCCGTAATCCGAACGTGAACCAGGTCGCTTGCGGGGTTGGGATGGATCGTTACAGGATCAGGCATGGCGGGATTTTCGTTTATTCCCACGGTACTGTTCGCCGAAGCCACCAGCAATTGGACAGCAATCTGAAAGGCGGTGGCGGGAAGCTGGTTGGTGAGTACGCAAACGATGATGCCTGTTGCTGTATCGTACATCATGGATGAATTGTAGCCGCCCCAGATCAGTCCCCCGTGCAGCCATACTGTTCGACCGGCGATGATCGCCTCGCTGATGCCCATTCCGTAATTCCCCGTTCCAACGAACGTGGTCATTTCGTTGATGGAGTTCGCGTTCAATACCTGTCCGTTCATTAGTGCATTGTACCACTGCAGCATTTCTCCTGAAGTGGAATACATCGCTCCCGCAGCACCGGCTGCGCTATTCATCGCTATCCGAGGTGTAGCATTATTATCCATACCGCCTTGCCAGGGATGGGCGATGGTGTACAGTACGCTGTCGTACACGTCGAGGAAGGTACTGTCGAGTTGCAGAGGTGTGAGGATGCTATCGCGCAGCAGTTGACCATACGGCATTCCCGTGGCACTTTCAGCGATCATACCGGCCAGCAGGTAGTTGGTGTTGCAATACTCCCAGCCTGTGCCCGGGGCGAACGCCGGAGGTCCTGCCCAGGTCATCAGCTCGGCGGCTGTATAAACGCGGTAGGGATTCGACAAGACGGAATCCGGGTATCCGGGTACGCTTATTACATCGTCTAATCCGCTGGTGTGGTTGAGCAGTTGCCGGATGGTGATGTTCGTATCGATGTTGTTGAATGGCGGCAGGTAATGATAAAGGGAATCGTCGATGTTAATGATGTTGTTCTCGGCCAGTTTCAGAAGCAACACCGCCGTGAACAGTTTCGTATTGCTGGCGATGGCAAACTCCATGTCCGGCGTGATGGGCATGCCGGGATGGGAAATACCGCTCACGCCCTGCCAGGCACCCATGCCCGGATAAAATACACCGGCAGAGATCCCCTTGACATTATTAGCTGCGCGGATGCTGTCGATCTTGTTCTGCATGGTAGAGGCGAGAGCGGGGTCGAAGGATTGGGCATGTGTGAAACCATAAAGCCAAAGAAAAATAATGGAGAGATATAATTTAATATTCATGTCATTTGTTTTCAGGTATTGTTTATGAACCCTAAAAGCGTTCAAGGTTTAATGTGTATCTAATTTAAATTTAGCATATTGATCTTACTCAAAATGAGGCGGGTTTCCTGTTACAGAAAGTAGTAAGTACATTTTTCTGAAAGCCAAAATAGTTAGAATTGAATGGGGCTTTTGGCAAATATTTCGAAACCATATCTCAGTATCATAAGGGTTACAATCACTAAAAATAGCGTTCTTATAAAACCATTCCCTTTTTTTAATGCAATTGTCGTCCCGGCCAGGTTACCGGTCATGTTGCAAATGGATAGTAGGATTGCAAGTTCCAGTAGATAATTTCTTTGCTGGATAAAAACAAGTAATGCCGAAATATTGGTCATGCAATTGATGACTTTTGAATACGCAGATGCTTTAACGAATTCAAATCCCAGGATTAAAACGAACCCCAACACGAAAAAACTTCCTGTACCCGGACCGAAAAAGCCGTCGTAAAATCCCACAAATGCTCCTATGAGGGATCCATAGGCCAGTTGTTTGGTAAAAGACAGATCCCTGGTCTGAGAATAGCCCAGATCTTTTTTCAAAAAGGTGTAGATCGCAATGGCGATCAACAAAATCAAAATGACAGGTTTCAAGGTGTTTACATTGATGTAGCTCAGCATTTTGGCACCCAGAAATGAAGAAACACCAGCACAGGCTGCAATAGCAAGAAGCAATTTATAGTTGAATTTCACTCGTTTGGAATACTGTACCGCCGAAACACTCGTCCCGGCCAGGGATGCGATTTTATTGGTCCCAAATATTGTCGGCAATGGTGTATTGGGAAGTGAAATGAGTAAAGCCGGAAGTTGAATAAGTCCGCCGCCACCCACAACGGCGTCAATAAAACCCGCAACAAAAGACAGAACAATCAATGTAAGCAGGGTTATCGCTTCGTATTCAGTAACCAGGCTTAAAAGGTTCATTGTTTTTTTCTGATATTTTAATTTAAAAGTTTAAGTGATACATAGAATTAGATTCAAGCACTTTACTCCACGTGAAAAAAAACCTTTCCTTAAACCTCGTAATATGGCCAATGTTCTACTTCCGAATATAAGTTAAATTCACAACACCGGTCTCAAATCGATCAACATTCTCCAGGTGCCAGGATGTTTCTTTTGGATCGTTCGGAAACAACGAAATGCCTTCCCCAATAATCGTAGGAATAACTGTCAAAATCATCTTATCCAGAAGGTCTTTATTTAGAAAGAAAGTAATCAGTTGTCCACCGCCAATGAGCCAAATATCTTTTTCACTTCTTTTCTTCAAATCAATTACAAAGTCAGTTAGATCTGTCGTTAAGATAAATGTGTCAGGCGTGGATGATTTGAAGTCCTTGTCAGTTGTGACTACGTATGAGTTCATACCAGTATATGGCCAATCCACTCCAAAGCCAAGGATTTCCTTGTAGGTATTCTTACCCATGATAGTTGACCCGATAGTACTTAAAAATTGTCCGTAACCATAGTCGATTTGGTTCGGATTGGGCAGGGCGTATAGCCAATCTAAACCACCGTCTTTCCGGGCAATCTTACCGTCCAGTGTAGTCGCTATGTATAGTATTGTCTTATTCATTTTTTATCGAGTTTAAAAAGTCCTGTCTTTTTTATATGGCTTTGAACGGTGCGATGTTGTTCACCGTTTTGGCTTCAGGTCTGGAATGTATGATACAAAATACAAATCTCGGGGCAACTTGATGACTTTTTGAACCCCCAATCCCTACGTTACGGAAAATCGAAGTGGAAGGGCGTTTTTTTTCAAACAATCGATAGGTCTGGGATATTATCACCTCCTGCCTGATCTGCGTGTGAGTTTGCCTTTTGTGCTTCGGTTAAAATTGGATGAATGAACTTTTTTAGATTTTTTTGAACCTGAAGTTTTGAGAATCTCGGGCTCACCTTTTTTAGCAGGCTGTTTATGCTTTGTTTTTCTATCATCTATCCCGGATGATTTTTCCAGCATGCTATAAATGACCTTTATTTCCCTTTCGGTTAAATCTCTCCAATCCCCAACCGGCAAGCCTTTCAAATCAATATTCATAATGCGAACCCGTTCCAGTTTAATTACATCATATCCGAAATGTTCGCACATCCTGCGAATCTGCCGGTTTAGCCCTTGTATCAAAATAATCCTAAATGTATTTGCTGATTCCTGAACAACCTTACACTTTTTGGTAGTAACCCCAAGTATCGGAACACCATTGGCCATCGCGGTAATCACGTTTGGGGTTAAAGGCTTGTTCACCGTTACAACATATTCCTTTTCGTGATTATTTCCTGCCCGCAAAATCTTGTTCACCATATCGCCATTGTTGGTCAAGAAGATGAGTCCCTGCGATTCTTTGTCCAAGCGCCCAATAGGAAAAATACGTTTGCTGTGGTTTACAAATTGTATAATGTTATTCCGTACATTTTCTTCGGTTGTTGATGTGACACCAACAGGTTTATTCAATGCAATAAAAATAATATCCTCGCCTTGTAATGGTTTCAGTTTGTTTCCGTTCATACGCACACTATCACCCACTTTCACCAGATCACCTATATTGGCTTTGCGTTCGTTTATGAATACAACGCCCCTTTCAATAAAGCGGTCGGCTTCGCGCCTGGAACAAAGACCACTCTCGCTAATAAATTTATTGATGCGCATAGAACTTGGATGCATTTAGCAGTGGTTGTTATTTATAATGCCCAATGACATTTTGCAGCAATCCGGAGGGCGGGTCTTTTACGACAATACCTGATTTGTGAAACTAATCTCTGATTAACCATTAGACTGTCTTGGGAACACGAATCCCAGCCTATTGAGTAGGTTCTGTAATAGGTTGTTATTTGAATCATGTAATGGATAGTAATTTAGTTTTTTCCGCTTCTGCACCGACACTCATTTATTCATGTCAATAGAATAATTATTGAATCATTTGACCATCATCCTGCATATATGTTTGTAACCCCTCCTAAAATTTGGACTGGTTTAAAAAGGAAAAACCGTAGAAAAAACCTGTATGCTTTAACGGATGCAAACTGTTTTTACTTCTCCGGTAATGCCTTCCCCAAAAGCAACGGTAGAATTATGGAATGGTTACTTCAATTGCGCCGCAATCGTCGCTTCATCCGTCAATCCCATGTGCGTCCAAACGAGTTTCCCGTCTTTATAAAGTTCGAGGTAAGGGATACTGTTGATCTGCTTGGCTTGCATCAGCGCAGGGTTTTCGTCCGCATCGATTTTGATGAGGGTCAGGCGGCCTTCTTCCTTTTTCACCAGTTCATCGAGGATGGGAGCAAGCATCTTGCAGGGTTTGCACCATACCGCCTTGAAATCCACCAATACCATGGGTTGTGCGGAAACTTGTTGCATGTATTGTTCAAGTGTAAGCCCTCCCGGCGCTTTCGGGGCTTGTGCCGATTCCAGCGCTTTGCCCGCATTGGCCCAGGCGAGGGTGCCTCCTTTCAATTCAGTCACCGAAAAGCCCAGTGCTGCCAATTGTTTTGAAGCATCGGCACTTCGTCCACCTGCTTTGCAATACACCATCACCGGCTTTGATTTGTCGAGCTGTGCGATGCGCTGCGGGAAGTCGGCATCGTAAATGTTGATGTTCACGGCACCCGGCAGGTGACCGGCCGCAAACTCCTCCGGAGTCCGGACATCGATCATCTGTTCATCACTGAGACTAGTCATCTTTTGTTCAAAGGCCGCGGGCTCGAGCAGCTGTAGACCCGATTTATCGGCTGTTTGAGAGGATTGACATGCTGCCAACACGAAGGAAAAAACCAGGGCGATGCTGAAGAGGACGGTTTTCATGGTCAATTGGATTGCTTTTGGATTCTTACCAAAAGTACCAATTCGCTACTGAAAACATCGTTTTGCTTAATGTCTTGTTGACGATTGCCCATGGCAATTCCCCGTAAAATCAAGAATCCTAAGCACTACGGTCTCCGGCTTACTTATACCCCTGCTGGTGCACCGATTTCACAGCACGACCGGATGGATCATTCATGTTTTGGAACGAAGCATCCCAGGCCAGGGCTTCGGGGGTGCTGCACGCGACTGATTTCACTGATGGAACGCAGGCTGCCGCTACATCCGATGGGAAATGCTTGCTGAAGATGCTGCGATAAACGTACTCCTCCTTACTCATGGGTGGGTGGATGGGGAACCGGTATTTGGCATTGGCCAGCTCTTCGTCACTCACCTGTTCGGCGGCACGCGCTTTCAGCGTATCGATCCAGCTATAGCCTACGCCGTCGCTGAATTGTTCCTTCTGCCTCCATACGATCTTTTCCGGAAGTAAATCTTCGAATGCTTTGCGCAGGATCCATTTTTCGATGCGTCCGTTA
>JBJOER010000051.1:0-3161 GCA_046049215.1 Bacteroidota bacterium | reverse complement strand
CTCACCGGCGATTGGTCAAGCCTGGGCATCACCTCCAAAGCGGCGCTTGAAATTGCCGTTGAAGAGGTGAATGCCGAATTCGCCGCCAATAACCTGCCCTACCGCTTCACCTTATCAATTTACGATACCAAACTGGATCCGGCACTGGCACTCAGCGGACTTACCGGATTTGCTTCGGGCAACTACCGGCTGGTGATCGGTCCTCAGTCGAGTGCAGAGTTGGCGGCAGTGAAGCCTCTTGCAGATAGCCTCGGACTACTGGTGGTCAGCCAGGGAAGCACGGCGAGCACCTTAGCCATTGCCAACGACGCGGTGTTCCGGTATTGTCCCGGCGACCAGATCGAGGGTACGGCCATGGCCAATACGATGTTCTCCTCGGGGAAACAGGCCATCGTCACTCTGGCGCGCAACGATGCCGGTAACCTGGGACTTCAGGCATCAGTGACTTCACACTTCCAGACACTGGGCGGAACAGTAGTATCAGCAGGCAACTATGCCACCAATGAAACGGATTTTACGACAGCCCTGAATGCGGTCCGGACACAGGTGGTGAACTGGTCCTCCTCTTATTCTCCGTCTCAGATCGGCGTGTACCTGGCTTCGTTCGACGAAGCCGTGCAGCTGTTCAACCAGGCGGCCGGCGACCCCGTGCTGTCGGTAGTGAATTGGTATGGAGGTGATGGATTCATCAAAAACGCGGCCCTCATCAGCGACACTGCTGCTGCATCCTTTGCCTACGCCACCAATTTCTTTTCTCCGGAATTCGGACTTCCGGCCAGTGCACAAGCTGTATGGCAACCACTGAAATCGGAGATCGTCAGTCGTTGTGGTCTGCAGCCCGATGCCTTTGCATTGGCAGCATACGATGCATTGAAAGTGATAGCCGAACTGGTCGAGACCAACAACGGTGTTCCGGCCGATGGCAGCGCTTTGCACTCCTCGTTCTTCAGCTTGTCGAACCAACACAGCGGAGCAACAGGCACGGTGATGCTCAACAACGCAGGCGACCGCGCCAACGGATCGTTCGACTACTGGGGATTGGATTACAGCAACGGGGTTTACTCCTGGGTGCTGGTCGGACAATCGCAATAAATCAACTGTGATTTTTTGAGCCGTTTTTTGTTCTGTAACAAGAGTACCCGAAACCGGCAGTTCGGGCATTCTACCTTTGCGACATCAAAACAGAAAAGGTCATGAATACCCCCGCTTACCCATCTACCGCTGCTGTCATCGATGTGCGCTCCCCTGAAGAATTCAGTGGTGGACACGTGGCCGAGAGCATCAACATCCCCCTGAACGAACTCGGAACCCGTATTGATGAGATCCGCGCCATGAGTCCTGTGGTCCTTTGCTGTGCCTCCGGAGGCCGCAGTTACATGGGCACGGGGATCCTGCGCCAGCAAGGCGTTGAAGCCTACGACGGAGGCAGCTGGATGGATGTGAATTACCATAAAAACAACTGAACCTCATGATCTCAGCCATCAAAAAACTATTGGGTATCGGCCCATCCCTTTCCGTCGAGGAACTGTTGAAAGAAGGTGCAACGGTAGTGGATGTACGAAGTAAAGGTGAATACGCCGGCGGACACGTCCGCGGATCCATCAACATCCCCCTCGACCAGCTGAGCGCCAACCTGCACAAACTCAAGGAGAAGGACAAGGCGATTGTCACCTGCTGTGCTTCGGGCATGCGTTCGGCCAGCGGGGCTGCAATCCTGCGCAGGGCCGGCTACACACGGGTTGCCAACGGTGGACCCTGGACTTCAGTTCGCAACAAGATGAAATGACACCTGTCGCCAGGCCATTTCATCCGAACGTTCATTTCATGCTAAAGAACAGACTATGAATTCCTTTTTGCAAACCTTTCGTTCCGGATGGACCTGGATGCGTTGGCTTCGTCTGAGCCTGGGAGTATTGCTGCTCATTCAGGCTTTTTCTAACCGCGACGGACTTTCGGGCAGCCTGGGCGCGCTCTTGCTAATCCAGGCTTTCATCGGTTGTTCGCCTTGCGACGGTGGAGCATGCAGCTTGCCGGCTAAGCCTAGGGAAGAGGCCTGATCAATACCCTGGCAGGGGCAGCTTCGGCTCCCGCTATGGACATGGGCAAGGCCATCATTTCATAACTGCCGGGATCAACTCCATTCAGGTCGAGGTGCTCGACTATCACGATCGACTTCTCCAACAGGAGTACATGCACTGCCATTAACCGATCTACAACAGCAATGCTAAGTCCGTCTATTCCTACAAGCGAGACGTTTTGTGAAGCCAATACACGTGCTGCGGACTCATCCAGTCCCACAGGATCGGGACGGGTGATGGCTGCACGCCTGTCCGCATGATCGGGAATGGTTTTCAGAAAGATCCGGTCGGCCTCCTTCGGGATATTCTCAATCAGCCATTCGGCCGATATCCGTTCCACAGATGTGGCATCGATCACCCATACCGGACCTGTCAATGCCTGTGCATTGAGGTTTAGAATATCAGCGCCGCCGGGAATAAAATGTAACGGAGCATCGATATGGGTGCCGGTATGCAGTCCGAAAAAAGCCTCCGTGAGTTGAACCCCGTCTCCGTCCTCATGTCTCGCAATGGCCGTAATTACCGGTGCCGGATCACCGGGCCATACGGGGGTATCGGCAGCAACGGGAACTGTTACGTCCCTCCACTTCAGACTATCCTCCGGTGGTATTGAACCCATCCGGACAAAACTAATCAAAGAAAGACGCCTCAACCCGGTTCAATCCCTGGCTCGGATTACCCCGTTTTAAACCGTCTCGACCGCCTTGAAAAACCCTTACCTTCGCCGGACAATTCCCCCTTCCTCAATGAAAAAACACTACTCCCTGCTCTTATTTGTTCTCTTCACAGCATTTGGAAACGTTGCCGCGCAAGACCGTATTCACCGCTGCTCCACCAACGAACACGAGACCTATCTGCAATCCGTAAACCCCAAAAGGGCTGAACAACGGGCGGCATTCGAATCGATTGTTCGCCGCAATTACCAAAATGTGAACCGGTCACAGATGCCTGTCATCACCATTCCGGTGGTGGTACACGTTCTTTACGCCAATGCCAACCAGAACATTACCGATGCACAGATCGCATCACAGATCGAAGTACTGAACGAGGACTTCAGCCGCCTGAATCCCGATACGAACAACA
>JBJOER010000050.1:0-3221 GCA_046049215.1 Bacteroidota bacterium | reverse complement strand
GTGGATCGACCTCACCCATCCCTTTGACAGCACAACACTTTACTGGCCGAACAACCTCACCGGATTCGAGCACACCACCGATGCGGAAGGGGTCACCCCACGCGGGTATTTTTACAGTTCGTATTCGGTTTGCGCACCGGAGCACGGTGGCACTCACCTCGACGCCCCCATTCATTTTGCGGCCGGCCATCAAACGGTAGAAGACATTCCACTCGAAAATCTGACAGGCGATGCCGTGGTGATCGATGTGTCGAAGAACGCATTGAAAAATCGCGACTACCTGATCTCCGTCGCCGACATCGAGGCCTGGGAAAAGACAAACGGTCCACTACCTCCCCGCACCATTGTCCTGTTCCACACCGGCTACGGCGAATTTTATCCCGATAGGGAAAAGTACTTCGGCACAGCACAAAAGGGAGTGGAGGCCATCCCCCTCTTGCATTTTCCCGGTATCGCTCCGGAGTGCGCGCAATGGTTGATCGAAAAAAGAAACATCAAAGCCGTAGGCCTCGATACACCCAGCCTCGATTATGGACAATCGACCGATTTTCGGGCACATCAGATCATCTGTGGAAACAACGTGCCGGGCTTTGAGAACGTCGCCAACCTGAACAAGCTTCCGCCCAAGGGGATCCAGGTCATCGCGCTGCCGATGAAGATCGGGAAAGGAAGCGGAGCTCCATTGCGCATCATCGCCAAGGTAGGCTGAGGCAATTAAAAAAGTTTAGTAGCGTTTTTTTCACTCTTTGGTGATTCTGATCGAATCCCAGACGTAGTTGAATTTATCAAGCAGTTCCGCCTTTGTGCTGAGTTCTTCTGGTCGCCCACGTTCAGTGAGGGTAAGAAAATGGAACTCCCCTTTTCGGTGCAGTTCCTCGGAACGGATGAAGCAGCTCACTGCCCGAATGTGCAGGTGATCCTCCGACCCCTTGTTTTTTGCGGTATGATCCTCCGATTCCCAGTAATAGGCAAGTCCGGGTGAATGTACTTCCACTTGTTCCCAGCTCAGCACAGGATCTTCGCCAATAGCCAATTGCCTGCCCGTTCCATTGGCATAGTCACGCATCGTCTCTTCACTTTTCACTTTTTTATCCTCGCCCCGGTTGATATACATGTATTCCGAATACGTTTTGCTGATCTCGGGCGAATGGAATGCGATGAACGATTTATCCATACTCACTTCCATGGTCGGAGGTCTCAGAAAATGAAACGCAAGCCCGCCGATTCGCCAATGGATACTGTCGGGGAACAAGTCCTCCAGGTAATCTGTGGTATTATTCATCAAGGGCATGTAGCGATGTATGACCTTTCCACAAGATCCGGACATCCTCTTCTCGCCATCCGCTTGGCTCAATTCCGTAAGCTCCGGATGCGGATAACCATGCCGCTCGATAATCCGTAACATGACATAGGTGCGCTCGCGGGCTGTCAGTTTTATAGGAATACTCACCAGGCTATCTGTTTTCGCGTAAAGTTTCACTTCTCCTGTTTTCCTGGTTCGGATAACGTTGCATGCATTCGGATTGATCATGGCATTAAGCACTTTTGGATTGTCGATCATCAATCCTAAATAATACTTATCGTATTTCCCCTCCGGATCACGAAAAACAACGATTTCAGAGAATTCCAGCGTATCCATCCCCTTCGGCCCGATCTGAAGATGCCTGGGGACAGATGTGCTTTGCTGTGAAAAGGTGTTCGTGGAGAAAAGAGCGAATAGAATGAGAAGGCGTTGTAATGTAGTCATGGCGTCGTTCTTCATGCAAAGAAGGTATGACGAAAACGAACTTTCCATGAGAATGCCGGTTGTTTACTATGATAGTGATCAGGATAGCGTGTCTTACAACCTCAAAAACGAACGTAAACCCCAGGCAGTTCCGGGTAATTCAATTCAACTGATGAAATCCAACCACACCATTGACCGATATCATTATGCATCCTTTTGTCATAGTCTACTTTCGTGAACTGAAAAGTGATAAGAACAAGCTAAATATTAAACACCCTTCGACCCCTGAATCAGAGGCCGCACCACGATTTAGGGGTCAGGGATCAGTGATGTTTGATTGGTAAGCCTGTCCGATAGCTATCGAACGAACCACGGCACCTCGACAAGCTCAGGGACCGGTTATCCGGAACAGACAACAGACAACAGACAACAGACAACAGACAACAGACAACCGACAACCGACAACCCTTTCAACATGAAAAAATCCCTTTTCCTCATCCTAACCCTCATCTCCATGTACCTCTCCTCCTGCACCACCAAACCAAAAGAAGCCAGTATTGAATCATCTAATACCGATTCACTGGTTCTAGCCGAATCCTCACAAGCCGTCGTAACACGCGTTAAGGAAGCCGTGACGATTTTCAATTTGGAAGGCGATAAGGCTTTCGAAGCATTCCGGAAGTCGGATAGTCCCTGGCGTAAGGGAGACGACTACATCTTCGTTCTCGACAGCGAGGGCAACATGCTGGTGCATACCGATACCGCGCTTGAAGGCAAGAACGTGATAGGACTGATGGATGTGGGAGGTAAGCCCATCATCAAAGGACTTCTGCAAACCGCGAAGGAATCGGTGAAAGGTCAGGGACGGTGGTACCATTACCAATGGAATACACCCGGAGGATTGTTTCCCCGCTGGAAGAGCAGCTTTGTGATGCCCGTGACTTCGACCTCTGGCAAGCAGTACGTGATCGGTAGCGGTATCTACACCGACCGCATGGAGCGCGAATTCGTGGTGGACCTGGTGCAGGGAGCTGCACAGGAGATCAACGCCAAAGGGGAATCGGCCTTCGTGCTGTTGCATGATCATACCGGACCTTACCTGGCCAAGGATGCTTACATAATGGTATTCAGCATGGACGGTATCGACCTGGTGAATCCCGCCTTCCCCGACCTGGAGGGGCGCGTCGTCACCGACCTGAAGGACGTGAACGGTAAACCCCTGGTACGGGAGATGTTCAAGGTGTTGAAAGAGAAGGGGTCGGGTTGGGTGGATTACATGTGGCCCAAGCCCGGACAGAGTGCTCCGACCACCAAATCGACTTACGTAGCGAAAGCCAGTCACAACGGAAAGGAATACCTTGTAGGTTGCGGTGTTTACCTGGCCGATGCTCCGGTTTCCGCAACGAATCCGAACGCCCTCACCGCAGCAGCATTGGTCAAACTTGTTGATGAAGCCGCTACTGTACTTGCACAGAAAGGCGAAACCGCCTATCCC
>JBJOER010000049.1:0-7928 GCA_046049215.1 Bacteroidota bacterium | reverse complement strand
TCAGGTAGGTGTAGTTCCTGATCATGGTTTCGATGTAGTCCATGCGGAACTCGTAATCGAGAAAAATATCGCTGTCCGGTACGAATGTCACTTCTGTACCGTCGGACAGGTTCGAAGGCTGGTCGTGTTTCTGTTTCTGAAGCTCGCCCCGACTGAATTCGGCCCAGGTTGTTCGGCCCTGACGGACGCTTTGTACTTTGAAGTAACCGGACAAGGCATTCACAGCCTTGGTTCCGACCCCGTTCAAACCAACCGATTTCTGAAAAGCCTGGGAATCGTACTTTCCCCCTGTATTGATCTTGCTTACGCATTCAACCACCTTCCCCAGAGGTATCCCCCGACCGAAGTCACGAACCCTCACCGTTCCCTCCTTCACCTCGATTTCGATGGTCTTTCCATATCCCATCACGTATTCGTCGATGCAGTTATCGATGACCTCCTTCAAAAGGACGTATATCCCGTCGTCCTTGGCCGAACCATCACCAAGCTTTCCGATGTACATTCCCGGACGAAGCCGGATGTGTTGTTTCCAGTCCAGGGATTGGATGCTGTCTTCCGTGTAATTGTGTTCAAGTGTGATTTGCTTCTTCGACATGGCGCTTGCTCGTTCTGGATTCAAAAGGCTGGCAAAATTCGCAAAAAGCCCAGGCTTTCACCTTCAAAGTTACCAACAGCAACCTGGGTTGTCGCCAAAATCACATCGCTTTTTCAACACCTTTTTCAAGTACACCCTTTTATTACAGCACTCAGGGTTCCCAGTTGGGCGAATCCAACCACCGATTCCCAATTTGGGAAAAAACAAATTGCAACCGGTACAAAACAATCCGATCATTAAGCAGTTAACAACGTATGCACAGAAGTCCGCTGTTCGGATTAACATTCCTTTTTATGGCCACAATACAGGCCTGTTCTCAGGATAATCCAAACCATTCGTATTCATTGAACGCATCGCAAAACATGGCCACCTCCTCCGACTCCAAATCCAAAAACCCTTATTACTCCAGAACCGCAACCGCACGATTGGATCTGCCCGACTCGGTTTGGCAGCAGGTATTGAGTCCGGAATTGTATGAAGTAGCACGCCTGGCAGCCACAGAGAGGGCATTCACAGGCAAGTACTGGAACCACGAGGGCAAGGGCACCTACTTCTGCGCGGCATGCGGCAACCCCCTGTTCCGATCCGACTCCAAATTCGCCTCCGGATGTGGTTGGCCTAGTTTCTTCGAAGCCATTGGTACGAACAGTGCCCAATACAAGCCGGACAAAAGCCACGGGATGTTCAGGACCGAGGTCTTGTGTGGACGATGCGATGCCCATTTGGGCCACATTTTTGATGACGGTCCAGCACCCACTTACAAGCGGTTTTGCATGAATTCCATTAGCCTGGACTTCGAACCGGAACCGGAAAACGCGCGATAGATAGAGAGTGAAGCAGAGCTTTCGTTTTCACACGTTGGAGTTTTCTTGAAAGCGGCTGACCCGGTCAAAAGTCCTAAACAAAATCTGAATTAAGCGAAACTAAAAAAATTGATTATCAATTAGATATCGACTTTCATCTTATCTATTCGCTTAAGTGGTCCGCGGCAGGTTTGAGCGTGGCAATCCTGGCAAGACTGAATCAAATTGTTGTGAATGCGGATGCGATCTTCCGGAGCAGCTTTGTATAGTTCACGAAGATGGACCAGGTAACCCTCCGACATGGCTTTGAAGAAATCCTCATCTACTGTCATGGTTCCGGTAGTGGAAGCCAGTTTTTCAAACTCGCCGTCATAAGGCAACAGATCACCCCCTTTACGCAAAGCCTCTGCATTGCCTTCGGCTAGTCGGGTCATCTCCCGCATCAACAACGCCCTTTCACTATCCCCATTCGGATTCAGCGGGGTACAATTTTCCGCCTCTGCCTTATCCTTCGACCCATTGTCACAGGACGAGTAAAGTGTTGCGAATCCCATTCCCAGGGAGGCGACTAAGATTAAAGTGTGCTTTTTCACGTTTATTGCGATTGTTTAGATAGATAAATTAATACTTTTATTATCAATTAATTATATCAATAACAGGAAGAATTTCCAATGTATCGACAGGTACTGTATCGGGCGGCAAGACGATTTGAGCAGCGGGCCCAACTAGTCGAACATTCGCTTCCAAACCATCTGCAACCACTTGAGGAATCATTTCTTTCCGGACCATCCTTCCGACGACGAGTCCAAAGAAATTCCGCACATAGGGCTTGAGATTACCCTCCCCGTCGAATCGGTATTTGAATGATTTCGGACTGGGGATGAGACTCGCCATAAAAATACACTCCGGCATGGTTAATTCGGCCGGTGACTTATCGAAATAAAAGCGGGCAGCCTCACCTACACCATACACATCGGGCCCCCATTCAATGATGTTCAAATACACCTCGAGCATCCTCTCTTTGGATACGAGTCCGTTCTGTTCCATGAGCCATACAATCAATATTTCCTCCAGTTTCCTGGCCACCGACTTGTTCCTGCTCAGGAAAACGTTCTTTACCAGCTGCATGCTAATCGTGCTGCCTCCACGGGCAAACCTTTTCTGCTTCAGGTTGGTCACCATGGACTCCCTTATACTTTCCTGCACAAAGCCCCTGTGCTGCATGAAAGAGGGGTCCTCACAAATCAGGACGGCGTTTTTGAGGTCGGAAGGAATCTGATCCAGTGGGAAGAACAGCGGATTTTCAGGCCCAATCCAAACGGAGCGAACGGGGCGTTCCCCGTCCATGGCCAGGTAACTGAAAGGTGCTTTTATCCGACTGAAGTCCTCGTTCCCATAAGATTGAATGGAGAAATTACGCTTTGCCATTCCTGCTTCGAACCGCAAGGAATCCGGAGCTCCCAATGGCCAATCAAGCTCCATTTTGAAATTTAGACCGCCCTGGGTTTTTAAGCCCCGAAGGGACTGGAACATGCCCGCCGGCAGGGAACGGAAGAAATAATCAGCCGTATCGGTTTTGAATGACATGCCGGCCTTCAATCGGCTATTTTCACCCGGTATGAACGATGCTTGAAGCGTATAATTCAGTGGACCCAGGCGGAACACGCTACCGGAATCAAGGGCAAGAATATCAGGTCCGGCGGTTCCTTTCAGTGTACAGGCCATCTCCCCCACCCGAACCTCCTCACGGGAGATCCGCCAATGATTGAGCCAACCTCCTGAAACCTCCATATGGGTTTCCACATGCATGATATCACCTGAACGAGATGTAACAAACCCCAATTGGATCGAATCGAATGAAGCCTTCAACCCGTCGATCCGCGTCAAGAACGGTAAAGCAAACTCCCCCCCGCGGGTCTTTTTCAAACTCCCTTGAAATGACGTACCGCCAGCGGAGAATGCACCATCCGCTATCCAGACATTCACCCCATCGCCCGAGGATGTAACCAAGCTGGCCTGAAGCCGTCCCTTTTCAAGGTACAGCTCTGGTATCACCAATTGCTCTTCCAGTTGGGCATCGCGGTAACTGAGCACCAATCGATGCAAAACAACTTCCTTGTCCGACCATGAGGCAATTTCGTCGATGATTCCTTCCACCATCCGGTCCCACCTGCGGGATTTATCCGAAGTCTTTTCAGGGTTCGGATTCTGATCATCCGACCGCCCGAGGATCCCGGTGAAATTGTCTCCGGAAGCCCCCCGAACCAGGCTGATTTGGCAAGTATCCATGCTGATGGCTTGCAAATCGACACGCCCGATGAACAGACTTCGCAACCGTAGAGTGACCGATAGGTTCTGAACAGCAAAAAGGGTATCGCAGCTGTCAGGAACCAAAGAAACCCCTTGCAGATGCACTATCCGAAACCCCTCCAATTCTTGACGTTGGATGTGAAGCCGGCAACCGTATTTCTCCGCACATTTCTTCTGGATTCTCTCCACCATCCAATTGAACACCAATCCCTTCAGTGCAATGGCCGTCAACATGACCATGGCAGCGGACAGGGTGATCAAAACGATCACATTTTTTCTGTTGAAGTGGGCTGATGCCATGCGGGCGAAAATACAAAAGGAGTTATGAGCAGGCGATTAAGCCAGAAGAAGTTGGAAAAAAAGAAGACCGCCTTGATGGGGCGGTCTTAATAGCATTTGATGATTTGACTTACATCAGATCTTCACCAGGTCGATCATGCCATACCCCTGGTCACACAGGGCACCGATTCCGGATTGCCAGATGAACTTGTGCACCTCAGGATGCGCATGTAATGTGAAAGGAAGAAGATAACCGATCATAGTCGTACCATCGGCGGAACGATAATAGCGGGCGAATTTCTTCCCGGTTTCATTCAGCTTTTGGACATATTCGTGGTCGGGTTGAACATCGAATTCCGCGAAGTTGTTGAGATCGCCCTCCGAATAGCCCGCACGCTCCATGCGGTCGAGGGTTTGCTCATAGAGAATATCGGAAAACTCCTGAGAGGTCGGATCGATGGTGACCTGGCTTTTTTCCGGGTCACGGTTTGGATCCACCAAAATCATGGGGCTGATGCACAAGTAGCGCATCTTGGTGGCAAATTCAGGATCAGGGATGATTTCGTGGCTTCGGGGCATGAGGTTCATTTTCCCGACTGCGAAATAGGGCATTTCGAAGATCTTCGAGGTGATTTGCTCAAGATGATCCGCCTGACGAGAAGAAACCACCAGCGTCACTTTTGAGCTGAGGAAGCGCATGAATCCGTTCTGGATTTTTGAAGTTCCTTTCAAGCTGGAGAAGTTGTACTGTGTTGGGTCACCGCCGACAGCGTCGATCAATTGGTAAAGACTTTCTGCAATGAGGGATTGATGGTGCAGCGGAATGGTATTCGCCGACATTTGGTCCCGGAGAAATGAAATTTTAACGCGCATAGAAGTGATTTTGGTTAACTATTGTATCCGATGATTGTGCCAATCGAACTTCCGTTTTTTAATTGCCTGAAAAAGAGCTAATTAAAATCCAAAGAGTCGCAACACACCTATGTTTGGGTGTCGTAAAGTTCCAAAAACGAAACAATAATTCCAAATACGGGAAAAAAGGATGTTCTGATGGATTCGTCCTTCAGCTTTTTTTGCTGGCTCTGTAAAGCACTTCTTTTTCGTCATTGGTGAGACTGTCAAAGCCGGACTTGTTGATTTTATCCAGAATTCTGTCTACAAGTTCCTGACTGGCAACTTGGTCACGGTGAAACAATTCATCGTCGGAAAAAGCTTTTCTACTCACGACCTTCATTCGTCTTCTACTTTTATTGTTTCCTCCTTTTCGTTCAAAAACGGATAACCAGGCGGTCAGGTCACGGCCTTTTTGCAATGCGCGGACGATGAAGAATCCGGCCAAAGCTCCGCCAAGGTGAGCGATATGACCTCCGGCATTGCCCATCGGTATGGAAATAAAATAAAGGACCACCGAAAATGCCGCGACAAACTTGAGTCGCACAGGACCGATCAACAACAGATGAACAGTATACTCGGGAAGCAGGGTGGCAATACCAACCATCACCGCGATCACTCCTGCGGAGGCACCCAACAAATGAGCACCGGAGGATGTGCCATCAAATGCAGGTAACAGTTGATAGGCCAATAAATAAAGCGCTGCTCCTGAAAACCCACCCATCAGATACACCCCGGTCAACTTCCTGTTTCCCAGGTACTCACTGTACAACCTTCCGGACCAAAACAGCACCAGCATGTTGAAAAGGATATGCAGCAGATCGGTATGGAGAAACATATAGGTCAGCAAAGACCAGGGTTGCAGAACAATGGAAAATGGATCGGCGGGAAGACTTAGCTGACGAACCAAAAATGTGTACGGGAAGTCTCCCCCGCCCGATAAAAACAGGACGGTACGAATCAACATGAGGAGCAGGAACACGCCCACATTGACAGCCATTAACCTGTAAAGGGCCTGGGCGTTGCCAAAGGAGAATTTGATGTCGTCGATCAATCTGCGCATAGTCACATATACGAATCGTTATCGTATGGGTTTCTCTGCCTTTTCCAGCTGCGAATAAGCAAGTAGCCGAAAAGCATCCCGCCCAGGTGAGCGAAGTGAGCCACATTGTCGCCCGGACTGCTATCAACCCCGCTGTAAAGTTCGAACAGCCCATACAACATCACAAAGTACTTGGCCTTGATGGGGATGGCGAAATACAGGTAAATGATGGTGTTAGGAAACAGCATTCCGAATGCAAGCAAAACACCGAATACGGCACCCGATGCACCAACCGTAGGGATATCCATTTTGTTGTCGACCAGCAATTGGGCGATGCGAACGGCCTCATCGATCAAGGGAGGACTGGACGGTTCATTCGACCAAGTGTAGATCAAATTGTTCAGCTCAGGGGAGTTTTGTCGATACTGAGGGTAGTATTCCGAAAGCAATGCTTGGAAATAATCCGGACTGGGATCCAATGCAAATTGGTCCACCACGCCCTGCATCTGGGAAATATCGTACCAGGTCGCTAAAGTGTGAATCACTGCCGCCCCTACACCGGTCACCAAATAGAAAATGAAGAATCGCTTGCCCCCCCAAACATTTTCCAGCACATTCCCGAACATCCACAAGGCGAACATGTTCGAAAAGAGATGCATGGCACTACCGTGCATGAACAGGTGGGTGAACACCTGATGAGGTCGAAAGAGATCGCTCAAGGGAAAATGCAATCCCAGGTAGCGGGTAAGATCTAGTCCAAACTTCTCATTAAAAACCACGGTGGCCAGATAAAAAATACCGTTGACGATCAGAAGATTTTTAACAACCGGTGGCAGAATCTGCCAGCGCATAGGTCGGAATTGCTGGTAGCTCATGCTTTAGTCATTTTCGGCAAAAAGGTTACCATTCTGGATAAATTGAATCAGCTGCTCCGTTCCTGCGGTTCGGAAGATCCGTTTGCCGTTGAGTCCACTGACCGGATCCTCGCAATGCAACAAATCGATGGCGAGTTGACGCAACTCCCT
Organism: Bacteroidota bacterium; assembly: GCA_046049215.1. Taxonomy (GTDB): domain Bacteria; phylum Bacteroidota; class Bacteroidia; order AKYH767-A; family OLB10; genus JAJTFW01. The sequence goes on along the minus strand of JBJOER010000049.1, from coordinate 983 downwards.
GGAAACATGCACCGGCCTTTTGCGCGAGACCAAGGCCCTGGCCGTGCTTCGGGCAAGGCTTTCGTGAGCGGACAGATGCAGCCGGTCGCGGTTTTCCCGATATTGCTCCAAAAGGTATTGCAGGGTGCTTTGCACTTCACCGGGTTCGACCCCTGACGGAATTCCTTGCGCAACCACTGTCTGGTTACCGAAATCAACAAGGTCGAAACCCAGGCTTCGCAGTTCTCCATCGATTTCACGGGCCAGTAGGTAATCGTTGGGGTTGAGGCGGATCTGCTCGGGGAAAAGTTGCTGCTGGGATGACACGGGCTGGCTCACCAATGCATTCAGGTTCCTTTCGTAAAGGATCCGTTCCCTGGCTCCCTGAATACTGAATACTGCAAGCCCTTTGGTATGCACAGCGACAACCGTATCTCCACCGATCTGTGAAAAGCGGAAATCATCCATTTCCTCAAAAATGGACAACCATTGCATGAGTGGAGACAAGGGCTTTGCAGTCTCCTGGAAGACCTGATCCGTTCGTAGAGGCTTGTGGTTTTCGAGCCAGGCGGCCACTTCCTCCCTTGTGGGGTTCATGCGCTCCTGGGGAATGGTTATCCCTCGTGATGATGACAAATCACCTGTATTCCGGAAAGGATTGTAATTTGGATTGATACTGATGGTAGGTTGAACAGGAGGCTGATTCAATTTCGCCAATGGCACATCAAATGAAGGTTCCCGCTCGAAATCGAGCATTGGGGCGACGCTGTGGACGCCCAAAGCACGTTTGACAGCCGCACGAAGGATGGCATAAACATCCTTTTCATGACGGAACTTGATCTCCGTTTTGGTGGGATGGATATTCACATCGATTTCAGCGGGATCGACGGTGAGCTTCAACCAATAGGATGCGTAGGAGTCCCTGGATATGAGCGATTCGAAAGCGGCAGTAACGGCATGATGCAGATAGGGATCCCTGATGAAACGGTCGTTGACGAAAAAGT
>JBJOER010000048.1:0-2779 GCA_046049215.1 Bacteroidota bacterium | reverse complement strand
CGCCCGACGCAGCCGAGGAACCCCGCGTATAGCCAATGCCTTGCTGCGACGCGTTCGAGACTTTGCGCAGGTGAAAGGGAATGGACGCATCGATCTCCAGATCGCTCAGTTTTCCCTCACCGCGTTGAACGTAGACGGTTTCGGTCTTGACGAAATGGACAACCGCATTCTAACGGTGATCATCGACAAATTCAAAGGCGGACCTGTGGGGATCAACACCCTGAGCACCGCAGTAGGCGAGGAGGCCGGCACGCTTGAAGAGGTGTACGAACCATTCCTTATCATGGAAGGTTTCCTGATGCGGACTCCCAGAGGGCGCGAGGTGACCGAAAAGGCTTACAAGCATCTCAACAAGGCCCTACATCGCAACACGGGTACTCTTTTCGAAGACAAGTGACGGACCCGTCGCACCTACCTGATGGTTATAATTTGATGCAACACCGGTGAGATCACGCCATACCCGAATCATCAAAGAGGAAGCGATGCGGCTCGGGTTTTCCCATGTAGGTATTTCCCAAGCCGGTTTTCTCGAGGATGAAGCCCCACGGCTGGAAAAATGGCTGGCCGGCAACATGCACGGCAAAATGGCCTACATGGAGCGGTGGTTCGACAAGCGACTCGATCCCCGCTTGTTGGTCGACGACGCCAAATCGGTGATCAGCCTTTTATTGAATTATTTTCCGGAGGAATCGCAACCGGAAGGTGTACCGAAGATTTCCAAGTATGCCTACGGACTCGACTACCACCAGGTCATCAAGGAAAAGCTGAGGGCACTGTTGGATTACATCCGGACAGCGATCGGTGAAGTGAACGGCCGGGCTTTTGTTGATTCAGCTCCGGTGCTGGACCGGGCCTGGGCCAGGAAGAGCGGCTTGGGTTGGGTGGGCAAAAACAGCAACCTGATCCATCCCCGGGCAGGTTCCTTCTTTTTCATCGCTGAACTGATTGTCGATCTCGATCTTGACGCGGATGGACCCATGAAGGATTATTGCGGCACTTGCAGCCGCTGCATGGAAGCTTGTCCCACGCAGGCGATCGTTGAGCCTTTCGTGGTGGATGGAAGTCGCTGCATCAGCTATTTCACCATCGAGCTCAAGGAGAACATCCCTGATTCTTTCAAGGGTGGTTATGCCGATTGGGCATTCGGTTGCGATGTCTGTCAGGATGTTTGTCCCTGGAACCGATTTTCAAAGTCTACCGGCGAGCAACAGTTTCTGCCAAAGGGTGAAACAATCACACATACCGAAAATGACTGGTTGGAGATGACAGAAGAAGTGTTTCGTCAGCAATTCGGGGAATCACCCTTGCTACGGGCCGGACTCGAAAAAATGAAAGAGAACGTGCGTTTTATTTCACGTAAGAGCGGAACATCTGCATGATGATCTCACTGTAACGATGACCGAAAGTGGCCAGGCACCATACTAGTAGAAGTTTTCTTTCCTCTTTCTTCAGCCAGTCCATCGCTTTACGAAGTTCCTTGGTAAAAAGCTTTTGATCGAAACTGACTTTGGTCAGGATTTCTTTGGAGTATTCGAACATGGCTTTACCTGTTGAGGATTTAATGCTAATTTAATAATGCTGGTGCGTAAAGAAACGTTGAAATCAGCCTAAATCTTGCAAGAAGAAATCAACAATCAGGTTAATCCTCTCTCCATCTGTAAGTTACATGTTCAAAACCGGCAAGGTCCAACACCCTGTCAATGACCGTTTCGGCCAGTTTTTCCATCGAATCAGGGCGACTATAGAATGAAGGACTCGCAGGTGCTATGATGCCCCCCGCCAGGGTGATGGTTCTCATATTTTCAATGTGAATGAGATTCAGCGGCGTGTCGCGGGTGACCAAAATAAGCTTTCTTCTTTCCTTCAGAATAACGTCGGCTGCCCGGGTGATCAGGTCGTTGGAGATCCCATGGGCGATCCTTGCAAGGGTGCCCATCGAACAAGGACAAACGATCATCGTTTCAAAACGGGCTGAACCGGATGCGAAAGGTGCCATGAAATCATTCTTGCCGAACACCTTGAAAGGCAGATTCTCAAAATCACGGTTTCCCAGTTCGTATGACCAAACATCTCCGGCATTATCGCTGAAGACGACTCCGGCATCTTCAATCTGATCCTGCATTCTACTCAGTTTATTCAAAAGCACCTGGGCATAAATGGAACCGCTTGCGCCTGTTACTGCAACAACAATCTTCTTCTTTTTCATTTCCTAGAGTTAAGGGTTAACAGTCTGCGCTTCAGCTTTGTTTGTTAATTCCCGGACTTATTCGACCTATTGGATCCCTTGAACTGGTAAGCCAAGGTGAAAACGATGGAGCTTGAGTACTGGCCACGGTTCAATCTGAATGTAGATCCACTCAGGTGCGGCCTTACCGGAACGACACCCTGAAAATAACTGAACTGGAAAAGGAGGGTGGGCTGGATCTTGTATCCCACGCTGCCCATGAGGCTGAAGTCGTAGTTGTAGAACGGTCGCTCAAACAGCAATTCTCCGTTTTCGTCCGCTTCATAGCTGGATAATAGAATGCCCAAACTGGGCCCGGCTTCAAAGAGGAACTTTTCGCGCATGGAGTACCGGTAGCTGAGCGGGATTTCAAGGTAATTCAACCGAAGCAGGTAATAGTCCACTTCCATGGTGATGGTGTCTGTTACGGCCCGTTTCTGGCTTCCTTTCTGGAAAAACAGCATGCGAAAGCCGAGCTGACCTTTGGGGCCAACCGACCTGGAAACACCGGCACCGGCGACCAGCCCGGGCTTGTCGAAGCCACCCAGCAGGTCC
>JBJOER010000047.1:0-20510 GCA_046049215.1 Bacteroidota bacterium | reverse complement strand
TTTGTTCTCACTGACGTAGTCGGCAACCCATTCTTCGGATACCATTTCTCCATCGATGCGGATACGCTCACGAAAATCCTTGAGGTGAGGGGAGGTGTAAAGTCCTGTCCTGTATCCGGCTGCCTGGAAAACGGATGCCAACATGCTGGCGACGCTTCCTTTGCCATTGGTTCCGGCGATGTGGATGCAGATCAGCTCTTCGTGGGGATTTCCCACTGCATCGGCCAGAGCCAGGGTATTGTCAAGATTGGGTTTGTAAGCTGCGGGTCCGGTCCGGTGGAACATCGGCAGTGCCGCGTTGAGGTAGTTGAGGGTTTCCTGGTAATTCACATCAGCAAAAGTAGGAATTGCGTTCCCATAAAAACGTGAATGTTACAGGTTTTCAACCATGCGTTGAAAAATAATGTTCACTCTCCTGAATGACCAACTACCTGTTAACGGAGAATGAAGTTGAAAGAGATTGTTCCCCGCTGTTCTTCAACACCTTCAGGGCTCGGACTGAACCGCGCCTTCATGGAGGCCTCCTTGCATTTTCGTACCAGGGTGCTGTTAGACAGGGTGCTGCCGCGTGATGGTCCGTCAGCCCGTTGAACCACGCCGTTTTTATCCACGATGATTTCGATCACGATTCTCCCTTGTTCCTGGGAGTTGTCCTCCACTTTGGGTTTGGCACGCATGTCGCGCCCGGCCAGGTCGAAGCCGATCCCGGCACCCGGTCCGTTTCCGCCACCGCTGCCGGTTCCGCTTCCTCCGCCTGACCCGCTACCTGTTCCATCGCCGATACCGCCTCCCGATCCGGTGCCTTGTCCGCCGCTGCCGTTGCCGCTTTGTCCTCCGCCGGGCGCTCCTCCCGTGTTCCGCTTACCCGGATAAAGGCTGCGCGGATCCGGTTTGCGTTCCTCGACCTTGGCAAGTTCCGGTTGCTTGATCACTGTTTTCTCCGGCAGTTTCTTCTCGACCTTTTTTTCTTTCGGTTTGTCGGTTTTTTTGGGAGTAGGGGGTACCGCCACGGTTTCTTCCAAGTCGGTGGTGAGGATTTCCTCTTCTTCCTCTTCCTGGGGCGTGGTCACTTTTACCACCTCCTGCGGCACCGGAGGTACATCGTTGAACTCCAGTTCACCGAATTCTACAAAACTGCCACCACCACCACCACCTGCAAGGCCTTCCTCCCAGGGAGGGATGGGTGAGGAAATGTATAGGAACATCAACAGGGCCAGAATGGCGCCGTGGATAAGCAAGGTGAGTACAAGTGAACGGGCCTGGTACGATTTCATTTTCCTGCAGCGACATCCTTGGTGAGGTTGGTTGCCGCCACCATTTTGATCTTGTTCTTGTTGCCGATATCGAGAAGGAAAACGACCTCCTGCCAGGCGACACTTTTGTCGACCTTCAACAAGGCTGTCGGATCAGTCTGGCCGGCAACTGCAGCAATCACCGCGCTCTCAACGGATTCGCGAGGAACGATGTCCTCGTTGACCACGAATTGCAGATCGGGAGTCACCGCGATGACCACAGGATGCTTCACGCTTTGGATACCTGTTTTCGAGTTGGGCAGGAGGAGCTTCAATACCGAAGGTGTGGCTAGCGTGGAGGTGATCAGGAAAAACAACAACAGGAAGAACATGATGTCATTCAGCGAATGACTGTAGACTTCCGAATGTCCTTTTTGTCGGCGGCGCAGGTTCATGGCTTCACAGGTTCTTCCAGCAGGTCGATGAACTGCACGGCGTTGATCTCCATTTTATTGATGACGCGGTCCACACGCTGCACCAGGTAATGGTAGCATGAATAAGCGATCATTCCGACCAGCAGACCCGCAGCCGAAGAAATCATCTTTACATACAAACCGCCGGAGATCGTGTCGATCTCCAGGCTGTTTTGCAAGGAGATCTGGTAGAAGATCTTGATTACGCCGAAAATGGTTCCAAGGAACCCGAACATGGGTGCAATGCCGGCGATGGTGCCGAGGAATCCGAGGTTTTTTTCCATGGAGAATACCTCCAGCTTACCCTGGTTTTCAATGGCCGATTCGATTTCTCGCACCGGTTTTCCGAGGCGGGCTAATCCTTTGTCGATCATCCGTGCGATGGGACTGTCGGTGGCTTTGCACAACGAGCGGGCCGCAGGGACGTTCCCGGCATGTACCTGGTCGCGGATCTGGTTCATGAAGTTCTGATCCAGGCGTCCGTATTTCATGATTACGAAAAGGCGCTCGAAGAAAATGTAGATCGCCATCACGCTGAGCAGCGCAATGGGGATGAGGATGGGGCCGCCTTTGCTGGCCATCTCCCAAAGCGACATGCTTTGTTCGGTAACCGCAGGTGCTGCGGTAGGCAATGTGGAAGCTGCTGTGGAAACGGCGCTGTCGGTGGCGATACCGATTTGAAGGAGGATAGACATAGGAGTCAACGGATTGTGTGATTGATCACAAGACTTGTAAAAGTAGATTTTCGTCGATCGGTATCCTTCTTGTGCATCTGTTGCTTGCTAACAGAGCGGTGTTGACAAGGAGATAACGGCTCACTCCCGCACTTATTGCAGAAGGCGAAATGGAAAGAGAGCTAAGGGAATGCGCCCGGCACTTGAAGTGCCTTTGGGGATCTATTGATCTTCTCCCTCGAACCAGGTGGAGTACATCAGGTAGTTGTTGGCGATGCCTTCGATGAGCCGCTGTGTTTGTTCGGCATCGATGCTTTTCACCTTTTTGGCCGGTACTCCCGCGTAAATGCTGTTGGGTTCAATCACCGTGTTTTCCAAAACGACGGCTCCCGCGGCGATGATGCAGTTGGAATGCACAACGGCATGGTCCATGACGATGGCGCCCATGCCGATCAACACATTGTCGTGAACTGTGCAGCCGTGGACGATGGCATTGTGTCCGACGGATACGTTGTTGCCGATGCTGGTGGAGGCTTTCTGGTAAGTGCAGTGTACTATGGCTCCGTCCTGGATGTTCACCTTGTTGCCGATGCGGATGCTGTGCACATCGCCCCGCACTACCGCATTGAACCATACGCTGCATGAATCGCCCATCTGCACGTCGCCCACCACTGTGGCGTTTTCAGCAAGGTAACAGTTTTCTCCGAAGGATGGGTGAATGCCGTTGACGGGTTTTATAAGGGCCATAAGTTTGCGTTGTCTTTGGGTTCAGGGATCTGTCAGCGTTTGGTGAAGCGCTGGCTGGCGCTGAAGGATGAATCGGTGGTGGAAACCCGCAGAGAATAAGCTCCGGCTTGAAGTCCGGTAAGTTCGATTGGCAAACTCACCGACCCGGCTGAAGCGATGCCGGTCGAGGACCGGACCAGTTTTCCGGCCATGTCGAAAATCTCGATACGGATCGGTTCTTCTCGGTAATGGCTAACCGTTAGTGTGAGCGGGGAATCGTCCGTGATTCCAGGGTTGATGGTCAGGACCAGAGTCTCCAGGTTTGGATCCACCCTTCGCACAGGAGAGAAAGTGGTAAATCCGTTGGAGTCGAGGATGTTCAGACGGTAATAGCGGCTCGAGGTCAGGGGTTCGGTATCGTTCCATTGGTAGGATGCGGTCGCCCCCGGAGAACCGATCGCCTGCTTCAGGCCTATCGTGGTGAAGGTGATCCCGTCGTCTGAACGTTGTACATCGTAGCGGTCGATGGCCTCTTCGTTTACCGTGGCCCAATCAAGCAAAACGCCTGCTCCCGATCGGGCAGCCGTAAACCTGAGCAATTCAAAGCCCGGACTCCCCGTGCGGGTGTACCAAACCGGAGAAGACCAGATGCGGTGCCCGTCGGCCTGGGTGATTTCGGCGTAATAGTAATAAGTGCTGTTCAGGCTCAAGGGGTGGCTGAATATGCACGAATCGACAGAAAATGATTGCGTCAGCAATGTGGGTAGGACTCCACTACCCGGAATGCCATACCAGATTTTAATATTCGAAACACTTTCATTGTCGGGGTCGGTCATTTCAACCCTGATCCGGGCCTCGTCGTTTCCGTTGCAGATACCGCCCATGGTGTTTCCACCGACAGTGAATGAAAGCCTTGCGTTCCAATCGTCGGATGAATAGAACCTGCGGTTCCGGAATGCCCGCAACAGGGCGATACTTGTTGTGTCTTCTGTCAGTACAACAGTTCGTCCCTGGTGTGCTCTTCCGAAGTTGATGTAGTGGTTGTCGTGGTCGAAGCCGGGAGCGACATGATAGCCCTTTCGCAGGAGGTCCTGGAACCTGTCGGCGTAATCGCCAAACGGTGGATCACTGTATGTGGTGTCGGTGGAGAATGCGGGTCCGCTACGAATGGCGACGCCGACAATCGCCGAATCCCAGGTGGCATTGTAGGGACGGGAGAGGATGTTGCCGAAGTCGCCCGCATCCATGTGTGCCAGGTAAGCGAAAGCGCTTTCTCCGCGGGCAGCCACTTTGTTGAAAAGGCCGATGTAATCCGATTGGGCATTGTAGATGTCATAATTGCCGTTCTGCCAGCCGATCAGACTATCAATTCCGTAAATCAAAACATGTCCACCGGTATTGATCACCCCCCATTCCATGCCGTAAAGCGCAAGGAATTCCCCCTCTTCATTGCTGGTGTCGGCTTCGGTCACGCCTTTGTGGTAATCCGGTCGGCTCATGCCGCCCCCGCTGTGGTTGTGGTCTGAAATTCCCCAGAAGGTCGCTTGAGGAGTCCGCATTTTGACGTACCCGTAGCACGCAGCAGCAGTCGGATAAGCCGGGTCGTTGGCGGCATTGCCGTCAGAGTAAGCAGAATGGGAATGCAAGGACCCGTACAGATAGGTGTATTGCCCATTCGACACTAATGGGCTCATCAAAAGAATCCACACCTGTAATACGACAACAGATAGGGACAGCAGCGGAAATGATCGGGTGATTTTTCGAAGGCTCATTTTAGCCGGAATGCAAATAATCTCAAGTAAACTGGCGGGCTAAATTAGGTCGAAACAGCGGGGAATGCCCCCGATTGATGCAGGTTCGCCAAGATTTATTGACTTGGTACCTATTTTGCCGTAACTTGGAACATGATCATGACATACCGGATTTTCTTTCGGCTGAGATTGGTTTTGATCCTGTTCCTCCTCTCTGGATCCTTTAGCCACTCGGAGGCAGAGGCTGGACTTCGCAAGTCGGAAATCATCGGTTTGCTGGAGGACTCCCTGGTCCGGGTGAAATTCAGCGCCGATTCTTCCCGGCGTGCGATGGCAACAGTTTTGAACCAGCGGGATGTTCTCAAGGAAGAAAACCGCAAGCTGCGCGACGAGAACAGGCAGCTGGTTTTCAAGCTTCAGGATGCTGACAGCAAAGCCCGCTACCTGGAGCAAACCAATTCGATGTTTGTATTGTACACCGGAATCGCGGCCGTGGTGTTCCTGTTCACCCTTTTGTTCATTGTGGTCCGAAAGCTTACTAACCGGTCGAAAGCAACTAAAGCTCCTGAGCCTGACCGGGATGTCGACCGTAGGTTCGAACGTCTCAATGCATTGGGGAATCTCCGGGAGCGCGGATTGCTGACCGACCAGGAAGTAGAAGAGCAGAAGCGTATTTTGATGGGCGGGAATCAGTAGCATTGAACAATACGGGAAGAGGTTTGTTGATTGGGGTGTGTCCTCAAGCCTTACATTTACCTCGTTTTGAATCCGAAAAAAGCCATAGTCATCGGTGCAGGCATCGCTGGTCTTGCGACTTCGCTGCGCCTCCGGCATAAAGGATACGAAGTAAGTGTCTTTGAATCCAATTCCTATGCCGGCGGGAAATTGCATGCATTCACAAGAGATGGATACCGTTTCGATGCGGGTCCTTCACTATTCACCATGCCGGGGCTTGTGGATGAGTTGTTCCGGTTGTTTTCCAAAGACCCCAACACGTATTTCCCTTACATCCGGAAACAATCCGTTTGCAATTATTTCTGGGATGACGGATCCCGCTTCACTGTTCCCGCTGATCAGGAACAATTCATTGTCAATGCTGCCCGGGAATTTGGTGAACCCGAAATTAACCTACGCAGATACCTGAAAGACAGCAAGCGTAAATACGACGTGGCCGGTGGGATTTTTCTCGAAAAATCCCTACACAAGTTCGCTACCTACCTGAGCCCGGAAATATTCAATGCCTTGTTGCACATGCCTTGGCTCGACACCGGGACAACACTCGATGCAGTCAATCGGAGTTCCTTCAAGAATCCCCGACTGGTTCAACTTTTTAACCGGTATGCCACCTACAACGGATCCTCACCTTACCGGACACCGGGTATCATGTCCATGATTCCGCACCTCGAGATGCATCACGGCACTTTTCTGCCCAAGGAAGGTATGCATGCCATTTCACAGTCGCTGTACAACCTCGCGGTCCAGCAGGGGATTTCGTTTCATTTGGGAGAAGGCGTTGAACGTATACTTGTAGAAAAAGGCGTTGCGCAAGGCGTTCGAACAGCCACCGGTGATTATGACGCAGATGTCGTCGTATCCAACATGGACGTCTATCCTACGTATCGAAAATTACTTCCGGATCAGCCTCAGCCCGAGGCCGTACTCGCGCGTGAACGTTCGGGTTCGGCACTCATCTTTTATTGGGGTATAGATCGAACATTCCCTGAACTCGATCTGCACAACATCTTCTTCAGTGAAGATTACAAGGCTGAATTCAAACACCAGTTCGAGCTCGGGTCTTTCGCCGATGACCTCACGGTGTATGTGAATATCACGTCGAAGGATATCCCCGGAGATGCTCCTCCCGGAGGTGAGAATTGGTTCGTCATGGTCAATGCCCCGGCCGATACAGGTCAGGACTGGGCCGGACTCACTTCACTGGTGCGTGAGCGAATCCTCCGAAAGTTGAGCAGCGCCCTACGAACAGAAATCGGCAACCACATTGTCACCGAGGAGGTGCTTGATCCTCCTGCCATCGCCTCTCGTACATCCTCCCACATGGGTTCATTGTATGGTACGAGTTCCAATTCTCGCTTTGCTGCATTTTTAAGGCATCCCAATTTCACAGGTCGGATCAGCAACCTATACTTTTGCGGTGGTTCGGTTCATCCAGGTGGGGGAATACCGTTGTGTCTGCTCTCCGCTAAGATTGTTTCCGGACTCGTGCTCTCTGTATCATGAACAGTCAATTCATTACCGCCGGCTGGCGTGCGTTTTCGGTAAAGCACCTTTTTGCGATTTCCATTTTCCTCCTTTGGCTGACCCACGTATCTGCCTTGATCGGGATATCGATCGGTCATCTGGACTGGTTCATCCCCAAAACCCCGTTGAATCTGTTGCTGGCCGCATTTCTGCTGGTGATCAATTTTCCGGTGAAATCTCTAAAGAGTGCGATTGCCCTGATGCTATTCATGGGCATCGGATATGGTGCAGAGTGGATCGGAGTGAATACCGGTCTTTTGTTCGGCAACTATGCTTATGGCGATAACCTGGGTGTTAAGGTCGGTGGCGTTCCGCTACTGATCGGTCTCAACTGGGCTCTTCTTGCCTTCGCTGCATTGGCATTGTTTAACCACTTGAATCTTCCTCATTGGTTGAAACCCTTACTGGGGGCTTTGTTGATGGTGACGTTGGACTTCTTCATGGAAACTTCTGCACCGGTGTTCGATTTCTGGTCGTTTGCGAATAACATAGTTCCCCTCTGGAATTATATTTGTTGGTTCATGTTGTCGTGGCTGATGCTGGTGATTGGTCAGCGTTTGCGGATCCATGGCGATTATCGTTTCTCACTTCAATTCTACCTGGTAAATTTCACTTTCTTCGGCTGGTTTCATGCATTCCCTCCGTTATGATTATGCCATCATCGGTACCGGCTGTGCCGGGTACCAGCTTGCCTTGCGCATGGCTGAGGATGAGTTTTTTAGCAACAAGAAGATCCTCCTGATCGAACCGGATGAAAAGCAAGGCAACGACCGCACATGGTCGTACTGGGAGGAAGGTCAAAGCAGATGGGATCATCTCGTTTGGAAGAGCTGGTCAGCTGCTGAAGTGCATGCAGAAGGTTTCGATGCTTTGATTCCCCTTGCTCCTTACCGATACAAATCCATTCGCTCTGCTGACTTCTATCGTTATGCCCAGGCGAATTTGAGGTCTTCCGGTCGTTTTCATTTCGTTAGGGATACGGCGGAAACCGTCATCGGATCTGGTGCAGATGTTTCAATACAGACCCGGGCAGGTGATACTTATATCGCGAATACAGCCTTTGATAGCAGGATCGATCCGGCTTTCTTCGGCGAACAACCCGGATACAGCAAGGTGTGGCAGCATTTTCTCGGATGGGAAGTGGAATCAGACAGTGATGTATTCGATCCGGAGAATTTCACAATGATGGATTTCCGGTTGCGATACAAGGATACCTGCAGTTTCATGTATATACTGCCCCAGGATGAACGGCGTGCTTTGGTTGAGTTCACCTTCTTTTCTCCGGATCTCGTGGACCGATCCGTTTATGAACAGATGCTCAAAGAATACCTGATGATGTATTTTCCCGGAGCCATATTCAGAAGGACAGGGGAGGAGTTCGGCATCATTCCGATGAGTGACTATCCTTTCCACAAGCATGGCAGTGAAAACATCATCAAGATCGGAACCGCAGGCTCATGGGCTAAGCCCGCTACCGGCTATTCGTTCAAAAATACGGAGCGGTGCATCGACCGCTTGATCGATAACCTGCACCTCGGAGTTCACCCGGCACAAGGCCTGATTTCAAAAAAGCACCGCATCTACGACACACTGTTCCTCGACTTGTTGCATCACAAAAATGAGATCGGTCCAGCATTGTTCGGACGCATGTACAGCCGGAATCCGATCGCGCGTATATTCCGTTTTCTTGACGATAGATCCACTTTGGCGGATGACCTGCGTATCATGTGGACGTTTGATGCCCTACCGTTCATGCAGGTGATCGGTAAGAAAAGTCTGCAGATCCTCAAAGGGCTCCGCTCCTGATGCTTTCCACCACTGCGGGATCCAGTAACGTGGAGGTGTCTCCGAGATTTGATGTGTCGCCTTCTGCGATTTTTCTCAGTATGCGCCTCATGATCTTCCCCGAGCGGGTTTTGGGAAGTCCGCTCACGAACTGGATCTTGTCGGGCTTGGCGATCGCCCCGATCACCTTCGACACGGTTTCCAGAATCTCCTTTCTGCGTTCTTCGGCATTCGCCGGTATGACATCACAAATGACATAGGCATAGATGCCTTGTCCTTTGATGGGATGAGGAAATCCAACGACTGCCGACTCAACGACGTGAATATGTTCATTGATCGCGTTTTCGACTTCGGCTGTTCCCATGCGGTGTCCGGAGACATTTATCACATCGTCAACGCGTCCGCTGATCCGGTAGTGGCCATCGTGGTCGCGTCGGCAGCCGTCTCCGGTGAAGTAGAGGTTTTTATAGGTCGAGAAATACGTCTGTCGGCATCGCTCGTGATCTCCGTATGTGGTTCTGATCATACCGGGCCAGGGAAAGGCTATGCAAAGGTTTCCTTCAGCAATGGTGTTATCCTGCACAACACCTTCAGCATTCACCAGTACCGGTCGTATACCCGGCAAAGGCAGGGTGGCGAAGGTAGGTTTGGTAGGGGTGATGTGTGCAAGCGGTGAAATCATGATGCCTCCCGTCTCGGTCTGCCACCAGGTATCCACGATCCAGCATTTGCCCTTGCCGATCTTTTCGTGGTACCAATGCCAGGCCTCCTCATTAATGGGTTCCCCAACACTGCCCAGGGTTTTGAGTGTTTCAAGCGAATGTCCCTCCGTGTATTGATCTCCATAAGCCATCAGCGACCGGATGGCGGTAGGCGCAGTATAGAAAATATTGACACGGTGCTTGTCTATCACTTTCCAGAAACGTCCGGCATCGGGCCAGGTGGGCACGCCTTCAAACATCAGAGTGGTGGCACCGCACAACAACGGCCCGTAAAGGATGTAACTGTGTCCGGTCACCCAGCCCAGATCGGCGGTACACCAGTAGATGTCGCCGGGTTCGTACTGGAAGACGTTTTGAAAGGTATATGCCGCCCAAACCATGTAGCCTGCCGTTGTATGGACGACCCCCTTGGGCTTGCCTGTCGAGCCGGAGGTATACAGGATGAACAGCATGTCTTCGGCCGACATGGCTTCAGCAGCACAATTCGGCTCACACTCTTCGATTTCTGAGTGCCACCATCTGTCGAGGGTGTCATTCCAGTTTGTTTCAGCTCCGGTGTGCTTCAACACGATGACGCGGTTCACCGTCGTGCATTGCTGCAATGCATCGTCTACGATCCCTTTCAGGTCGATCGCCTTTGCACCGCGGAAAACACCGTCGGCCGTGATCACCAGCGAACAGGATGCGTCGTTGATGCGATCGGCAAGGGATTGAGCGGAGAAACCGGCAAAGACCACCGAGTGGATAGCTCCGATACGCGCACAGGCCAACATAGCGATGGAAGCTTCCGGAACCATAGGCATGTAAATGCACACCCGGTCGCCTTTTTTGACCCCTTGGTTTCGAAGCATGTTGGCAGCCTTGCACACTTCGGCATGCAGTTGCCTGTAAGTCAGACTTCGGCCTTGGTGGTCGTCATTGTTCGGTTCCCAAAGAATCGCAGTCTGATCTCCACGTTTCTCCAGATGTCGGTCTAGGCAGTTTTCGGTAATGTTCAGTTCGGCCCCTTCGAACCAGCGCACATCCAGAGCTTCGAAATTCCACTGCAATACACGGTCCCATTTCCTTTTCCATTGAAAGTGATCGGCAATTTCAGCCCAGAATCCTTCCGGGTTTTCAGAGCTTTTGGAATAGTGGAGGTGGTAGTCCTCGAGGGTGCGGATTCGGAATTCCATGTCTAATGCAGGTACAAGACTAAGATAGGGATTCGCATCGTGATGGAGAATCTTGTATTCAGCAGCGTGTAAGGTTAAGCCTGTTTTTGTTCAATTCTGAAGCGCGCCGCTGCATAGCTTGTATGCATGATTCGACGACTATTACTTGTTTGGGTTCTCTGCACGGTTTCGTGGTCCGGGTTCGCCAATGAGCCGGAAAACGACCGGGAACTGGTGTTGCAGGTTCCTGCACTGGATGAGTGGACGGTTCATCGTTTACATGAGGGGCTGTCCAAGATGAAGGGCGTCAGGTTGTGCGGTTATTACCTGGAAGATTCCTGTCTGCTGATCAAGTACGATCCTTCATCACGCAGCGCAGGTACGATTATCCGAACTATCGAGGCCATCGCACGCGTCCCCAAGAACGTGGTGGAGATCACAGATCATACTTTTTTCGATATACTCGACGGTCAGCTGTGCAACGATCGGGAATCCGCTAACGTGGACAAAGCGGATTGATCAATCCCGAATAGGACCGCGAAGCAAAACGGCCTCCATTTCTATTCTCACTTTCAGTTTGAAGGCATCCAGGTCTTCGTCCTTAAGTCCCTTCGTTTCGAAAGGCTTGAGCCATTCACCATGCAATACACCCGGCCGCATTTCGAGCGGTCTTTTAGGCGAAAGAAGCTTGTCTGCATCGTGCAGCACCAGCATGGCCAAAGGGAGCTGTGATGTGATGGCCAGCCTGAAAGCTCCGTCTTTGAATTCCAGTAGAGGCTGGTCGGTTGTATTTCGGGTTCCTTCCGGGGCGAGGAAGACGGGGATGCCGGAAAGGATGGACTCCATCATTTTCTCAATGCTGCGGTGTCGGTCTTTCTTGTCGTTTCTGTTGACAGTGATGTACAGGTTCTTGATGACATAGCCCAGCAATGGGATTTTAGCCAGTTCCGCTTTGCTTAGAAATCGGAAGGTGTGGGGCGTCGCAAGTGCATAGGCCGGAATGTCGAGGAAGGAGCGGTGATTGCCTCCAAAGATGAATAGGGCGTTTGGATCGATCAGCTCACGGTTACGCAGCTTGAACCGGATGAGGAATGCGATGTAAAGGAATTTCGCCCAGGCGCGAGAAAGGCGGTGTGCTGCATGAGGAGCCTTTTCCTTAGACCACAGGTTGAAAATGAGGAAGTAGAGCGGAATGACAACCAGGAAAGAAAGAGCGAAAGGAATGATGCAATAGAGGGTGAAGATCAGGCGCAACAGGCGTGTCATGGGTTGCTTGAAATGGCTTGGCAGGTGAATAAGTGATGGGATTCTGTTCAGGGTGTGCTGAGTGCGACCGGAAGAATTTTGCCGTTGAAGAATCGGTGTCCATGAACCAGGAACCAGGAAATGAATTCACCCATTTCGTGGGCTTTCAACGGAGCTTCATAACCGGGAAAGGCCTGGCCGAGCATCTCAGTCTGTACCGCTCCCAGAGCAAGACAATTGAAGCGGATTTTATCCGGTTCGAGCTCTAGTGCCAGACACTCGGTCAACACAGATAGTGCCCCTTTGCTGGAGGAGTAGGCGCTGAGGCCGGGGAACTTCACGCTGCCCTGAACGCCACCCACAGATCCGATGTGGATCACATGTGCTCCATTTGCCCGCCTCAACTCCGGAAGGAGAGATTGGGTCAGTAGGAAAGGAGCCATGACGTTGGTTCTGTAACAGGTTTCCAGTTCAGCCGAACTGATGTCGGAAAACGGCCGGTTCACCAGGAATCCGGCATTGTGCACCAGTCCGTGCAGCGAGTGGAGCCCGGCTGAAACCAATTGCTGCTTCAATTGTAAGGGATCGCCATTAACCAGATCGAATGGAACGACGGTGACCGCTTCTCCGGATAATTCGTGTAGGCGTTTCAGTTTGTCGGAGCTTCGCGCAGTGGCGAAAACGGTATAGCCGGTATCTCGCGACAATTGCAAGGCCGTTTCAAAGCCGATTCCGGAGGATGCGCCTGTGATCAGTACCTGCTTTTTTTGTTCCATGCAATCGACAATGTGTTTGAAAAAGGACGCGTCGAATGTAGTACATTTGAAGGTGCATTCGATTATGGGTAAACACACGCTTCTGCTCCTTTGCCTGCTTTGGAGTCTAACTGAAACTGGATGGACTCAGGACAGGCCTTCCTACGCCTCCGCCTCTACAGGCCCTCCTTCGGCTCAGTCTGTTCCTTTCAAGGATCGTTTGTTTTTCGGAGGTAACCTGGGATTGAACTTTGGGAGTTTGACTTACATTAACGTTTCTCCATTGGTTGGTGTTCGGCTTACCGATAAGATGGGAGTCGGTGTGGGACCGACATACACTTTTTTCAGCGATAGACGTACCACCTACAAATATGATTCGGAAAGCTACGGGGGACGTCTCTTCGCCCAATACCGGATTATTGAAAGTGTTTTGCTCTATACTGAATATGAATTGCTGAATACAGAAGTGCCCGATTTGCTTTACACGGCTCTGGAAAGAAGGAACATCAGCAGCTTGTTCGTGGGCGGTGGATACATCCAGCAGATCGGACGAAATTCAGGGATTTCAATCACGTTGCTTTACAATGTTCTGGAAGGCGATTATCCAATATATGAGAATCCGCTCATTCGTACGGGATTCCTCATGGGTTTTTAATGCTGCCGGTTAAGGCTTACTTCCCGATTTCCTTGATTTCGATCCGGTTCATGAAGCGCATGATTCTATCACGTTTGCGGGCGATATAGGGCGTGGGCTTAGAGGCTGACCAACGTAATGGATTGGGCAGGATGGCAGCAATGCTAGCACATTCCCGCTTGGTGAGTTTAATGGCCGGTTTGTCAAAATAGTATTGTGCGGCTGCCTCCGCTCCGTAAATACCCGGCCCCATTTCGATGACGTTCAGATACACTTCCATGATGCGTTCTTTGCTCCAGAACAACTCGATCATGAAGGTGAAATAGACTTCAAGCCCTTTGCGGATCCAGCTTCTTCCCGGCCATAGGAAAACGTTTTTTGCGGTCTGCTGGGAGATGGTGGATGCTCCTTTCATTTTCCTGCCTTTGTGCTTCTCGTTGTATTTCATTGCCTTCTCGATGGCCTCCAGGTCGAAGCCGAAATGCTCTTCGAACTTTTGGTCTTCCGCGGCAACTACGGCCAAGGGAAGTTTGGGTGAAATTTCCTCCAGATTCTTCCACTCTTTTTCGATGCGTCCTACCTCGGGTTCGAAGTAGCGGATAACCATCAGAGGTGTTACAGGAACGGGAGCGAAACGGTAAAGGATCGTGAACAGGATAGATGAAAGAAAAAGAACGACCGTAGTCTTGAGCAGGATTCTCAGTATTTTCCTCAGCATGGTTCAAAAGTAGCAAATGCGATGGGCGATTCCTTTTCGAGCCGGATGGTGATTTGATTCCGTCAGGCGTACAAAGGATTCAATATCCCGAATACCTTTGCATGGTATGATAAGTCATCGAATCCGTTCCTACGAAAACCTCCATATCGTCTTATGGCTGTTGAAAGACACCTGTTGGGTGCTTGATTACAAAATCCCGGGACTGGTGATGATCGTGCCGACCATAGCGGTCGCTTTGTTCATTACCTGGCTTTCGCGCTCTTCAACGGCCGAACTCGCCCACAACATGGCGGTGGTCTGCTGGATCTGCGCCAACTCCGTCTGGATGGTAGGTGAATTTTTTTACAACGACACGCTTCGTCCTTATGCTACGTTTTTTTTCGTGCTTGGACTGGTGATGGTGGCTGCTTATTACGGAATTATTCGGCCGAACAGTAAACACTAGTTTGACGGTATGAACTAGCCGGCATGCATCATGTCACCGATGGAATCAGCATGTAGTTTGCCGAACACTTCTATCTGACCGTAGTCTGTTTCGTCGATCATGACCAGATTGCCGCCGACCTCCCCAAGGTTGGTGAAGTCGATGTCGGTTTCAGCAAGTGTTTCGACAAATGCATCCAGTTTTTCCGGTCGTACACTGACGACGACCCGGCTTTGTGATTCCCCGAACAAGAAAGCGTCTTTCCGGAAATCCTCGTCGCTGTCGATGCGGAATCCGAGTCCGCGTGGAAGAGCGGATTCCAAGAGGCAGATGAAAAGGCCGCCGTCGGAGACGTCGTGAGCGCTTTCCACAAGTCCTTCGATGATCAATTGCCGTACGACTTGCTGCACGCGGAATTCCTCATCCAGGTCGAGGTGAGGTGCCGGACTGTTCTTGACACCCAGGAAGGAATAAAGGTACTCAGACGAAGAGATGTCGTTACGGCTCGTGCCGATAAGGAAGATGATGTCGCCTTCGTTCTTGAAGTCGAGTGTCATCATCTTCTTTTTATCATGCACTATGCCCACCATGCCTATGGTCGGGGTAGGGAAGACGGGCACCTCTCCCTGTTCGTTTTTGGATTGATTGTAGAAGCTGACGTTTCCTCCCGTGACCGGTGTTTCAAAACGCAGGCACGCTGCCGACATGCCCTTGATGGCATGCACGAATTGCCAATACACTTCAGGGTTATAAGGGTTACCGAAGTTCAGGCAATTGGTCACCGCCGAGGGGTCACCACCGGAACAGACGATATTTCGGGCCGCTTCAGCCACGGCGATGGCACATCCTTTTTCCGGATCAGCATAAACATAACGCGAGTTGCAGTCGACGGAGAGCGCAAGGGCCTTGCCGGTTCCGCGAACATCCACTACGGAGGCGTCACTTGGACGATTCGTGCTCATGTTCACGGTTCCTACCATGGAGTCGTATTGAGTGTAGACCCACCGCTTGGAAGCGATGTTAGGGTGCGCCGCCAGGTGAAGCATGACCGCCTTGAGATCCGCCGGGACGGATATTTTCTGCGGATCGAAAGCCTTGTTGAGGGCGATGTACTCCGGCTCCTTGTATTCCCTCTGGTACACCGGTGCACCGCCTCCCAAAACAAGTGAAGGCGCCGGTACGTCGGCGATAAGCTCTCCGTTGATGTGGAACCGGAGTCGGTCGCCATCGGTCACCTCACCGATTTGCGTGCAGTTGAGGTCCCATTTGCGGAAAACCGCTTCCACCTCTTCCTCTTTTCCTTTTTCAACCACAACCAGCATCCGTTCCTGCGATTCGCTAAGCAGTATTTCCCAACCCTTCATGTGTGCCTGTCGAGTGGGAACCTTATCGAGCCAAACTTCCATGCCGTGGCCGCCCTTGGCCGACATTTCACTGGTGGAGCAGATGATGCCGGCAGCCCCCATGTCTTGCATGCCGACTACTGCACCTGTCCTGATCACTTCGAGTGTCGCTTCCAGCAGGAGTTTTTCCATAAATGGATCACCGACCTGTACCGATGGTAGATCCTCGTGAGAACCTTCGTGAAGGTCGCCGGACGCAAATGTGGCGCCATGGATTCCATCTTTACCGGTGGAGGAGCCCACGATATAAACCGGATTGCCGGTGCCTTTCGAGATCGCCGATACCGTTTGGCCTTCCTTGACGATGCCCACCGACATGGCGTTGACCAGGATGTTCACGTTGAAACTGTCGTCGAAAAACACCTCGCCGCCGACCGTCGGCACTCCAAAGGCGTTACCGTAATCGCCAATACCCTTCACTACACCGCGCATCAACCATTTCGTCTTTTCCAATTTAGGGTTGCCGAAACGGAGGGAATTGAGCTGGGCGATCGGACGGGCGCCCATGGTGAAAATGTCGCGGTTGATTCCGCCCACACCGGTGGCTGCTCCCTGGTAGGGTTCAATGGCCGAAGGGTGGTTGTGGGATTCAATTTTGAATGCACAGGCAAGTCCGTCGCCAATGGCCACCAACCCCGCATTTTCCTCGCCGGCTTTGGCCAGCATGTGCGGACCGTCCTTCGGCAAGGTCTTCAGCCAGACGATGGAATTCTTGTACGAGCAATGCTCGGACCACATTACCGAATAGATGCTCAGTTCGGTGAAGTTTGGCGTGCGGCCGAGAATACCCTTTATTTTTTCGAATTCCTCAGGCAGCAAGCCTAGCTTTGAAGCGGTTTCGGTGCTGGTGATCTCCTCTGTGGCAGTTGACATGGCGGTGTGTAGTATGGCTTGAAAACGAAGGGAAAAACGATGTGATTATCCCCATCGCAAAAGTAAGAAACGAGGCCAATGGAAATCCGGCTATTTTTGAACGGTATGCTGGAAGTGGCGCTGTCTATAGGCTATATAGCCCTGGCCATTCACCTGATCCGAAGGTGGAGGATTTTTCAGGTGGAGGACTTCCACGAATGGGTCATGCCCGGATTGTTTCTGGTTAAGATCGCAGCCGCGTTGGGGCTGGTATGGATTTACACTGATTTTTATCCCGATCGGGCTTATGCCGATATCTTCCGGTATTATGACGACTCAGCCATTCTCCATGCTGCGTTCACGGAAGCTCCGATGGACTATTTCCGGATGCTGACGGGCATCGATTCAGGCGCACCTGAATTGTCGGTTTACTACGATCAAATGCGGAACTGGTTCAACACCGACCTGCCGTTTAAGGATACCCGGACCATTATCCGTGTTTGCGCTTTCCTTCGTCTGTTTAGCATGGGAACCTATTTTCCCCTTGCCATCGTACTCAGTTTTATGGCTTTCACCGGATTGACAGGCATCTTTCACGCTTTCAGGAAGCATCTGCCTGGTCGAGACGCGCTATTGGTAACGGTTGTGTTTCTGCTTCCTTCTGTTCTGCTATGGACTTCCGGTATAATCAAGGAGGCTTTTTTGTTTTTTGCCACCGGCTGGACGTTTTACCAATTGTACCGATTGATTGAGGAGAAGCGTTTTTCCGCTGCAAGAGTGATTAACCTGCTCATCGCAGTTGTTCTTTTGGTTACCATAAAGGTTTATGTGTTTTTTTTGTTGTTGCCCTTATGGATGGTTTGGTTTCTTACCGCAAGCGGTCGATTTCGTTTCAAGCCATGGTCGATTATCGTTTTTTATATCTGCTGGAATAGTATGCTGGGGTTGATTGCCCCGCTTGTGACCGGATACTCTTTGCCGGTCTTGCTGGCGGAGAAGCAAGCCGATTTTTATTCCGTCGCCGCGACTGAGGGTGCAAGTTCGATGGTCTCAGGTTACCGTCTGGATGGAACCTGGACTTCGCTTTTCAGTAACCTTCCGGTTGCCCTCTTCCGTTCATTACTTCTTCCTATGCCCGATCAAGCCACAAACTTGCTTATGTGGTTCTCTGTCCTGGAGAATTTAGCATACATCGTATTCGTCATGGGTGCGGTGTATTTTGGTCTAAGACGAAAAGCGGATGGCGTATCACCTCTGCTATGGTCTGGATTGTGTTTCGCAGTGACCTTGTGTATTCTTGTTGGATTGGTCACTCCCATAATCGGAGCGTTGGTCCGCTACAAAACGCCTGCGATTCCATTCCTGCTGCTTTTCTTCAGTGCGCTTACTCCGGCATCAAATACGGTTCTCGATCGGCTTATTAAAGTCAAATCGGTTTCGGAAGAATGATCCTACTCTTGGTTCATATCCTATTGGTGATTACCATCCTGCACAAAATGCCTTTGTTCAGGAATTCCGGAATCATCACCCCTTATTGGGCAATACTGATTGCATTGAAAGTGATTGTAGGTTATGCGCTGATTATCCACTATGATACACGTTACGAAGGAAGCGACATGCGTGGTTATCTCGAGGGTGCCGAAACCGTGCATCGCATTTTCCTGGAGAATCCGATGGAGGGAATCCGTCTATTCACCGGATTTTCAATCAGCCCTGGTACCGTCAACCGGTTGAATGAACAGGTCCCGATCTGGTTCGGTCGGCCGTCCTCGGGTTGGTTCAACGACACCCGTGCTGTGATAAAAATCCAAAGCGTCTTGCGATTCGTCTCCGACGGGAACATCTGGATACACCTTTTGTGGACAAACCTGGCAGCTTTGGTTGGAGGGATTGCCCTCATCCGTTTTTTTATTCCCCTTGCACAAAAGGAAACTATACCCCTGCCTGCCATCTGCCTTTTGTTCATCCCGAATGGACTTCTTTGGGCTTCGACCATACTTAAAGAACCTTTCCTGCTTTTGGCCATCGGTATCACACTATCGGCATACCGAAACTGTCTGATCTCCGGATTTACTTCACATCGGTTGCCACTTTTCCTCTCTTTGTTGCTTTTCTTAGTGATCAAGCCCTTTTGGCTGATGGCCTTGATGCCCGGGTTGGTGGCTTGGGGCCTCTGCCGTCGAAGATCCCATGCATCTTTGGTCGTGGCAGGTTCTTATCTGATCGTCTTGTTACTTGCGATGGCTGCGGGTATGGTTTCTTCTGACATTCACCTGCCTTCCTTGCTTTTTGGGGAACAACGAAACATGTGGCGTTTTTCCATATTCGGTGGGGCAGGAAGTCTGATAGACCCCGTTGGATTCGCTCCGACATGGATCAGCATGTTCAAACACATTCCCGAAACATTCCTCCTGACCATGTCTCAACCAGTTCCTTCCGGCTGGAACGATTGGGCGGGCTGGTTTCTTTTCACAGAGAACATCTTGTTTTCCATTTTGCTCCTGATGGTGATTCTTAGGAGAGGGTCGTTGGGGCGGATTTGGTCCAGTCCTTCACTCATGCTCGCCTGTCTAGCCGGTATCATCATCGTGCTGGTCTCCGGATTCACCACGCCCGTGGCCGGGACCCTGATCCGTTATCGTTGGCCGGGAGTATTACTGCTGCTTTTGGCCTTTTTTACCGCATGGCAGAAAGGAGATGCTCCGTCAAGTCAAGAGGTTGAAAGCGCGCCACCGGATTGATTTTTAACTTACTTTGGATCGATAACACCAAATCCCATGGACCTGTTCCGGCGAAAGTCCGTTTCCGATATCCGAAAACAACACGACGATGGCATAGCTAGCGGGCATGGACAGCTGAAAAAGCATCTCGGTGTCCGTGACCTTACCGCTCTGGGTATTGCAGCCATCATCGGTGCGGGCATCTTCAGTACCATCGGCTCCGCAAGCGCTTCGGGCGGACCGGGTGTGGTGTTGTTGTTCATTTTCACCGCCATCGCCTGCGCATTCGCTGCTTTTTGCTACGCAGAGTTCGCCAGCATGGTTCCTGTTAGTGGTTCCGCTTATACGTATTCCTATGTGGCGTTCGGAGAACTTTTCGCCTGGATCATCGGCTGGGCCCTGATTATGGAATACGCTATCGGAAATATCGTGGTGGCCATTTCATGGTCGGGTTATTTCACCACCTTGCTCGAACATCTCCGTATTCCCGCTCTCGGAATACCGGATGGAATACACTGGCCTGCCTGGGGTGGAATCGATTATTTCTCGGCCCGTAATGCTTTCGAGGCTTCACTTCAGCCTTCAGCCGATGCATCACTGTTTGTTTCGGAGGCCTATCGGGCGTGGACGACCGCTCCGATGGTCAGCGGTTTCAGGATCATCTGCGACATACCGGCTTTGCTCATCAATGTGCTGATCACCTGGCTGGTGTATCGGGGTATCCGCGAATCGAAAAATGCGAGCAACGTAATGGTGGCCATCAAACTCAGCGTGGTGTTACTGGTTATTCTGGCCGGTGCTTTTTATATCGATATTGAAAACTGGAGTCCTTTTCTTCCCGAAGGTTTGGCCGGGGTGCTGGCCGGCGTTTCAGGAGTCTTTTTCGCTTATATCGGCTTCGATGCCATTTCCACTACCGCCGAGGAGTGCCATAATCCGCAACGCGATCTCCCCCGAGGGATGTTTTATGCCATTATCATCTG
>JBJOER010000046.1:0-7045 GCA_046049215.1 Bacteroidota bacterium | reverse complement strand
CGGCCGTAAAAAAGTGCTTGCTACCGGGTTGATCATGCTCACCCTTGGTGCTATTCCTCTATTTGAGATAATCGGAACGGGCATCCGCTGGGTAACGATTGCTTGTGAATTGCTGTTGAGTCTTTCCGTAGGTATCGTAGGCGGTGCTGTGGCGGCTGCCAATGTGGAGCTGATGCCAAGAGAGGTCAGATGCACTGGTATTGCCTTTTCATACAATATTGCGGTTGGCATTTTTGGGGGCATCACACCGATGCTTGTTGCCTGGATGCTCGATTATCTGGATGACCCTGCGGCTCCCGGATATTGGGTAGCGGGTACGGCAGCTGTTTCCTTACTGACTTTGCTCTTCGGAACAAGGGAAACCTACAAGGAAACGATTTGAGCATTAACTGCGATTTACTGTCCCATTGCGGGGGAGGCTATTTTTGTTTGAATACATTTCAAAACACAATCAAAGAAATTGATGAAGGACGAATCCAAAAGAGGCATACGGCAATATAAATACCTGGGCTGGCTCGTCGCCTTCGATATTACGTTCAAACTGGCCTGTGACGTAACGGCAGGAAAGATCATAATGTTAGGCGGATTCCCGGTCTCCGTTACTGTCATTTATTTTCCTTTCACCTATATCATCGCGGATCTGCTTACCGAAGTGTACGGTTATGCCAAAGCAAGGAGCGTTGTCTGGACGGTTGTATTCTGTTCCATGACTGCCGGAATTGTCTATTCCATAGCCGTTGCCATGCCGCCCGCGCCGGGTTTCACCTCCAATGATGCCTATAAGACCGTGCTAGGCCAGGTTCCATTGAATTTGATCGGCAGCTGGATCGCGATATTTGTAGGTGGTATTGTGAATGATTATATCATGGCCAAAATGAAAGTGCTTACAAAAGGGAAGTATCTGTGGACCCGTACCATCTCTTCCACCATTGCCGGTGAAGGAATTGATACGCTGCTGTTTTATTTGATAGCGCTTTATGCCGTAATACCTTCAGGTATGTTTCTGACATCGGTCCTTTCAGGATGGCTGCTCAAAGTAGGAGTGGAAGTGGTCATGACCCCGGTGACGTATTGGGTGGTAGCATGGCTTAAAAAAGCGGAGCAGGAGGATTATTATGATACGAATACGGATTTCAATCCTCTCATTATTGAATAGGAATTGCCCGCCGGACACTCCTTGAACAAAGCCTCGGTTTCGGCAGATTCCCGGAGTTGCTGCTGGAAACTTTGCCCTTCTCTTATAAGGAACTGATGGTGGAGGCTTGTGAGCCTTCCGAAAAGAACTATACGTATTTCAGGGAGTGAATTTCTGAAGTCGAACATTCCGGCACGCGGACCTTCAATATGACTTCCCGGAACTGTGATCGGTATCCGGAAAACGCTGCTGATTTCGGGCCGAATCTCCGGTTCGGATAACGTTAGCGTTTAAATCAAAAAAACTTCAACATCAAAAAACAGTGTGGACTATGGTATGGTCGTGCTGATGAAAAACCCGAAGCCGGTATCGCCTTTTCGGGTCGCTCCATCCAACAAGTAGGAGGTTCGAATCCCGAAAGACAAGGGCGTGTAATTCAGATTTACGTTGTCGAAAACCAGTTCGAAGCCGGCTGAGGAGTACGTAGTGCTTCGCCCGAGTTTGGAGGCTACCGCGGCATCGTAAAACAGATTGGTGCGTACACGCTTGAAATAGGTGATGCCTGCCAATCCGAAATCAGGATAGAACAAAGGCAATCCGTAATTGAACGAATAGGATGAAACCTCGTCATTCACGATACGCCCAAAACCGCGCGGATATTCAAAGTCGTCGACAAACTGGTAATAATTCTCCAAGGGCTCCTTTTGGTAGCCGACCTTCAACATCATATGATGATTCGCTCCCAAACCCGGTAAAAAAACACTTGTACTGCCGTTGAATTTCTCATTCATGAAATTGAACGACTGGATATACTTCATCCCGATTTCCACACCCAGCCTGCTGCCGACATTTTGCCTGGCAATCCTGCGCTTACAACTGAAATCAAACTGTAGGTCGTATGATTCGAAACCGCGATCCGACATCCCCACGTCATCGGCAATAACATCAGACAAGGCGTATTGGGTATAACCGGCAGACGCGGCCAACTCCGTTGTGAAATCACCCGTTCTCCAATATAGTGGAACTCCAATGGAACCGCCAAAAGCAAACTCGTTAAACTCCATCCGCTTCAAACTGTCGGTAACCGCGTTGTAAAAATCCGTACTCCGGTTGTTCAGGCCGCCACGAAAGGTGATTTCGGGGAAATACCTGGCGAATTTGATTTCTGCATTGTAAAACCCGTTGTTATCCTCGTTCCTGTTCACACCACCCGTAAACGAAGCTTTCACATCATTGCGGGTGTTTTGTAAACTCAACGTTATGGAAGGCTGAGTATACGAAGGACTGATCAACCATGAATGCAACTGCACGCCCTTGAAGAGTCCCTTGTACGGATGACTCTCGAAATCCACTTGAGGCGTCCGGGCTAAAACATTACCCCCTTCCGACCGGTTGGCCATGGTGTTGAACTGCTCCATGTCGGCAGGCTCTACAACCACAATGGGCGAGTTGGTACCCTGAGCCGAGGCCTTGGAAAGATGGTAGCCCGAAGCATTGATCTCGGAATAAACCACATGCTCACCTGTCCTGTCCACATCGGGGAAATAGGCCCCGACCGGAACCGATGTCACCTGGTAAATCTCTTTGGTGCCGGCCGTGCTTACTTTGTAGATATTGTCGATTCCTTCGAAGTCGCTTTGAAAATACACATAGCCATCCGCTATTCCCAATCCCTCAATCGTATGGTGGCTGCCTGGCGATAATTCCTTCTTTTTTCCACTTGCCAGATCAAATTTCACAACCATCGATTGACTATTCTGATTGGAGATCGAAACCAGTTCTTGCTCATTCATCCACGCCAAACGGGTGAGATGAGCGCCATCGGGCACGGCAAGGGTTTTGATGACCTTGGCAGTGGAACGGTCGAGGATATGTATTTCTTCGCGCTTGTCCGAACCAACATGGATGGCTGCTACTGTTGACCCATCCATCGAAACAACCGGCGAAAAATACCTCGTCTTGCTTGTAAGCCTGCGTTTGGTATTTTCTTTAAGATCAAATAAAACGATATTGGAATAAGTCCGGTTGATACGGCGAGGATCGGTGCTTAACTCCGTCCAAGCAACCACATCATGTCCCACGGTGATGTATCTGTCCGTGGACAGGCCAATGTTGGTTACCTTGTGCTCCTTACCGTTTTTAATCCTATAAAGGCCGGAGGTTTTTTTAAAACTGGCCTTGTTCACCAATAGGGAGCCATCAGACAGGAAACGAGGTGACATGTAGTATGTGACACAGGATTGGTTTTTAGGTGTCAACCTCTCCGAAGGAGTAAGCGTTTTCGATTCCAGGCTTTTTTGTGATTCAAGCTGGTGCTGGGAAAAACTGGTTTTATACAATTGACGTACGTTATACCCCGTATTACGTTTCATTGCCCTCGAGAAAGGGTAAAAAAGACCCTTGTAGGCTGTGGCTTCCTTAAAAACAGTGGCCGTTATGTCATTGCCCTTTTCATTGCGTACATGGGTCAGCATCAAATAACCAAGCGGGTAATGGCTGGGGAGTTGGTTTTTGAGGGATCCGTTTCTCAACTTTTGATAACGGTAGGAAACACCCTCATACTCCATGGCGCGCAGTTCCTTCGTGAAGGATGGCGCACGACCCCTTCCCGAAGGTGATAGTGCTGTTTCTGCAATTACTGCATCGCCCTCAAAATACCAGATGGGCACACTGAGGCCCAGTAAGGTTGACCACAAAATCTGGCCTCCCAGAATCGACCCCACCCTGGTTAAACCATTCCTAGAATTCGCATGTTGCAATACATGACGATATTCATGGATCGTCAGGAGGTCCAAATAATCCAAACTGGTACCAAAATCGAAATTCCCTGCCGGTGAGGTGCAAAACAATTCACATTTGGCAGGAGCCAATGTAACATACCCGTTGTTGATGACGGTTTGGCTTTGCAGGTACCAATCCATCTTATACCTCTCAGGACCGATGGAGCGTGTGCAACTATCGGTCATAAGTCCAACAAGGTTGACCATACGCTGGGCCGCACCGGTCAATTCTCCCGGATAGATGACATTGATGTAGGGATGGTCTATGACCATCCAATGCTGATTTCCCAGGTTCGACCCAAAGCTGTTGAAAGGTACCTGTGCATGGATGTCATGCACAGGTATCCCAAC
Organism: Bacteroidota bacterium; assembly: GCA_046049215.1. Classification (GTDB taxonomy): domain Bacteria; phylum Bacteroidota; class Bacteroidia; order AKYH767-A; family OLB10; genus JAJTFW01. Next base: position 2,779 of record JBJOER010000046.1, on the reverse strand, counting down.
CGTCAACAGCGTAAAAATTGCAAGACGCTTGAATAAAAAGGAATCGAAGCTGTTTTTCATTCAATCATTCGGCGCTAGTCGGATTTTCATCCTTGTTTTGATACCATGCCGAAAAAAATCACCATTCCAAATGGGGATTTACGATTAGAGAAACAGGTCTTCAACGGTTCCGTCAGGATAGGTGACGACAACCTTGTTGTCGCAATCACCATTTCCGAAATCGGCCGAGTAGTTATCTTTATTATCAACCACCGCATTGATCACACCCGATGAAATCCACAGACAGGACGACTCGCGCACCAGGTCGATGATGTTTGCCGTGAAAACCGAACCGTTGCTGAATGCGCCATCGGCTGTGCCGTTGATATGATAAACATCGTCAGAAAGGTCTCCGGGGGTGGCGAATCCCGAAACCATTTCACGGGTGCGTGAGCTGTTCCACTTCCTCCAAGTTACGCCATCAATGGCTGTCTTCTTCATGTTTATAGCTTCCACCTGCCAGTACATGTTGCCGCTTCCATTCACGCCCATGTTGGTGATGGTACGGGTGCCCTCCAGCAGACTACCATTGGTTTTGTAGTTGACGAAGGTGATGGTCAACACCGAGCCGGGGGTGAAATAATCGTCGGTGTACTGTACGCGGATAATACCCGCCCTATTGACCGAATCTTCACCCACGATACCTGAACCGAAATCGATGTAAATCACCTTGTTTACAGAATCTTTGGTGACTATGGGTGATGAGGTAGCACCCGACAAGCGCTGCGAAACCGTTCCCAGCGTCTGGGCCTCGACGGCGATCTTGTCAGCCGTGTTACCCTGGGAGCTACCGCTGGCAAAAGCTCTCAGGTTTTCGTTATTGGTGGCCGTCGGGACGATGATTGAGTTATTATCTTCCTTATTGCAACCCGTTGTACACACCGCGCCTGCGAGTGCAACAACTACAACTGCATTCGTGAGTTTTTGAATGGTGTTCATGGGCGATTTGTTTTGATGTTGTTTTTGGTTTGGGGCCGAATATATGTTTGTGACCCGCAAACAACGATGCTTCAAATCATCTACAATATCATAATTAACTAATATTCAATATATTATATATTCAATGAGGCATATTTGTATCATTCAAAAATCCAGAAGAGTTAATTAATCTAAGATGGTACGCCAACTGCGAATTTTAAAATTGCATGGTATTAAAATTCAGTGCATTATTAAAAAGCAGCTTGCAATCCCCCCCAGCTGGAAGCCTGGACTGGAATTAGTGGCATAAAAGCGAATGGTATGTTGAAGAAACAATTGGTTCGCAACCGACCGCCCAACCAGAGGATGCAAACTAGGACCTACAACAGCCCTTCATCCGATAACTATCGGACTAGCTCAGGGATCGGTAATCCGGAACGGATCCCGAGTCCGATAGCTATCGGACAAGCTCGGGACTTTCAGCAACGGACCCTTCGACTCCGCTCAGGGACCGGTTATCCGGAACCGACAACGGATAACCGACAACTGAAAATCGACAACATTGGACATGCGAATCGTATTGGTCATGATATAAAAGTACTACAGCAGTTGTTCTTTAGAAGTGTATGCTGCTCATTTTCAAATTATTGTGTTCACGTAGCACTTTTGTAGCACAAGGAGTTCGTTCAATAGGTGATACTATCGTAACTGATCAACAGAACACATACCTTCGCAATCACGCAAGGTCCGAAGAGCCAGCAGATAGCCCCTGAATCAGTTTCAACGGTTAATTGTGTACTGACAAAAGGGGCAAAGAATGCGCTGCCTCGAACCTTACTTGGATCAGGTTATTGACGAATGCAAGTCGGTGTTGGTGTGCAATTGGTGGAGTAGGGTAGACGGTGCGCACATCCACCGAACAATTTAGAACCGGAATTAAACACACGAAAAATCAAACCTTTCATCTCAGTAGTATGAGCCAATACAAATACTCGATTCTATTCATCATGTCTCTAGTGCTTCTGCTCAGCGCGGAATCATTCGGGCAGCGCAAGTCCGAAACCGGATCCATCGGTTTCACCAAACCTGAAATCAGCATCACTCCCACGTATGGCTTCGTGTTCAACGAGCGATTCCAGACTGAATTTGGTAGTGTGCTCTTGAATCAAAGTCAATGCTATGGGGTCTCCCTGGGATTCCGCCCTTCCTCCTGGAAGCAACTGGAGTTATCGTGGCGTCACCAGGTTTCATTGGCAGAAGGTGATATTTTTTACTACAATGGGTTCAACCGTTTGGTGGAGGAGCAGGTGCAGGGCGATATCGCCATCGATTACGTCATGCTCGGTGCGAACGCCATCAAGGACTTTAACGACCGCTTTTCCGCTTATGGCGGGTTGAGTGCCGGTATCGTGGTATTTACGCCTCAGGTGACCGATCTTTCGGCACTGGTTCGTTTCGCTGTTGCTTTGCGCGGTGGTGTGCATGTGAAGCTCAACGAACGTATCGGTATCCGCCTGCAACCTGAATTGTATGTTCCGCTTCAATCGGTCGGTGCTAACATTTTCGTCAGCAACGCCGGTTCGGGTGTAGGCGTATCTGCTTATTCGACCATCGCCCAGTTCGGTGGAAGTTCGGGAATCACCTTCACCTTCTGATCCCCTCATCATGCGCAAGCTAATCCCGATCTTACTTATCCTGCTGCTCAGCGGATGTTCGGCTTATCAGGTTTCCTACAACCGCAAGCCCCGTACAGACTTCGCTGTTTACAAAACGTATGCATGGCTCCCGCCCGATTCGACCATCGGCAAGTTCGTCAACCGGA
>JBJOER010000045.1:0-7131 GCA_046049215.1 Bacteroidota bacterium | reverse complement strand
TGTCCGATGACAACCAGATTGGATGCTGATTTTGAAGTGGCCAGGTTCAATGCCCGTTGAAGGGACTGGGCATTGTATCCGTCAGCAGAAACAGTTTGGGTGGTGTGGCGGGTGAGAATCTCAAATCGTTGACCCGGTGCCGGTATGGGTTGTCCATCACCTAAGGGCTTGTGAAAATGGGGGAAGAGTCGGCCCAGTAGGAAAAGCTTCCAGTAAAACAAGGGTGATTGTCGAATGGAAGATATTGGAAGTTCAACGAAACTGCCGTTGTCTTCTGGTATAACCGGATCTGAGTTGAACCGCCAACTTGACGATCGGGGAGCCAAACGGAAATCGTAATCGTAGTGCTCAGAATGAAAAAAGCCACCAGGGAACACGCTGCTATCGACTTTTATACCGTTCGCATGCATGGCCTCTTTCAATCGTTCAAAGGGCTGTATGCACCAGCCACCTGCGCGGAACGCGAATACCTTGCCCTTTCCGGTGATCTGCTCTAGTCGCTCTTTATAGGAACTGATTATCCTGCTGATGGATTGGTCATCGAAATCGGAAAGCTTGTAACGGGTTACATCGCATTGCCAGGCTTGTCCGTCGAATTGACTGTCTTCCCAATGGGGATGGATATGTAGTTGCAAATCATGGCCCTCTTTGACCAGCTGGTCCAACTGCGCAGTCAAGTCTGTGAGGTCCTGCTTAAGTTGGGGGTGGATTTTTGATTCCTGCTCCAGGCGCAGCAAGTAGCCGACATCCACGAACATACAAAAACGAATAGCATGCCTTCTTGCCACATCCATCAGCATCCGCGAAGGTTCCAGTATGCATTTCTGAAGCGATCCGGTGCGGGCGCCGAAATAGAGTTCGTAATCAAATGTGAGGTAGATGCGCATGTTCAGAAAGCGCCTTTCGGTGTATACATGGTGATCCCTTTTGATTCGAAAGCCGAAAGCATAGTGGTGAAGAAGCCGGAAGCGTCAATCAGCATCGATTGTGCCTCACCGATAGTTCCTTGCTTTACGACTCCCGCCCCTTGGAATACCGGAAGAAGTGCATCCGCATTGCGCTTGGCGGAATATTCCGGATTGTGGACGCGGGTCTCCATTTCCAATTTTTGTCCTGATTCATCGATGACCTTAACGCGATAGATCTTCGGATCATAAACAGGATACGGAAAGTCAACCGCATCTTCCAGCGTGTGAAGGCTTGTACAAGCGCCGTTCAGCGTGGTGCCCAACATCAGGATTTTACCACGTTTTGTAATGAGTTTTCGAAAAGGGGAGTACTCGTTGTAAGGCGTCAATTGACCGAAATGGGTGCCGGTGTAGTAGGCGGCGAGTGGGCCCAAAGCGCAAACCGGGTCGGTGGGGTGAAGACTTCGTACAACTCCGGGCATTTTCCTGAACTCTTCGCTGATCAAGCCCATTTGCGAAGGGGTAGACCGGACATCGAAAACCGGGAAGGATTCAAGGTGATCTTTATTCCGTCCGGGTGCGGGGAATGAAGGCATCAGCAAAGTGCCCTGATCACCGATCGCACCAAGAAGGGCTCGGATGATGGTTGTGGCGCCTCCCTCAACAAAACCGATCTTACTGAGACTGCTGTGGACGAGAACAGAATCACCTTGCCGGATTCCGATCTCTTGCATGTCGTGAAGGATTTGTTCGTAACGAAGAGGATTGTTTTTCGATTGGAATTTTAGATGTCGTCTACGAAAAGCTTTCCGTATAGCCATCACCTTGGCCAAGGTGGATTCAGGCAGATTCCGTAGTGCCCATTTCACAATTGCCTGCTTCATGCGTTGACGGCTTGGCCCTCTGTGTTTCTCATGGCATAGGATACGATCTCTTCGTATACACCGCGCCAGCCTGCCCATTCTTCCTTATCATTCACACTTTGGTTGTGCCATAGGGTGACGAGGGTCCCATTCACCGCTTTCACTTCATCGATAAGCGCTTTGGCACGGCTCACCGATTGCCTTGGCGTAAGTTTCATATAGTCCTTCATGGTGCCGTCCATCATGGCGAACGGAAAAAGAATCAGCCTTGTGGGCATGTCCAGGTCCAGGTCATAAAAAGGGAACGGCGTGCAGATGCTCGCCCTGAATCCGATTTCGGATGCGTAACCTAACGAATAATCCTCGGTGATGTCGAATTCAATCAGGTTGCGGTAGGTTTCCGGAAAGCTGACCTTCAGGAAATGCTGGCGGCTTCGTACGATCTCGCGCTTCAGCACTTTACTCAGTCTCCTTATTTCCTTACGAAGTTGTTCTTTGTTCGAATTGCTCGCGTAGGAAGGATGTATGCCGACATCGGCATAATCGGCAATCGACTTGATCAGGGCCTGAAAGGTACGACTTCCCTCCAATGGGATGTTCTTGTCGTATTCGCCGTAATCGCCGACCAGGAAAAAATACAGATGGCGGACATGGTGTTTCCTGCTTATTTCCAATTGCCAGTCGTAAGTGTCATAGGGGTCGGTCTCAAGTCCCGATAGGACTTTGATTCGCTCGCCGATTTTCTGGAAATTCAGGTTCAACAGGTCCTTGGCGAAAGAACCGGTCTGCCTGACCAATCCTTTTTCGCGATAAGCGTAGGCTGAATCGATGTCGAATGTCGGGATGAAACGATAGGTCGGTTCAGTGAAATTCAATTCCGGGAAAAGCTTGCGCAACACATTTCGGAGTTCAATGGCCCAGATATTTACTACGGGTCGATGAAGGAAGTTCTTTTGAAAGGCGAGACTTTGCTGGGGACTGAAGCGAAGGTGATTGTCTTTGATGTGAGGCAAATACTCCTCATATCGGCTGATCAGATAGAAAGAGGCGGCGAAAAGATCGAAAGGGATTTCATATTTCGGGTGTGTCCCATAGAAGACGGGACATCCTTTCCACTCGAATACATTGATTTGCTGGTCTTCAATTCCTTTTTCAAAGAGCAGACGCGAGGCGAAGAAAAAAAGTTCGTCACCCAGTGGATGATCGCTATAGCTGAACTTAGGTCCGGCGTGATTCAGAAATTCTGTTGGATTATCACTCAGGGAATACTCCAACCCCAGCAAGTCCTTTAGGATGACATTTAAAACATACCTCAAACGGGGTGATCGTTTGGGGCTGAAGATCATGACATGGTTGCAAACAGACATGGTTGCTGAGAAGAAATGGAAAGGTGATTATCGCTTTTTCCTCATAGCGCACCTTCATCCGCAAAGCTATAAAAACTGGAGCCCGCGATGATGATATGGTCAAGCACAGCTATTTCAAGCAATCTTCCGCCCTCTTTCAGCTTCCGGGTAAGCTGAATATCGCTTTCGCTGGGGCGTGGATTGGTGCTTGGATGGTTGTGGGCCAGAATGAGTCCGGAGGCTTTCGCATGGAGCGCTTCATGGAAGATCAGCTTTGGGTCGACCACGGTTCCCGAAATCCCCCCTTTGCTGATCGGTTTTAGACCCATGACCCGGTTGGCCCGGTTCAGGATGATCACCCAGAACTCTTCGTGGGTCAAGTCCCTTAGGATCGGTTCCAGAAGCGCAGCCGCGTCTCCACTATTGGTGATTTTCGGTTTGGTTTTCGCTTCAGCCAGTCTGCATCTCCTCCCGAGCTCAAGGGCGGCTATGACCGTTAGGGATTTAACCGGTCCGATGCCCTTTTGTAAAGCCAACTCACGCCAGTTGCTGCGGGCCAGTTCGAACAGATCGTTGCCGAAGGATGTCAATAACCTGCGGGCCACCTCTATGGCCGATTCGTTGGCCGTGCCATTCCGAAGTAAAATCGCAAGCAATTCCGAATCAGTTAAAACCTGAGCCCCCGATTCTTGTAATTTTTCCCTGGGGCGTTCGTGGGGAGACCAGTTTTTAATAGGCAATGCCTGTCGGTTGTCCGACAAAGCCTGGGGGTGTGACATGGAAATAGGTTAGTGGACAAAGGAAAAAAACAAAACGCCCTCCCGTTATCGGGAAGGCGTTTGCATACGTTTGTATCTACTTGTGTTACTTTAAGCTGTTGAGGTGCATCTGAATGCTGGACTTCAAATTGGCGGCTTTGTTCTTGTGGATGACATTCTTCTTGGCCAAACGGTCAAGCATGGCACTAACCTCGGGAACCATTGCGGCGACTTTGGACTTATCGGTGTTCGACCTCAGTTCCTTCAGTAAATTACGTGTTGTCTTAGCCTGATAGCGATTGAGGACACGCTTGGTGTCGTTGGAACGGATTCGCTTTTCGGCCGATTTGTGGTTTGCCATGAGAATTCTTTTTTACTGACCGGTATCAAAGATACGATACCAGACCGTCATTTCAATCGTTTTTGTAGCCCGTACGGGAATCGAACCCGTGTTTCCTCCGTGAAAGGGAGATGTCCTAGACCCCTAGACGAACGGGCCAAGGGGGTGTTTCTTACGAAACGGAGCGCAAAATTACGCTATAAATTGGAATGAACAAGTTTGGATGGGAAAATGATAGTTTATATTTCCCTTTGATAATCAAATTGTTCCAAATAGTCTGCCACCTTTCGGATGAATCTTCCGCCCAAACTGCCGTCCACTACGCGGTGGTCGTAACTCATCGACAGGAACATCATGTGTCGGATGGCTATGGCGTCGCCTTGTGGGGTTTCGATTACTGCAGGTTTTTTACGGATGGCTCCGACAGCCATGATGGCGACCTGGGGCTGGTTGATGATGGGGGTGCCCATGACGTTGCCAAAACTGCCCACGTTGGTTAAAGTAAACGTTCCGCCTTGAATCTCATCCGGCAGTAGCTTGTTTTCCCGGGCGCGCCTGGCCAGGTCGTTAACTGATTTGGTCAGCCCTACCAGGTTCATCCGGTCTGCGTTTTTAATGACCGGTACGATGAGATTCCCGCTTGGCAGAGCGGTGGCCATACCAATATGAATGTTCTTCTTAACCAGAATACGATTTCCGTCAACGCTGACATTGATGAGTGGGAAATCTTTTATTGCCCGGGCTATCGCCTCAATGAAAACAGGGGTGAACGTGATTTTCTCTCCTTCCCGCTTTTCGAATGAAGACTTGATCCTGTCCCTCCAAAGTACCAGGTTGGTTACATCCGCTTCAACATAGGAGGTGACATGGGGCGAGGTCTGTTTACTCATGACCATGTGGTCCGCAATGAGTTTTCTCATTCGGTCCATTTCAATGATCTCGACATCACCGGAAATGGATGGGGCCGATGCAGTAGGAGTTGGGGTTGCGTTTGTCGCAACCGGTGCTGTACCCGCTACAGGCTGTGAGGATGGTGCTTGTTGTATGACTTGTGCAGAACCGGTGGTGGTCCTTTTCTCTAAATAGGACAGAATGTCCTTCTTGGTGACCCTGCCCTCGGCACCAGTCCCGGGTATCGTATCCAATTCAGATTGAGGTATGCCTTCTGTTTGGGCGATGTTTCGGACAAGTGGGGAATAAAACCGATTTCCTGAATTGGCGGAAGCTGTGGTGGGAAGGGGGGGGGCGTGGACAGGCGCATTCAACGTCGAAGCAACAGCGGAAACCGGCTGGCCGGGACTTGGGTTTACTTGAGCGGTAGTGGTAGGGCTAGCAGGGGTGGCGGCAATCGCAGGCGCCTCAGCACCGGTTTCGATGAGTGCGATCGCTGTACCTACCTGGACGACATCTCCCTCGTTAAAGAGTTTCTTCACTAGCGTACCGGCAGCGACCGAAGGAACCTCTGAGTCCACCTTGTCGGTCGCGATTTCAAGAAGTGACTCGTCGGCCTTGACCTGCTCGCCTTCTTCTTTGAGCCAGCGAATAATGGTTGCTTCGTGGACGCTTTCGCCCATTTTGGGCATTTTCAATTCGATCTGTGCCATATCAAGTGGAAGAGGGTTCCTTTTCGAACTGCGAAATTAGCGATTCCCTGCCGAACAGCCCCACCGAATGTAGGACTTATGGTTCGTAAGTTTCAGGTATTCAATTTTTTAAGCTTAAAACCTTGTGGTTGTCATATCGGCAGGTGATTTTAATCCATAAAATACAAACCCATGTGATTCGTCATTAATCTTGCAATGGTTTCGAATACATCGTCATTTTCAATCATGGTGCAACAGGATGACTCCATCCTTCAGGCGTTTAAAACTTATCGGAAGAAATTGTTTGAATTCATCCGGGTAAGAGTGAAAAATGCTGCCGAGGCGGAGGATATTTTACAGGATGTGTTCTACGAACTTTCCGCCAGTTACAGGGTATTGGCACCGGTCGAGCAGACTGCGGCATGGTTGTACAAGGTGGCTCGTAACAAAATCACCGATCGTTACCGTAAACATAAGCCCCTGCTTTACGAGGATTTTACCGCCAGACCAAGTGACGAGGGCGAAAATTATTCGTTTATTGAGGATTTGATGGGTGCGGGGGAAGATCCCGGCTTCAAATCCAAAGACAATGAGCTGATTCGTGAAGCCGTGTTGAAAGCACTCGAAGAGCTGCCCCCGGAGCAACGCGATGTGTTCATCCGCCACGAGATGGATTTGCAGAGTTTCAAGGAGATCAGCGACGAGACGGGTATCCCGCTCAATACTCTTCTTTCCCGGAAACACTATGCGATCAAATTCTTGCGTAAGCGGTTGTCGACTCTTTACAACGAATTGTTCAACGGTAACCCTTGAACCAACATCCTGATTAACTTCGATTCCTGACAGAACTTAAATGCCATGAATAATCATCCTCTTTTAAAAACCATCCTGCTGTTTGTACTGATGTTTTTAATTGTCGCCTTTGTGATGATGTCCATGTGGAACTGGTTGATGCCCCCTGTATTCGGATTTTCTGAGGTGAATTATCTTCAGGCAGGAGGAATGCTTGTGCTCGCCCGGATTTTGTTCGGTGGAGAAGGGTTTTATTTCAAGCGAAGATGGCGGAACGCCTGGGGCAATCATCTTAAAAACAAGATGGAGTCGATGTCCCCTCAGGAACAAGAACATTTCCGCCAAAGATGGGAGGAGATTTGCGGTAAGTTGAAGGAAAATGACCGTTGAATACTCCTGTCCGGTATTTTTAGCTGGAAATCACATCAGTGAAAATCAGTAATTATTCATTTTTAGGCGAGTCTGGAGCCTTTTGAGGTTCAGATTGCATCTGCCTGCGGACTTTTGATTGTTCACGCTTCTCGGCTTGCATCTTCTTGAA
>JBJOER010000044.1:0-24705 GCA_046049215.1 Bacteroidota bacterium | reverse complement strand
GCAGCGGTCATTGCCATCATTTCCGCGTGCGCTGTCACATCATTGAGTTTCTCGACAAGATTATGACCCTTTCCGATCACCCTGCCGTTTGAAACAACCACTGCCCCAACAGGAACCTCATCCATTTCATATGCATTCATGGCCTCCTTGATGGCATACCGCATGAAAAATTCATCGTCGAGCAACATGTGGCGAAGGTAAGCAGACAATCGCTCATCGTCGACACACTCTGCCTTCACAAACAAGAAGGGGTTTCCAACATTTGCATTGTTGATTCATTTCTAAAAGCGTACCGCAGCCCTACACCATACCGGAGCTACCTTTGAGGGTGGCTAAAAAACAGTCCTTCACGCTCGATTTTACACCGGATTTAGACTTCACGGTGATAGCGATTTTCTCGTCACTGCGTGACTTCAAACTTTGCTTCCAATTGAACAACCTGCTGGGGTTATCCATGGTCAGGCAACCTGACCTTGAGCTTATTCTTGACAAAAAAGGTTCCACCGGCATGTTCACCCGTTTTTTTTTCCTGAGCGAAGACGAAGAGGAATTTTACTTGATTGCAAACCGGGGATCCAACGGCCACTTTATTCCTGAAGCAAAACATGCGGATTATTTCCTGGTCATCAAAAACCGTGGAAGGTACACCTCCGAAAGCGTAGTGCTCCGCCAGATACAATCCATCAGGAACGTCATCAGTGCCATGCCGCTTAGAACGGATGAGCTGACTTCAATTGAAAACTTTCTGTTATTGGAACCCGTTGTTGAAAAGGAGAAGACGAAACAGAGCATCCCCCCAATCCTATGAGCATAGTGAACCACAACCGCACAAAGATCATCGCCACCATCGGTCCCGCCAGCATGGACCGCAATACGCTTCGTGAGATGATCCTGGCAGGGATGGATGTGGCGAGAATCAACAGCTCGCACGGAGACCATGTCATGATGGCCTCGGTCATCAACACGATCCGTTCATTGAACGAAGAACTGGGCGCCCATGTGGCCATCCTTTTCGATTTGCAGGGACCGAAGATTCGCATAGGCGACCTACTGGAAAAAGACATCATTCTTAAGGAAGGTGCGACTTTCATCCTCAACCAACATGAAGTTCCGGGAAGCGCAGGTGAGGTATATATCAAGTACCCCCATTTCCACCAAGACGTTCGGGTAGGCGATATCGTATTGGTGGATGATGGTAAAATCAAACTGGAAGTCAAGGAGATCCTGAGCGATGAGCGGGTAAGCACCGTGGTGGTCCATGGAGGTCCGCTCAGCTCCCGCAAGGGAGTCAATCTGCCAGACACTCCGATCTCTCTACCAAGCCTTACCGAAAAAGACAGGCACGACCTGGATTTCGCACTCCTGCATGATGTGGAATGGATAGGACTTTCTTTCGTCAGAAAAGCCGAGGATGTTCTTGAATTGAAATCCATCATCAAAGCCGCAGACAAAGGCGCACGCGTAGTGGCCAAAATCGAAAAGCCGGAGGCAGTACTCAACATCGACGCCGTTATAGACGTCTGCGACGGGATTATGGTGGCACGGGGCGACCTCGGGGTCGAAATGCCCATGGAAAAAGTCCCGGTCATCCAGAAGCGTATTGTCAGAAAATGCAATGCGTCCGCGAAGCCGGTCATCATCGCCACGCAGATGATGGAAAGCATGATCACCAATTACCGCCCCACCCGCGCGGAGGCCAACGATGTCGGCAATGCGGTTTTTGATGGAGCGGACGCTTTGATGCTGAGTGCGGAAACATCCGTCGGTGTTTATCCGGTAGAAACGGTCTCCGCCATGCAGCGGATCATCACCGAGGTGGAGATGGAAGACTCGATCTATTTCCGGGAACACTCGCCTTCTCCCGGCGCGAAGAATTTCATTCCGGACAACATCTGCTATCTTTCATCGGTGATGGCCCGACAATCGAATGCTGAGGCCATCGTAGCGATGACCCACTCGGGGATGACCGCATTCAAAATCGCCTCTCACAGGCCCAAGGCTGCGATCTACATTTTCACCGACAACAAGCCCATCCTGAACACCCTGAATCTGGTTTGGGGCATTCGCGGCTTCTTTTATGACAAATACGAAAGCACTGACACCACCTTTGCAGACATCCGAAAGCACCTTGTCGATGCCGGCTTTTTGAAAGTAGGAGATTATATGATCCATATCGCTTCGACTCCAATCCACGAACGCGCAACCGCAAACACCATCAAGCTAGCCCGGATCGGAGCCTGAATCACAACTGAATCCAACCTATACTCCAAATGAACATCAACCTGCTGAAAACCATCTGTGAAACACCCGGTGCGCCCGGCTACGAAGGTCCTATCCGCGAAATCATCCTCAAAGAAATCAAGGGGCTTTGTGATGAAGTGAGCATCGACAAAATGGGCAATGTAACGGCCTTGCGCAGGGGAAAAGCAAGAACCAAGGTGATGTCCGCCGCGCATATGGACGAGATCGGTTTCATCGTGAGCCATATCGACGACAAGGGGTTTCTACGCTTCCACCCATTGGGTGGATTCGATCCAAAAACACTCACAGCACAGCGGGTGATCGTTCATGGCAAAGAAGATCTCGTAGGGGTGATGGGGTCAAAGCCCATTCATCTGATGACCCCGGAGGAACGCAATAAAGCGCCGCAGATCGGTGATTATTTCATCGACCTCGGTTTGCCAAAGTCGAAAGTCGCAAAGCTGGTTCATGTAGGTGCTTCTGTCACCCGACAAAGCGAGTTGATCGAAATGGGAAATTGCGTCAACTGCAAATCCATCGATAACCGTGTATCGGTTTTCATCCTGATCGAAGCGTTGCGGAAGTTAAAAGGCAATATCCCGTATGATTTTTATGCCTGCTTCACGGTTCAGGAGGAAGTCGGATTGCGCGGAGCTTCGGTCGCCGCACACCACATCGAGCCTGACTTTGGAATCAACCTCGATACCACAATCGCCTTCGATACACCGGGTGCACGCCCGCACGAGATGGTGACCGAACTCGGTAAAGGCGCAGGTATCAAGATCATGGATTCCAGCACCATCTGCGACACCCGCATGGTTCAATTCCTTCAAAAGACGGCGGACAAGCACAAGATCAAATGGCAGACGGAGATCCTGCCTGCAGGTGGAACGGACACCGCCGGCCTTCAGCGTAACGGGAAAACCGGTGCCATTGCCGGTGCAATCAGTATTCCGACACGTCATATCCATCAGGCCATTGAAATGGCGGATAAGACGGATATCCAGAACTGCATCGACCTGTTGAGCCACTCAGTGAAAGAAATCCATTCTTTCAACTGGCATCCCTGGAAATAGGCGCTTGCAACCGCAGAACTTCCAGCACCGGATAATCCGGGAAACCCCTGACCTACCGTAGGCACCTTCGGACGTGTTGCCTATATTCACGTTTGAGTTCCCATGAAAAACAGCCTTCGCGTACTGACCGGCCTGCTGGTAATTGTCATCCTAATCCGATTCGCCCAAACCGGCAATACCAAATCTGCATACCATTCACCAGAGGAGATTTCTTTTTTCCAGACGCATTTCAGACCGCCTCTTGATTCCGGAGAGTATTTTTCCCTTCCACAGAATTGCCGGGGGTGCCACGGTTTCGACACTTTAGGACTTGCGAATGTAGATGCGAGCGGGATGGACGTAAACCTGTACGATGATTGGGAGACTTCCATGATGGGCTTGTCCGGCGTCGACCCGCTCTGGAAAGCCAAAGTGAGTCATGAGATCCTTGTGAACCCTTCGCATGCCAATGAATTGCAGACACTTTGCACCTCCTGCCACGCGCCTTTGGGTCACTACGATGCTTTTTACAAGGGGCAACCCCACTACACTCTGGCCGACCTGGCGAACGACTCCCTGGGGCAATCCGGTGTATCGTGCCATTCCTGCCACGGTATAGCGGATTCATCCACGCTCGGACAGCTTTTCACGGGGCAAATCCCCTACGACACCAACCGCATGATCTACGGACCTTTCCCTCAACCCATGGCAGGTCCCATGCAGCTTTACGTTGGCCTCACCCCAGCCGAAGGGCTGCATTTGAGCGAAAGCAAGGCTTGCTCCCCTTGCCACACGCTGATTACGGAAACAGCCGACCTCAGTGGCAATGCGACCGGAAACTTCTTTGTTGAACAAGCCACCTACCACGAATTCCTGAACTCCGCTTATCCGGCGAATGGTCAATCCTGCCAAAGCTGTCACATGCCCGAGATCGAAGACCCGGTCAAGATCGCAAACGGTTACACGGCTATTCCGGGAAGGACCCCATACAACCTGCACTCTTTCGCGGGCGCGAATCAGTTCATGGTCCAGTTGATCAAAGACAACAAGAGCCGTCTCGGCATAAACGCGCCGGACAAGAATTTCGACTCGACACTGGCCGCAATCACCAGGTTACTGAAGGAAAACACCCTGGACATTGAAACTGCTTTCGATTCCATTGGAACGATGGCGGACACGGCCTCTTTTCAGGTAAAACTGACCAACAAAGCCGGACACAAATTTCCAAGCGGATATCCTGCCCGCCGTGCTGTTTTGCAATTCATCGTACTAAAGTCCAATGGTGATACCCTGTTCAAATCAGGACTATTCGACAACGACTTCGAAGTCATTCCCGCACCCAATCCTTACAGTCCTCACTACGATACGATCAATTCTTCGCAGCAAACCCAGATCTACGAAATGGTGATGGGAGACATCAACGGCGACAAGACTACTGTGCTAGAACGCGGCTATTCTCACTTAAAAGACAACCGAATCCCTCCCCTCGGCTTCACCGATCTGCACCCTGCTTACGATACCTGCAAAATTTACGGACAAGCCTTGAACGATCCTGATTTCAACCTGAATGCAGGTACGCAAGGCAGTGGAAGCGACATTGTGCATTACCGGGTTCCTCTTCAAGGTTATTCCGGACAATTGAAAGTCATTGCACGGATGTACTACCAAGCCGTTCCTCCGGGATGGTTGTCTGAAATGCGGACATTCAGCTCAGCTGAAATCGACACTTTCCTCAACATGTACGACCAGGCCGACAGATCACCGTTCCTGGTCGGGTCTGATTCGTTGCTGGTTCAGGTGACTACCACCGAATTGAATGAGAACCCCGATGACGCACCCTTTTTAGTCGGGCCCAGTCCGAACCGGGACGGGATCCTGTTCCTTCGCAACATCCCTGAAGGGGCTAATCTGCAGCTGTTTAGCTCTGCCGGAAAAGCCATTCCGGTGAACATCATGACCAACGTCGGCCGCCCTGTGATGCGCCTCCCCGATACTGCCGGAATTTATTATCTTGTGGCCTCTACCGGGCAACAGAAACTTATCCGGAAAATCATCCGAATCCCATAAACCACAATCCCAACTTCGCATGAAAAAACACTACGCTGTCATGGTGGTTCTCTCGCTATTGGTCACCACCGTGATCCAGGCTCAGGGACTGCGTTTCGCGAACAAGAACAGTAAACTCACCACCACCGCTTTCCACAGCGGATGTCCGGTAACGATAGTCGACTGGAACGGTGATGGCCTCGATGACATCATCCGCCTGGATGCAGGTCGTCATGCCTATGTGGAAGTGCAACGCACCAATTCCACTTTCCAGAGCCTATTCATCGGTAGTTTCTCCACCGGCACCAGCGGAAGTTGGGCCTGGGCGATGTGCACTGCTGACCTGGACAAGAACGGCTACCTCGACATCATTGCGGGAAGCAGTTCATCGTTGCGCCTGATCATGACCGATGCGAACGGAATGATGGGGACCATGACAACCTTATCTACCTCGAACTTCTTTGTTCAAAACCTGACCTGTGGGGACTTCAATAACGACGGCTGGATCGACCTTTTCGCCTGCGACGACAATGCGATGAGTCACATTTACCTGAACAACGGTACAGGTACCCTTAGTGAATCCTTCACAACCATGAACTTCGACGTGACTGGAACGGATGATTCCGGAAACTATGGGAGTCTCTTCTCCGATTTCGACAATGATGGTGACCTGGATCTTTACATTGCCAAATGCCGTCAGGGCGTAACCAGTCCTACTGATGGACGACGCATCAATGTCCTCTTCGTAAACGACGGCAACAACAACTACACAGAAGCAGCCTCGACCTATGGATTGGCTATCGGCTGGCAGAGCTGGACTGCATCATTTGGCGACATCGACAATGACGGAGATTTCGACGCACTGATCACCAACCACGACCACGAGAGCCAGATCCTCGAGAACGATGGAATAGGGCACTTCACCGACATCACCGCATCGACAGGCTTCGACATCACCGACATCACTCCCATCCAGAGTGTGATCGAAGATTTCGACAATGACGGATATGCAGACCTTTTCATCACGGGATCGAACAGCCGTTTTTACCGAAACAACGGCAACAAGACTTTCACGCGCATAGAAGGACTATTCAATACCAACAAAATGTCATCCTTCGCCATTGGGGATCTCAACCATGACGGCAAGATCGACATCTACGGAAGCTATGCAACGCTTTACACGAATCCATCATCCGTTGACGATGTCATCTGGATGAACAACTCGCGTAACGACAATCACTTTTTAAATCTCCACCTCACCGGAACCCAAAGTAACAAAGGTGCTATCGGTGCGCGTGCATTCCTGTATCATAACGGTGTAGTGCAGACGCGCGAGGTGCGCTCCGGTGAAAGCTACGGAGCTGTCAATTCCGCCATGCTCCATTTCGGACTCGGAACCAACGCACTCATCGACTCCGTCGTGGTTCGATTCCCGAGCGGAATCACGCAGACGATTTTCAATCCCCAAGCGAACCAATTCATCCACATTATCGAAAACGATTGTGTATCGCCCTACTCCGGCCTCGCCTACACACAACCAGCCCCGGTGATCTGTACCGGGAACACAGAAACCCTTACCGCTCCTACCGGCCTCTCTTATCTCTGGAATGACAACTCCACCGGCCCTTCACTGAACATCACCACCGGAGGCGAGTATAACGTGCTGGTCAGCACGCCGGGCAACAATTGCTCCTCGCTATCCCCCACGTGGATCGTTGAAGAAAATCCAGATCAAACGCCGGTCATCACCGCTGATGCGGAAACTGAATTTTGCAATGGAGGTTCGGTCAACCTGATGTCCGATGCCTATGGAATAAGCGCCTTTACCTGGAGCAACGGAAGCAACAGTGCCAATACCACAGTCGGCCAATCCGGTGCTTACACACTCACCGTCCAGGGTTACTGCGGCACATTCGTATCCAACAGCATTTCCGTAACCGCTCACATCATTCCAGACCCTGTTGCCAGCAATGTCAGCCTCCCAACACCGGGTCCTGCAACACTGACTGCAACAGGCACAAACATCCTTTGGTACGATGACGTCAATGCCACTACTCCAATCGGGGCTGGCAGCACGTTCGTCACTCCGGCCATCTCCGGGTCGGAAACCTATTGGGCTGAAAACAACGAAAACTACAATGGAGGAACATTCGCCACCGGCCAGGCCGTTCACGGAGGTTCCACATCCTACAGTCCATCCGGCAACACCAATGCAGTAACCTATTTCGATGTCGCCAAACCGTGCACCTTGAAGACCGTAAAAGTCTACACGGACACTCCCGGCATGCGCCGCTTCGAGCTTCGCGACAGTCAGGACAACCTGTTGCAGTATGCCGATGTAATGGTGAATCCCGATACACAGATTGTGGCTCTGAATTTCATACTTACTCCGGGTACTGATTACAACCTGGGCACTTCGGACAGCCTGAATCTGCTGATTGCAGGCTGGAACCAGCCCGGCCCCAGATTCAAACGCAATTCCATGAGCAGTGCATTGCCGTATCCCTATGTTATCCAGAACGGATTAACCATTACCGGCAATTCGTTCGGCAACCAATACTTCTTCTATTTCTACGATTGGAACGTGGAGTTGACCGGACTGACCTGTTACAGCAACCGTGTACCCGTAATCGCCTCAGTCACTACCGGCATAGGCACGGTCTCTTCTCAAGGAATCGGCGTGTATCCCAACCCTGCAGAAGATATCCTGTTCATCCGCAACGATCTCAATCAACCAATGCGCCTTCGCATGGCGGATGCAACAGGCCGACTCGTCATGGATCGTCAGCTGGACGCGCAGCAACGCAGCATGTCTGTCAGTCACCTTTCTTCCGGGGTATACAGCATTGAACTGCTATCCGGCGAATCGCTCCTCCGCGACAAGGTGATCATCCGCTAAACACTTTAGAACTCTATCCTAAAGCCGCTCTGAAATTCAGGGCGGCTTTTTTATTGGCCAAACACGACAAGAATTGTTGACTCCTGACCAATCAGCATGTTGAACTTTGGGTCCCGCTTAAACGGGAAAACAGGAACTGAAATGCAACGCAAGGGCAAGCTGAATCAAGAATTGAAGAGTGATACCTCTTTGACATCACCTCTTAAGCCCTGATCGCTTCTACCGGATCGAGACGTGCAGCGGTTGCAGCGGGAAAAAGTCCACTAAACACCCCGATCATCGCTGAAATGCCCATTCCCATCAGGATGTTCTTTAGGCTCAACGACATTTCAAAACCAAAGTTTCCTGCGGCAAGTGAAGCCAGGTAAACGAAAAATATACCTGAAGCACCACCAATGAGGCAAAGCAGGACGGACTCCGTCAAATACTGGATGAGGATGAAGTAATTCTTCGCACCAAGAGCCTTTTGAATACCAATAATGGGAGTCCGTTCACGTACAGAAACAAACATGATGTTCGCGATGCCGAATCCCCCAACCAGGATGCTAAAACCACCAATGATCGCACCGACCAGCGAAACCACGTTGAACAGCTGACCGACCTGAGCCGTCAGCAACTTGGTTTCGTTCAACGCGAAATTGTCTTCCTCGATCGGCCTTAACCGACGAATGCTTCGCAAGTGACCGCGCAGTTCATCCATCAGCTCCTCGTTACTTACACCTTCACGGGCCTTCACTAAAACGCGCGGATCCGATCGATCGGAACGGATATCGATGAATTTACGCCCATAGTTGGCAGGAATCACCACCTTGTTGTCGCGGCTATTACCAATGATGCTTTCACCCTCCTTCGCAAAAACGCCGATGACTTTCGCCTTCCTGCCTTTACCGGCTATGAACTTATCGATGGGTGATATTCCGGGATACAGGTTCCTGGCGACCTCATATCCGATGATCGCGACAGGATAACCACCGTTGGATTCCGCTTCCGTAAAATAACGGCCGTCGAATAAATCGAATGAAGCGACTTTGTCATAGTCGTGGGACACCAGGTCCATCTCGCAATTTTCGACCGAATTGCCTTGCCAACGCAGAGACTGAGCCGTTACGGTGGCCATAAAAGCTGCATTGTCGATCAAAAGGGAACGTTCGGTCAACTGACGCATTTCGTCGATCGTGGCGACCGGTCGCTGCCAATACTTCCACCAGGCATAATCGGAACCGAACGTCCATGGCCATTTCTGAACCTGGACAACATTGTTCCCCAGCTTCTCGACGCTTCCTTTCACACTCGCCTCCATGCTGTCTACCGCTGTAAAAACCGCTATGATGGCAAAGATGCCGATCGTTACCCCAAGCAAAGAAAGAAAGGTCCGCAGCTTGTTCACGACCAAAGCATGCCAGGCCATGACGATACTCTCAAGAACAAGCCGTGGTAGGAGCATTTGGGTGTCTATTGAAGATTCAATGCAAGGAATGACATCGAATCCTTAGGCGAAGTTAAGCGAAAGCATGGCCTGAAACAGCGACCCCGGGCGGGCAATTTTCCAAAGGCGTGTGGAATTGCGGTACCCATTGCATCTGAGGTACTGTTTGATCGCCCCGACATGATAAAAGAAACCACAAGCCATGCCTTAAACCGATTCAATTCGGATCCAAGGCACTACCAACTGCTGTTCCTTCTCCTATTTCTGATCACCGGCCTATTCTGGTTGGACTGGCATCTCCACCCGCTTCAAATCCCATTCACATTCCTGACGGCTATCCTTACCCAATGGCTCGCCATTCGCGCCGTCAATATTCCGTTGAATTCCCTGAAAAGCGCGATTATCACTTCTTTCAGCCTTTGCCTGCTTTTTCGATCCGACTCGCTTCACATCATTGTCCTGGCTGCATTTCTTTCCATTGCATTCAAATTCGTTTTCCGGATTCAAAACCGGCATTTCATCAATCCGGCCAATGCTGGCATTTGCTGCACCATTCTGCTGACTGGAGATGGATGGATCTCCCCCGGACAATGGGGAAGCGGACAAATCTGGCTGCTGCTGATTGGCATTCTGGGATGGATCATCGTATCGAAAGCCGCCCGTATTGGACTCGCAGCCGGTTTTCTGGCAGGATATATCGGAGGACTTTTCGTACGTATGATTTTGTGGCAGGATTGGCCACTGGATGCCTTGACACATGTCTTCACAAGCGGATCGCTGTTGCTTTTCAGTTTCTTCATGATCACCGACCCTGCCTCCACACCCATTCGAAAAGAAATGAGGATCCTGTGGTCGGTTCTTGTCGGCTTACTGGCATTCTACCTGCAGGCATTCCATTGGGTGAATGGCGCCCCGATCTGGGCTCTGTTTATCCTTTCCCCTCTGACCCCCATTATCAACAACGGAAAAGAAATCCTTCACGGACTCAAGGGGATTTTCCATCGCTCCTTCCTGCCATTTCCAAATCGATTCCAAAAAACAACCATAACAAACTAACATGAAAAAGAGCATTCTGGTCTGCCTGCTTCTGCTTGTTGCAGCAGCCACAAATCAAACAATTGCATTCTGTGGGTTCTATGTGGCCCGCGCAGAGGCACAACTCTTTAACAAGACATCCCAGGTCATCCTTGTCCGGAACGGTGAGAACACCACCGTGACCATGAGTTCCGACTTCAAAGGAAACGTATCTGAATTTGCAATGGTCATTCCTGTACCGGTGGTTCTGAAACGTAATGATATCAAGGTAGTCGACCGGCGAATTTTCGATCTCCTCGACGCATACTCCGGCCCTCGTTTGGTTGAATACACAGATGCGTCACCCTGTCAACGTGACTACTATGAAGAAATGGCAGTTGTAAAAACAACGAAAGCCCGTTCCAACAGGGAGGCGGCTCCAACGACCGAGGACAGTGAAAGAGACAATTATAAAGTGGCAGTGGTCGCACGGTATACTGTTGGAGAATACGACATCCAGATCCTAAACGCCTTGCAGTCCGATGGCTTGGCAAGATGGTTAAACGATCACGGTTATAAAGTTCCAGAGCGGGCTGCCGAAATGCTGGAGCCGTACATCAAAGGGAATATGAAATTTTTCGTCGTCAAAGTGAATCTCGAAGAACAGAAGTCCTCCGGAGCGAACCTTTTGAGACCTATCCAGATCACTTTCACATCGCAAAAGTTCATGCTGCCGATCCGTCTTGGAATGGCCAACGGTGAAGGGATGCAGGATATGATCATCTATACATTCACACAAAGGGGCAGGGTCGAGCCTGTCAATTACCGCAGCCTGCGCATGCCTACTGATCGGAATGTACCTGAGTTCGTAAAAGACAACTTCGGCACATTCTACACTTCCTTGTACAAACAGAATCTGCGTAAAGAAGGCAACGACAATATCTTTTTGGAATATGCCTGGGATCTGAGCGGCCAAAACCAGATGAAATGCGACCCCTGCGCCAGCGAGCCTCCATTGTACAGTGAAATCAGGGAAGCGGGTGTAGACTGGCTTCAGACCGGTGGGGGTAATGGATATACAGGACCGCTATTCTTCACCAGGATGCATGTAAGCTACGACCGGTCGAATTTCCCTCAGGATTTGATCTTTCAGGAAACACCCGACCGCACAAATTTTCAATGCCGGTATGTTCTGAACCATCCGGCACCATATTACGAGGACTGTGATGCATGGAAAAGTTATCAGGAAGAAAAGGTCATCCGCAGGAAGAAAGAACTCCTCGAACTTGCAGCCTTGACGGGCTGGGATGTAACGCGGTATTCCGATTACCCCTACACGTTCAAGGGGTACGTAGCGCCTCGCCCACCGGATGACCGTAAAGGGCATGTCGAACCAAAGCAATTCGATCCTCAACAACCAGCCATTCCGGAAAACAAGCCCTCGGTTCCGCAGACCTCGCGATTACCGGAAGATCCGGTGGCCCACTTAAATCCTGCCCAATCGATTTTTGAAATAGAACAGGATGATTTTCTTGTGGAAAACCCTGTCCAAAACAGAGGCGACAAATCCATCCCTTGGGGTTGGGTGGGCGTTGTAGCTATCACAGGACTGGCAGTATACACAGCAAGCAGAACAAAAAGCTAAACCGGATTTCCACCGATCAGTTTCAGGGCCTCAGATACCGCTTCTACAGGCAACTTGCACTCGTGCCCTGAACAGACGAAAATGCGGTTTTCGGTCGGATCGAATCGGTTCTTGAGCAATTCCACTTCGGAGTGAACGGATGTTGAGGCGAAAACAGTGAACGGAAGGTATGCTTTCACCAATTCCCTCAACATCCCTTCCGAATCCGGACCACATACCGCCACCTCCGTGCCGCGTTCGATTTCAAGAGCGACACGTGCCCATCGGCTGTACCAGGGAGTGGAGTCGGACCATTCGTTTTTCATCCTTTGCACCATTATTATAGACCTATCCAGCCAACCGGAATTACCGGTCAAGCGCGACAAACGCAGAAGGTTATGCGCCATAACCGAATTGGAAGAAGGAATAACATTGTCGCCTGTTTCAAGCTTTCGCATGACAAGTGAAGCGGATCGATCGGAGGTAAACCAGAACAACCCGCTGCCGGCATCACTGAATTCGCTCATCGCAGTTTCCGTTAAACGGACAGCCAGCGAAAGCCAGTTCTCATCCCCTGAGGCACTGAAAAGATTGATAAAGGCTTCGATGCAGAATGCATAATCCTCCAGGAATCCAGGAATTGAAACACGGACTCCGCTTTCATCTTCTTTGGCAGAATGCAAAAGCCTGGCATGATCCTGAATAAAATGCAAGGATATAAAACGCGCATTGCGTTCTGCCATCTCAAGGTATTCGCGTTTTCCGAAAGCACAGTATGCTTCAACAAGAGCCGAGATCATCATTGCATTCCAACTGCAAAGTATCTTGTCATCGGTTCCGGGTTTGATCCGACGTGATCGGAAATCTGCCAGACAGGCACGGATCTCTCGCACCTTCTGTTTCAATTCCGAAAGGGAAAGTCCATGACGATTTGCGATGGTGTGGTCATCATCGTGTCGGAGCGGGATGTGCATACCGTGTTCCCAATACCCCCGGTCGTTGATGTTCCAATAGTCAATAGCCAAATCATAATCCTTCTCCGGAAGAAACTTCAGCTCATCGGGACTCCAGCAGTAGTATTTCCCCTCAACCCCTTCACTGTCCGCATCCAAGGCCGAGTAGAAACCACCCCCCGGCGAAGTCATTTCCTTGGCAATGAAGGAAACAGTGTCTTCAACGATCTCACGGTAAAGGTCATCCGGTTTTTGTCTGTATGCATCTGCAAACAGTGCAACCAATCCAGCATTGTCGTACAGCATCTTTTCAAAATGCGGAACCTTCCAGATCCGGTCTGTGCTGTATCGGGCGAAGCCACCTCCGATGTGATCGTATATACCTCCAAAAGCCAATTTACGGAGGGTATGGTGAACATGATCTACCACATCCTGATTTGCGAATGTCGTTCCTGCCGACAGTAAATAGCGGTAGCTGTCGGGCAATGGAAATTTGGGGACACGCGATGGCCCGCCCTCGTCGATATCGCACTGCTTCAACCATTGATCGAGCATAGCTTTGTGATCCGCCTCTGGAGTCTGCTCTGTCAACGGTTCGAGCAACCGCTGTTGCAGCTTATTCATTCCGTTCGCCAGTTCGCTTGCGTACATGTCGCAACGCGTGGGGTCCACCTTGTAGAGAGACTCCAGCTGAAGCAGAACCTGCCGCCATTGCTCCTTGGGGAAATACGTCCCACCATAGATCGGCCTTTGATCCGGCATTGCGATCACATTCAGCGGCCATCCGCCCCGTCCTGTCATCAATTGAACGGCATCCATATACACCTGATCGATATCGGGACGCTCTTCACGATCGACCTTAATATTGACAAAGGAACGATTCATGATGGCGGCAATCTCCTCGTCCTCGAAGCTTTCACGCTCCATTACATGACACCAATGGCATGCAGAATAACCGATACTGATGATCAGCAATTTATTCTCACGACGTGCTTTTTCCAGCGAGGACTCGTCCCATGGAAACCAATGAACCGGATTGTAAGCGTGTTGAAGAAGATAAGGCGAGGTTGATTGTGAAAGCGCGTTTGGTGTGTGCTGCATGTTCTTCTAATCAGACGATCCAGAGAAAAGAACCCCCCCGTGCCGAAATAATTTCACAAATCCTTGTTCTTTCTCCACAGGAACATGAAACCCACCCCGAGAATGATCAATAGAGAAAACACCATGTTGGTGATAAGAAAATGGGTGTCCTGCTGGGTGAGTTCCTGTCCACCTCTTTTGAAACGGAACAGGAAATAAGACATTACGGTTCCCGCGGAGACGGAAAGCAAGACAATGATCACACGCCTTTTCGGAGACATTCGGCTTTGTTTTTAGGGACTCGACCTTCCGACACGCACATCAGTTGGCGATCAGGAGGTAGTAGTTTTTCTTGCCTTTCTGGACAAGCATGTATTTGTTCTGCAGCAGACGCTCCACGCCATGTATGGCGGCAGGGTCGTCGACCTTCTCCTTGTTGATGCTCACACCTCCACTTTGCACAAGCTTCCGGGCTTCTCCACGGGAAGTGAAAATACCTGTCTTCTCCACAAGCAATTCAAGCGTTCCAAGTCCCTCTTCGAGTTCGGTTTTCGAGACCACGAACTGAGGCACGCCCTCGAAAACACTCAGAAGCATTTGTTCGTCGAGGCGTTTTAAAGCTTCCAGCGGCGCGTTACCGAACAATATCTCCGACGCCTCCACCGCTGCATTGTAATCACTTTCGCTATGTACACGAATGGTCACTTCACGGGCGATCGTCCTCTGTAGCAAACGCTCGTGAGGAGCGGCGGCATGGCGCACCTCAAGGTCCTCCACCTCTTCTTTTGAAAGCAAGGTGAAGATCCGGATGAAGTTTTTGCTATCCTCATCGGAAGCGTTCAGCCAAAACTGATAGAATTTGTAAGGGGAGGTCTTTGACGGATCGAGCCAGATATTGCCCCCTTCGGTCTTTCCGAATTTAGTTCCGTCCGCTTTTTTGATCAGCGGTGTCGTCAATGCGAAAGCTTCACCGCCAGCCATACGGCGGATAAGCTCCGTACCCGTGGTGATGTTGCCCCATTGATCGGATCCGCCCATTTGAAGGGAGACACCCTGATTCTTCCACAGGTGGTAAAAGTCATACCCCTGAACGAGCTGATAACTGAACTCGGTGAAGGAAATACCGGTTTCAAGACGCCGCTGAACCGAGTCTTTGGCCATCATATAGTTGACTGTGATGTGCTTTCCTACATCACGGATGAATCCCAGGAAGGAGAACTCCCTGAACCAATCGTAATTGTCGAAAACCTCAACCGGAGCACTGCCGTTCCCTGATGCGAGCAAGCGCGTCAACTGCGCCCTTACAGCATCAATATTGTGTCGGAGAGTCTCTTCATCCAAAAGATTCCTTTCCGCCGATTTACCAGAGGGATCGCCTACCATTCCGGTTGCTCCACCAAGCAAAGCAACAGGGACATGCCCACATCGTTGGAAATGGATCAGAATCATGATCTGAACCAGATTCCCCACTCCGAGCGAATCGGAGGTAGGATCAAAACCAATATAGCCTTTCACCGGCCCGGCCAAAAGCAATTCCTCAACACCGGGGGTGATGTCCTGCAACATGTTCCTCCACTTCAGCTCTGAAATGAAATCCTTTGGAGAGGGGTTGACTGAAGAGGCCATGGTCGTTATCAGGTAAGCCGTTGAATGCCTCGCAAAAGTAAAGAATGGCCGACAGGTGACCAACCGCTTGTTGAGCGACCTCGAAGCGGAGGAAAGCCCTAATTTCACCGCATGATTCTGGTGACGGGAGGTACAGGGATGATCGGATCACGGTTGATCGCCGATCTGCTTCAGGACGGCTATGCTGTCAAGGCATTGAAACGGCCTTTATCAGACACCGCACTCCTCGATTATCACCTGGCAAACGACTCAACTCTGTTCGGTCACATTGAATGGGTGGAGGGTGATTTGCTTGATATCGATACGCTCGAAAAGGCATTGGAGGGTGTCCAAACTGTTTTTCACACCGCCGGCTTAGTCTCCTTCTTACCTGGCCATGAAGATGCCTTGCTCGATTCAAACATGAAGGGCACTGCCAACCTTGTCAATCTTTGCCTTGAGAATGATAACATTAGGTACTTCGCTTACGTTAGTTCTGTAGCCACGCTTGGGCGCTCTTCCGGCCAGTTGATCATTGACGAAGACTGTCATTGGAATCCAGGCACGCCTCAAAGCCCTTACGCCGTCAGCAAATACACCGCCGAGCGTGAAGTCTGGAGAGCCATGGCTGAGGGGCTAAATGCCGTCATCGTCAACCCATCAATAGTACTTGGTCCCGGACCCAAAGGAAATGGCAGCTCCACTTTATTCCGAAAAGTGCTTCAGGGTTTCCCCTTTCACACGCTCGGTGTGAGCGGATTCGTAGATGTAAGGGATGTCAGCGACGCCCTTCGCTGGTTATTCAGAAAAGGAATTGCAGGAGAACGATTCATCCTGAATTCCGAGAACATGTCATTCCGCGATCTGTTCATTAGGATGGCTACAGCATTCGGTGTCAAAGCCCCTCCTTTCCTGGTCCGCCCCTGGATGTCGTCGCTCATCTGGCCCATCGAAAAAATCAGAAGCACCCTTACAAGAAGTTCTCCTTTCATCACAAAAGAGACGGCGCGTTCGGCACAAAGTGAGTACAGGTATTCATCTGAAAAGATCCGTAAGCTGGGATTCCGCTTCCGGACAATTGACGAGTGTATCGGGGAGAGTGTCCCGTTTTTTAAGAAAGAATCTATTACGGGTTGATGGTGCGTTTATATTCCGGTTGGTAACGATGGAAAAAGTTCAGCCATATCGCCCTTGATGTGCGAAAAGTGTATGGTGCAAGGGCGGCCAGAACCACCGTTAGTATGATCAGGAAAGCAGGAACGCCGTAATTCCACAGGAACAGGTAATAAGCCAGGAAAACAGCTACTGAGATAGCCACCGTAAAGGCATAACTGACGTACATAGCACCATAATAATAACCCGGCTCCGGCTCAAAATTAAGTCCGCAGTTAGGGCAATGCGTATGCATGTGAGCAGTCTCCTTCAAATGATATGGATTCTTGTTCGGATACAAATCGCCTTCGAGGCAACGCGGACATTTGTGAAACAACGAGCTTTTGAATTTGGCAATCATCAGACTTAAATAGGAAGTAAAGATGCCATTCGAAAGTCTTGCACGGTGTCACAAAAGTCACAAGTGATAAAAATCATCCCAAGAAACGGATGGTACTCGTCACTTGACCAACACCCATGCGTTTTTCTCAAATCCGGTGCGGACCTCGTAAAGGAAATCCTGCACATCGCTGAATTGATGACTGGAATAAAGACTGACCATGTAAAGCCCCTGATTATTCTGGCCTATTATCCTGGCGGAATATCCAAGCAGCTGCGCCTCTTCAACAAGCTTTTGTGCATTTTCCTCAACGCGAAAACAGCCTCCGACCACATGGAAGTCATGAGCTTGAACAGCTGATGGATCTGAAACAACTGCATTTGAAACAACGGGCAAAGACACCTCAACCCGGGTAGATTCGATTTCGGCTAGATGAGCAGAATTTTCCGGAACAACGGAATCGACAGGGGCACCCGTTTCCATTTCCTGACCAAAGGTGGATTCCACTGGACTTTCTTCCGGAACCACTTCCTCCACGGGAGAAGCCTGCTTTTCGGGAGATGGATCCTGGAAAGATGGATTGCTCCACTGCACAACCGGAAGTAATTCTGCAAGACCCGTGTTCAAGGTACTGATGACCCTGGGATTCAGCAACAACAAAGCCAGAACAGCGGCAGCAGGAACCAATTCCAACAACCTCCATATCTTGAAATTGCGCTTACCGCTTTCGTTTTTCAAGCGCTTGACATTTGCCGACTTCTCCTCTCTGCGTATGGCGGGAGAATGAAGAGAGCTTAATCCAAATGACAGTTCCAGGAAGTTTCCATTGGGATCCGGTTCGAACTGAATCCTTTTACCGGTATCGAGGGCGAATGTGCCGATATCATCCAAAATCACCTTTTCTCCGGCCATCATCTTCTCCCACATTCCATTCACTTGTTCTTTGATCCATTCGGTGGCTTCCGAATAATTCAATCCCAATCTGGATGCGACATGGAAGGCCAGTAGACCGTCTCCTGTCCGCAGACTGGCATTGAATGCCACCCGTCGAGAAGGTGGAAGAAAGGTATGTTGGGAGGGATGCAGGAAAGCGGATCGGTACTGAGCTACGAAACCGCCCAGGTCGGGAACGATCACACAGTCCTTTTTATAGAGTAACTCTTTGATATACAGTGTTAAACGCACAGTCTTCGCTATCCTTGGCGGCTAAGATAAAGCATCGCTGACAGATGACCAAAGTGGAACGGCTCCTACGGCGCAAGTGGTTCGAATTCAATGGAACCGGTTATTCACAATGGCTGAGCGTCCTCAGTCCTGTGAACGAAGGAACTGCAATGCCTTCCCCAAATCGTCGGGGGTGTCGATAGCTACGGTTTCAAATGGAGTTTCACGAACCCGAATCCGATAACCGTGTTCCAGCCAGCGGAGCTGCTCAAGGGATTCGGCCAATTCCAATTTCCCCTGGGGTAGGCGGGTGATTTCGGCCAGCACGCCGGTGCGGTAGGCATAAATGCCGATATGTTTGAAAAAAACGTGACTCCCGCTCCAGGAATTGGGCCCCGCCGATTTGACATAGGGAATGGCTTGACGGGAAAAATAGAGCGCCTCACCGGTTGCTGAAACCACGACTTTGGGCTGGTTTGGATTGAAGAGCTCTTCTTCGCCACCGATGCGTTTGACCAGGGTGGCGATCTGAGCACCCTCCTCTGCAATGGCCTCAGTGAGCAAACGAATTTGTCCGGGATGTATGAAAGGCTCATCCCCCTGAATATTGACAACGGCATCAAAGCCATCGCCAATCCCTGCCATGACCTCAGCACAGCGGTCTGTTCCGGAAGGATGACTCGAATCGGTCATGACGGCCTTCCCGCCGAACAAAGTCACTGCATCGAAAATGCGCTTATCGTCGGTGGCTACGACCACAAGATCGAAGACATCGCTGGTCATCGCCTGTCGGTAGACACGCTCCACCATGGACATCCCACCGATATCGATCAGAGGCTTACCCGGAAAACGGGTCGATCCGAAGCGAGACGGGATGATTCCGATGATGTTCATACGATCAGTTACCCCGAATCAGATGAATAAAACCATTGAGGACACGTGGCTCGTTGACTGCACCGACAACCGAGGGCACTTCATACACCTTGCAGACATAAAAATAAACCCCCTCAGGCGATTCGGGACCAGCATTCTCCCGCTTCCCATTCCAACCGATCTCAGGATCTTCGGTTTTGAACACCTGATCCCCCCACCTATTGAATATCCTCATGTCCACACGCTCGATATCACGATATGGATAGATCGGATGATACACATCGTTCTTACCGCTTCCATCGGGACTGAAACTGTTGGGAAGAACATACAATGGACAAGGACCGGTACAAACCACATTGGACGCTCCTCCTTCATTTCCGTTCGAGTCCACAGCGGTGACATAATAACAACCAGCGATTGAATTTTCCCCGATATAAATGTAGGGAGACAAAATTGCCGGAGAGGTATGAATGAGCGTGAACACCCCATCACCCGAAGCCGATGAATAATAGACATTCACCAATTCCGCATCGGCTGAGCAGGAATCATCGATCGTCCAGCTCAAGGTGTCGAGCAGAGCGATACAATTCGGCCCATTGACCAGAAATGGCGGGCAGGGGGGCTCGTTGTCGACCGGTATGGAGCAAGCCTGTTGAGATCGGTTCAAAATGGGGTCAACCAGTCCGGTATCCTGATAAGCTCCGATGCTTTTTACGTAGTAACAATACTCAACTCCGTTCTGAAGGGAGTCGTCTGTGTATTGAAGGAGGGAAGTCACACCGATGGAATCGAAAACACCGGGCAAGGACTCACGGTACACCACATACGAAGTGTTGGTCCAGGGAACATTTTCGACCCAAGATAGTCGATTCTTCTCATCGCCGGGACTTACTGTAAGGTAGATACTGTGGGCAATCTGCGTACTGCCAATTAGAAAAAGCGTATCATTCCAGAGCTGTATCCTGTATCGGTACACCGAGTCACGGGTATTGAGTCCGCCATCGGTAAAAATGGTGTCGTTCAAGTCGAAGAGCGTGACGACGTCATCGAAGGGTTCGTTTATTTTGGCACGCTGTACTACGTAACGGAAGGGGCCCGGAGTTTGTACTGTATCCAGCTCGGTAGGTTTTCCCCAGGCAACGTAAACACTTCCGGTATTCACACTTGTTGTCACTACATCCACATTGGTGATGACAGGAAGATCGCGCACAAGCTTTCCGCAGAACTCGACGGAGGCATAGCTCTCCGCCCCGTCGGGATAGAATGCAGTGACCATGTAACAGTATTGGACGGCAGGAGCCAAACCGGCTCCATTATCATCGTCGTTATATGAAGTGTCTGTCAAACCGTTCACCGTAGCCAGCAATGTGTAACCGGTGTACGAAGGCACCCCGGTTTCGCAATACCCGGGCGTAAACCCATAAATACTGACTCTCCGGTATACTTTATATCCGACCGCTTCCGTGCAGGCACTTTGATTCCAACTCAGTTCAAGACTGTTCCCTGCGGGGATGGCAGTTGGATTTGTCGGAGCAGGTCCCACGACGGTGATTGACATGGCTTCCAGATCCGCCAATGTCACCTGAGTGTTATTGTCCTCCGCTTTAAAAACCACCGCGTAAGGGGAATTCCTGACATGAGCACAAACTGTGTTCCACGAAAAAACACCTGAAACAGAACCCTGGCCTGGTGTGCTGGTGAAAGAGGCGGGACTTGAAGCCAAGGTGAATGGACCTCCTGTTGCAGACAATGTGACTGTTTCCGAGGGATTGGGATCGGATGCGTTCACAGTGAAAACAAGAGAGCTGCCTGCTTCCACACAAGTATCCGCCAAGACCGGAATCTCAGGCGGATCGTTCACGGGTGGATAGATGGTGATCTGCATGTCTCGGGTGACGTAACCGATGTTCAACAAGCCAATACCCGGAATATTTCTCCACTCACGGATGATCATCGCCACGTTGTACTCTCCGACAAGCTGAGGAGCATCCCAGATCAGGTCACCCGTGATGGCATCAAGCAAGAAGGATGAACTGGCGGAGGGGTAAACATAACCGGGCACCGGAGCACCGCCGAACCCTTTGCAGGGGGTGAGTTCGTAAGACAGGCTGTCCCCATCCGGGTCAAATGCATTGGGATTGTGTATGAATATCCTGTTCACCGACCCGTTATCGATGGGAGGCTGCAACAATTGAGGGGATGAATTCGTCAGAAAAGCCGGAGAAATGACCAATTGTGTTTCGACGTAAAACGGAATATTCACCGAGCCGGGGATGTTGACCACATTGGCATTTCGGTTTTCATCAAGAAAATACATGACGTAAGAGCCCGGTCCCGGATACACGTGTGTGGCTATGTAGGTATTTCGCTGAATGTCGGGTCCTACATTGAATGCAATGCTATTTCGAGGAACAGTGTCCCGGGAGCCGTCGCCCCACCAAAACTCAAGCTCGGGTCGATCGGCGGGTGAAGATGTTTTGGTGTAAGTGACTATGGTCGCCCGGTAAGTGTAGGTTCCCAGTTTTTCGTAAGTGATCTCTCCCGCCCTGTTATGTGTTCCAAATACATCCCCTACATTAAATATGCAAAGAAAGAGTACGACAATACCGGACAGAAAACCGGTTGAAAAACATTTGCTCTTGGTCATGGACAGGTGGTATTGGCGGTCAATAGGCTATAACCTGTTGCTCGATCTGCTCAGGCAAATCCCTGAACTCATATTGCTGGTTACGAAGTCGCGGAACGAATCCGGCTTCACGAATGGCATCTTGAATGCCCTTACTGGTGAACCGGTGGGGAGCACCGGCTGCCGATACTACATTTTCTTCTATCATGATCGAACCGAAGTCGTTTGCACCGGCATGCAAACAGACCTGCGCAATCTCCTTTCCAATCGTCAGCCAGGATGCCTGAATGTTTTCGATGTTAGGCAACATGATTCTACTCATCGCAATCATCCGGATATACTCATCTCCCGTAACCTGGTTACGAATGTCTTTGACCTTTCTCAACAAAGTGCCTTCATCTTGGAAGGGCCAAGGGATAAAGGCGATAAAACCTTTAGCTCCTGCTGGCCTCTCATCCTGCACCTCCCTCAACCACACCAGGTGCTCAAAACGCTCCTGCAGGGTTTCAATGTGACCAAACATCATCGTCGCAGAGGTCGTAATATGCAACCGATGTGCGGCTCGCATTACATCAAGCCATTCGCCACCGCTGCACTTCCCTTTGGAGATCATCCGCCGTACTCGATCATGGAGAATCTCAGCACCTGCCCCCGGGAGGGAATCCAATCCGGCTTCTTTCAACGTCGAGAGCACTTCGGTGTGGGTCTTTCCTTCCAGTTTGGATATGTGAGCAATTTCCGGCGGACCGAGTGCATGCAGCTTCAACCGTGGGTAAATGCGTTTCAGGTCTCTAAACAAATCAGCATAGTAGGACAAACCCAGGTCAGGATGATGACCTCCCTGGAGCAGCAACTGCTCTCCTCCGTAGCGGAATGTTTCGTCGATTTTCGTGCGATACTGCTCGATGGTCGTGATGTAGGATTCCTCGTGGCCCGGAATACGGTAGAAATTGCAAAACTTGCAGTTCGCAATACACACGTTGGTGGTGTTCACGTTCCGATCGATGATCCAAGTAACGGGGGAATCTTCCCCTTTCGCTTTCTTTCGAAGGGCATTCCCGACGGCCATCAGTTCGGCAGTGGGAACATGCTGAAACAAAAACAGGCCTTCTTCCACGTTAAGATGCTCCCTATCGAGCGCCCTGGCCAACAGCCGGTCGGCTTTTTTAGTCAAATCCGAGTTCATATCACTAATAACCGACCGCATCGATAAAAGTTACTCTTGAATGATGGATGCAATCACGGGAAAGGCCTTCTTTTTTCAGTAATTTCATCCCCTCAAATTTACGCAAACCATGCAGATAAACCTGAATAAAGCCAGGGCTTCCCATAACTCGTTACCATTGATCGTACTTTACCATCAAAAGGACCAGATTTCTCAAAAGATTTTCCGTAAAGACGAATGGGAATTCGTAAGCCAGGAGCTGAAAAACGACAAGTCGACAATCATCGTCAACCAATACAAGAGGATGGTTTATCTGCAGCGTTTCAACAACTCCGACAAACCGATTCACCAGCAACTTGAATCTGCCAGGAAGGCCGGAACACTTTTGTTCGGCCGCTGTCAGGCTGCGGGGCATCAGCAGGTGCTTGTTCAGGGCGGGGTCGATGCCCTGCTCGGGCTTGCATTTGCCGAAGGATTCGTTTTAGCAGGCTACCAGTTTCTGAAATACCGAAGCAACCGCAAGAAAGAGGAGCATCCGGTAAAAAATCTATTTCTGGACATCAAGGGCCTGAGCGAGAAAGACATTCAGCATCAAAATATCCTGAACCGCGCGGTGTACATCGCCCGTGATTTGGTGAATGAACCGCAGTCCTTCCTAACGGCAACCGAACTGAGTCGTCAATTCACTTCGATGGCCCGCGAGAGCGGTTTCAAAATCCAGGTATTGAACAAGGCACGCATCCGCCAGTTAAAGATGGGAGGACTTCTGGCTGTCAACCAGGGAAGTCCGCAACCGCCAACTTTCAGCATCATGGAATGGAAGCCCAAAAACGCGGTCAATAAGAAACCGATCGTACTGGTCGGCAAGGGTGTTGTTTACGATACAGGGGGTATGAGCCTCAAGCCCACCGGCAATTCCATGGACTACATGAAATGCGACATGGCCGGTAGTGCAACAGTCGGCGCCGCCCTGTATGCACTGGCCAAATCCCGGCTACCTGTTCACGTGATCGGCCTGGTTCCCGCCACGGACAACCGACCAGACGGTGACGCATACGTCCCCGGAGATGTCATCACCATGATGAGCGGTAAGACCGTAGAGGTACTGAACACCGACGCGGAAGGTCGACTGATTCTTGCTGATGCCCTGCATTATGCAAAGCGGTTCAAACCTGAACTGGTTATGGAATTCTCCACATTGACCGGTGCAGCGGCTGCGGCTATCGGACCCCAAGGCATCGTGTGCATGGGAGAA
Source organism: Bacteroidota bacterium (assembly GCA_046049215.1). Classification (GTDB taxonomy): domain Bacteria; phylum Bacteroidota; class Bacteroidia; order AKYH767-A; family OLB10; genus JAJTFW01. The sequence continues at coordinate 187 of JBJOER010000044.1, read as the reverse complement.
GTGGACGATACTACCCGCCGCCGTCTTCACGAATCCGGGGAAACGGTGTATGAGCGGTTGGCTGAATTCCCATTCTGGGAGGAGTACGATGAGCAATTGAAATCGGATATAGCCGACATCAAGAACATCGGAGGACCTAGTGCGGGAGCCATCACCGCCGGACGTTTCCTGAAGCAGTTCGTGGACT
>JBJOER010000043.1:0-3876 GCA_046049215.1 Bacteroidota bacterium | reverse complement strand
GCCGAAGCAACTCGATACGGAGTTGAAAGAAAAGTCGTGGCTGGTGTTTGATTCGTCACCTCAATTGGCCTTTGCCAGCGAGCCCGAGTCCTTATGGAGGCAGGTACTGCGCAGTATGGGTAGCGAATACGCCATCCTGGCCAATTTTCCGGAGGATCCGAATCTGAATTGAATTCCCTGAAAGGGGTTAACGATAGGGAGGGCTGGGGAGTCCTCTCTTTTTTATTTCAGTATACGTGAACATCCTGAAATCTACCTGCTGTCCTATCCGTAGTTTTGCAGCATGCGTAAGCAGGTTCTTTCGGCCGATGAGTTTCTTGAGGTCCACTCTTCAGCAGCAGTGACTTTCGACGCGCGGAGTCCGCTGGAGTTCGAAAAAGCGCATATCCCCGGTGCCTTGAATCTGCCTTTGATGGACAATGATGACCGTCACGACATAGGCATTGTTTACAAGCGCGAAGGCCGTCAGGCTGCGGTGATCCGTGGTTTTGAGCGGGTAGGGCCCCGGTTCCATGATCTGGTCAGGAAAGGAATCGAACTGGCCGGCCACAATCCTGTGCTTGTTTATTGCTGGAGAGGAGGAATGCGAAGCAATATCCTGGCCTGGCTCCTTCGAACCGCAGGACTGAAAGTGCAGCTACTGGAAGGGGGATACAAGAGCTACAGACGGCTGATGCTGGAGAAGCTCACTCAACCTCCCCGTATGCTGGTGCTTGGAGGCAAGACCGGCTCAGGAAAAACCGAAATGTTGATGCGGCTGAAGGATTCCAGTCAAAGCGTACTCGATCTGGAAGGCATGGCCTCCCACAAAGGATCGGCTTTCGGTTCGCTTGGTCTTCCCGCACAACCTTCCCAGGAGCAGTTTGAAAACCGGATCGGGATGGAATTGTGGTCCCTTGGTGAGCAGAAACCAGTATGGGTCGAGAACGAGAGCAGGCTGATCGGTGAACGGATCGTCCCAACCCCTCTCTTTGAGCACATGCGTAAGGCTCCGGTGCTGGAAGTGATTGTGGATCGCTCAGAACGAAAGACACGGATCCTCCGCGAGTATGGCATCTTCCCCTCAGCTGATCTGGCCTTCCACACCAAACGGATCAGCAAACGGATGGGCCCCCAATACGTGAAGGCCGCACTTGAATACCTCGACCAGGGTGACATTTCTGGCTGGGTGGATCTGGTCCTCGACTATTACGACAAGACCTATCAACACAGTAGGGAACAACGGGATTCATCGAACATCACCGAGGTGCCTTTCAGCTGGGAGAATCCCGACTCGGGATTGGTACAGTTGATTGCCGCATCGGATCGCATCCGGTTCGAATAATCAGAACTAACTACACATGGAAATCAAACTCACTCAACATACCCAAGGTTATGGATGCGGATGCAAGATCGCTCCGGCGGTGCTCGATGAAATACTGAAGGGTAACGAAACCGGCCGCGAATTCCCGGGACTACTCGTAGGCAACAACACCCGCGACGATGCCGCAGTGCTCGACATCGGTAATGGCCTTGCACTGGTATCGACAACGGACTTCTTCATGCCGGTTGTGGACGATCCTTTTTCATTCGGCAGAATAGCTGCTGCGAATGCCATTTCCGATATCTATGCCATGGGTGCGAGTCCGCGCCTGGCGATTGCCATTCTGGGCTGGCCTGTAGACAAACTGGCCCCCGAGATCGCTTCCCGGGTTGTAGCCGGAGGACGCAGTGCCTGCGAAGAAGCAGGAATCCCGCTCGCAGGAGGACACAGTATCGACAGCCCCGAACCGATTTTCGGATTGGCCGTAACGGGTGTCGTCAACGCAGAATATTTGCTGAGAAACGACACGGCCTGTGCGGGAGATGTTTTGTTCATCACAAAGCCGCTCGGGGTGGGGATCATCACCACTGCTCAGAAGATGGGAAAGGCCGAGGAACAAGATCTTGGTCTGGCCATCCGTTCGATGAGTGCCCTCAATTTGCTGGGTGCAGTGCTAGGTGGAATGAATGGTGTACATGCCGTGACCGATGTGACGGGTTTCGGCCTGTTTGGTCACGCCCTGGAGATGGCCAGGGGCAGCGGTTTGGCCATTGAAATCGATATGAAATCCGTTCCGGAGCTCAGCGGTCTTGACCATTACCTGCAGCAGCATACTGTGCCTGCCATCACCTACAGGAACTGGAACAGCTACGGTCACTTCGTGACTGAAACGGGAGCTCGCGAGCTTCAGATCGGCTGCGATCCGCAAACCAGCGGAGGACTGCTCATTGCGGTCTCACCGGATTCAGTTGATCTTTTGGTATCGGAAATGCGGAAACACGGAATCGATTCCGCCTGCTTGCGACCAATTGGCAAGTTCGTGGAGAAGAAGGGAGACCATTTTCTCCTGATGAAATAAAAAAACGGGAGCATTTAGCCCCCGTTGATGATTTTAGCAGAAGTGTTTTAAAGGGATTTCAATTCGGAGACCAGTTTGGTCAAAACGCTCTTGGCATCACCGAACAACATGCTGGTCTTGGGGTTGTAGAACAGCTCGTTTTCAATTCCGGCGTATCCTGCATTCATTGAGCGCTTGTTGACGATGATATGCTGTGCATTTTCCACGTCGAGGATCGGCATACCATAGATGGGAGAGGCAGGATCGGTCTTCGCGGCAGGATTCACCACGTCGTTTGCACCCACGACCAGTACAACGTCTGTGTTTGCGAATTCAGGGTTGATGTCTTCCATTTCCACCAACTTGTCGTAGGAAACGTTCGATTCAGCAAGCAAAACGTTCATGTGGCCCGGCATACGACCGGCAACCGGATGAATGGCGTACTTCACGCTTACTCCGCGCTCTTCCAAAATGGTCTCGAGCTCGTGGATCACGTGCTGAGCCTGAGCCACAGCCAAACCGTATCCGGGAACAATGATGACTTTTTTCGAATAGTTCATTAGAACCGCCGTGTCGCTGACGCTGATATCCTTGATGTTACCTGTCACCTCACGCTCTGAAGCTGCTCCCGATGCACCGAAAGCGCCGAAGATCACATTGCTGAGCGGACGGTTCATGGCCTTGCACATCACCAGGGTGAGAAGCGTACCGGCTGAACCGACGAGGATTCCTCCGGTAAGCATCACCTTGTTGTCGTACAGGAAGCCACCGAAAGCTGCAGCGAGTCCGGTAAAGGAATTCAGCAAGGAGATCACCACCGGCATGTCGGCTCCGCCGATCGGAATGGTAAACAGAATACCGTACACCAGGGCAGCAAGGAATAGCAGATACAGAGCGGTTTCACCCTCAGGCGAACTGACTACGACCCAGGCACTGAATGCCACGACCGATATCATGAAAACGGTATTCAGGATATTGTATTGAGGGAGACGGATGGGCTTATTCATCGTTCCATTCAGTTTCAGAAAAGCAATAACGGAACCACTGAATGAAACGGAGCCGATGACCATACCTGCAATGATGGCCGTGAGGGCTCCTGTATTGCCGGTGTTGTGGCTGTATTCCATCAGGCCGATCAAGGCTGCGCAGGCACCGCCCATGCCGTTGAACATGGACACCAGTTCGGGCATTTTGGTCATCTGAACACGCTTGGCGGTGATCCAGCCGATGACTGTCCCGAGGCCGATGGCACCGAAGATCAGTCCGTAAATGAGTCCGGAAACACCTTCATGACCGACAGCATCGCCGTGGTCGGTTTTTTCAAATAGAAAGATCGTACCGAGGATGGCGATGATCATACCTACCGCACCCAGCAGGTTTCCGTTACGGGCGGTTTTGGGATTGCCCATCATCTTCAGTCCCAGAATGAAGGTGACTGAGCCGATCAGGTAGCAAATTTCGAGCAGGGAGCTCTTCATAGTGTCGTTTGGATAAATCGATGAGTTGGTACTTACTT
>JBJOER010000042.1:0-2970 GCA_046049215.1 Bacteroidota bacterium | reverse complement strand
TGGTCAGCAGCGGTGGCTTGGAATGGAGATTCTGCACGCGATTTGGATACGAATTCATCATTGCCCATGTAGCGCTTGTCGACACCCCACATATCGATCAGGATCAGCAAAGCCAACAGCGGAATCATGACCTCTGCTTTCAACTTGTCCTTCAACCAGGCAAACAGCATGCCGAACGCCAGAAGGATAAAGAAAAAAGAACGAAGGGCATCTGCCTTAACTGTCGATGCACGGTCTTCCCTCAAAGCAGCAAGCAACCAGTCGTATTGTTTCAATTGTTCGTCGGATGACCCCTCGAAATCGCAGAACAATCCGGGCAACAGAACAAACACCAAACAGAGTCCGCCGGTAATGTAAAACGAGAGCTGCAAAAACTTTTTCCCACGCGCTTTGTCCATGGAAGCTTCCATGAACCGGGACAAGCCCAACAGTCCGGCCAGTGGAATCATCAAAGACGCAATGACCAAAGCCATCGCTACGGATCTGAACTTGCTGTATCCCGGAAAATGATCAAAGAGAAAATCGGTTAGAGGCGGGAAATGCCTTCCCCAGCTGATCATGATGAAAAACAGGGTTGATAAGATGACCCACCATTTGAACGGACCCCGAAGAACAAACAAAGAAAGGATGAAGAGGAAGAACGGTATGGCTCCATTGTAAACCGGCCCGGATGTCATCGGTTGATCACCCCAATAAAGTGGTGCACTTTCACAAAATCCGCGTGCCTGCGCATCCCCGGCTTGCGAAACGAGGGCTTTGTAGGTCGCGGAATTTTTATCCAGTTTTTTACTGCTTGACCCTCCGCTGAAATCCGGAATCAACAAGGTCATGGTTTCAAGGCGACCGTAGCTCCAGCCAAGTGCATAGTCTTTATCGAGTCCGGCACTGACTTTCTTTTCGGTCAACTCGGACTGCCCGCGCGTACTGAATTTCCCATACTCGTAAGTGAGCAAAAGGTTGGTGATGTTCGGAATCACGGCAAGTACGGCGGCAAAAAGCAAAGCAACGCTTGATTTGAGGAATCCGGGGAGTTTCTTTTCAGTGATCGCACGAATCGCTTCAAAGATCACGAGGAAGCCAATAGTTATCGCTGTGTAATAAGTGATCTGCAAGTGGTTCGAATAGATCTGCATGGACAATCCCAGCGCAGTCAAGGCAGCCCCCAGCATCCAACGCTCACGGTAGGCCATCAACACACCGGCAAACACCAGCGGCATAAGGGCGATGGCCTGCACCTTGGTATTGTGTCCGGCCTGTATGGAAACGAAATTGAAAGAGACAAATGCATAAGCGATCGCTCCGGCGATGGATAACCGATAGTCGCAGCGCAGGGATATCATCAGGATGTAAAAGCTGATCAGCGACAGGAAGAGCAGGTTGGCCGGGTTGGGCAACCACAACCAAAAGAAATCATTCACATAGCGGATCAGGTTCGACGGATAAAGGACTGAGATCTGATAAGCCGGCATTCCACTGAACATGCGGCTGGTCCAAAGTGGCTCACCGCCCTGGTCAGCACGGTAATCCATGATCTCCTTCGCCATGCCGGTCCACTGCGAAATATCGTGTTGAACCAGAACCTTTCCGCTGAGTACAGGACTGAAGTAAGCCAACGAGATCAACAGGAAGATCCCCACGGAAATGAAATGCGGACGGAATTGCTTGAGCATGCCTTGGTGGTAGTTAGAGATGGATTTTCAGTGCATGAAAGTAGTCAGATTCCCGCAACGGCACCACAACCTTTTTGCCGATAACGGCTCATGGGATGATCGTTGAAAAGGGGTTAATCCCGGATCTCTTCGAAATCCACGTATTCCCCATCGGGAGGATCGTTTTTCCTGCCTTTGCCGGTCTGGGCAGGAGCTTGTGCTGAGGATTTCGGAACATCCTTCATGGCCTGTTTCTGCATACGCTCCATCTGGCGGAACAGCACCTTGGCAATTGCGGTCATGATCAAAGCAAGGATCACCCGGCGAAAAACACCGAACACCAGGAATAGAACCAACAGGACGAGCAGAAAATCGGACACTGATGCAGATTGAAAGTTTATCTGGACAAATAAAGATTTCTTTCACCGTAAACCTGCTGGAAGAATTCATCCTCGAGGTCTTCGATGAAGTAAATGGCTTCACCGGTGGACTTCATCTCAGGCCCCAGCTCCTTGTTGACATCACGGAACTTCTCGAAAGAAAATACCGGCACTTTGATGGCGTATCCTTCTTTCCGGGGATTGAATTTGAAATCACGAACCTTGTTTTCACCAAGCATCACCTTGGTGGCAAAATTCACATAAGGCTCGTCGTAAGCCTTGGCTATGAAGGGGACCGTACGGGAGGCGCGGGGATTGGCTTCAATCACATATACGGTTTCATTCTTGACGGCGAACTGGATATTGATCAGCCCCTTCACTTGCATAGCGAGAGCGATCTTGCGTGTTATTTCTTCGATTTGGGTGATCACTCCCGGACTGAGGTCGAACGGAGGCAGTACGGCATTGCTGTCGCCGGAGTGAATGCCGGCAGGTTCGATGTGCTCCATAATGCCGATGATGTAAACATCTTCCCCGTCGCAAATCGCATCCGCTTCCGCTTCAATGGCTTTGTCGAGGAAATGATCCAGCAGCACCTTGTTGCCTGGTATATCCTTGAGGATATTCACCACGTGTGTTTCCAGCTCCTGCTCGTTGATGACGATTTTCATACTTTGACCTCCTAACACATAGGAAGGCCTGACCAACAACGGGAAACCGAGGTCACGGGAGAGTTCTACAGCACTGTCGGCATCTTCGATCACACCGAATTTCGGATAGGGAATACCGAGATCACGCAGCAAAGTGGAGAAGGAGCCCCTGTCCTCTGCCAGATCAAGCGATGCAAACGAGGTCCCGATGATATTGATACCGTACTTGTCAAGTTTTTCGGCCAACTTGAGCGCAGTTTGCCCACCGAGCTGCACAATTACGCCAACAGG
>JBJOER010000041.1:0-2709 GCA_046049215.1 Bacteroidota bacterium | reverse complement strand
TATCTTTCTCGCGATCCATCCGCAAACACAAACCGGATGTGGTATTGGTACCGATCAGTCAAAGCAAGGGGGGATTCCTTAAAGATTCAATATTCATCCTTATCGCATCCATTTTAAAGTGCAAAGTACTGGTCCATCTACGCGGAAGCGAATTCAGAGAAATAGTAGAACGAAGCCCGTCCACTTACCGACAGCTGGTCAGATGGATTCTGCGCAAGTGCAGTGGCGCCATCGTTCTTGGAAAAAGTCTAAAACCGATTTTCCATGGTCTGGTACCCGATGACCGCATCTTTGTTTGCCCGAATGGGTGCAATCTAAACTTACCGGAACGCAATCACAACCAAACGAACCGCATTAGGCTGCTGAGCATTGGGAATTTACAAGCTTCAAAAGGGATTCCGGACATCCTCGAAGCCATCCGGCTGCTTCCTAAACCAGTCCGCGAATCGGCCTGTCTCGTCGTACTTGGTGCATGGAGGGATGAATCGACCCGGTTGGAATGCATGAGATTGGTTGAAGAAAACCAACTTCCTGTGGAGTTCGTGCCATCAGAGGAAAGTGGAAAAAAGGTTGAATTGCTCAGCCAAGCGGATGTTTTCCTCTTTACCCCCAGGTCGCCTGAAGGACACCCCTGGGTGATCGTTGAAGCTTTAGCGGCGGGTCTGCCGATCATCACCACCAACCGAGGAGCCATAGCCGAATCCATAACCGATGGAGAAAACGGGTATATCGTACCTTTGAAAGACCCGGCCGCAATTGCAGAAAGGCTGATGAATTTGATTACGGATGCCGAAAAAAGGCAACGAATGGGGCGCCAATCCCGTAAAACGTACGAATCGGCATTCACCGAGGAACTAATGGTGGAACGCCTGGACCAAATCATCCGGCAGACGCTTCAATCCAAACCATGAACCAACTCACTCAAAACCTCAGGAGTGGCGCCATGTTGGTGCAAGATGTACCCTATCCTGCCTTGCAAAAAGGGCAAGTTTTGGTAAGAAACCACTTTTCTCTCATCAGTCCGGGTACTGAGGGCAGAACCGTTCGGGACGCACGGCTCGGACTCGTTTCAAAGGCAATGGCCCGGCAAGAGGAGGTTAAAAAAGTTATTCAAAGTATCCGTACGCTGGGACTAAAAGAAACCTATCGCTTGGTCATGAACAGACTTGACGCTCCAAGTGCATTAGGTTACAGTTGCTCGGGAGAAGTCATTGCAGTTGCCCAGGATGTGCATCATTTGCGAATCGGCGACCGCATAGCCTGTGCAGGTTCCGGTGCGGTCCATGCCGAAGTAGTCGCCGTTCATAGCCTGTTATGTGCTCCGGTACCCCAAGGGGTTTCAATGGACGATGCCGCGTTCACCACGCTGGGTGCCATAGCGCTTCAAGGGATCCGGCAATCGGGTCTGAACATGGGTGAGAGCGCTGTTGTCATCGGCCTCGGTCTGATCGGACAACTGACCCTCGAACTCTTGAAGGCGGGAGGCATCCGCGCTATCGGGATCGACACCAGAAAAGAAGCAGTTGATTTCGCCATAGAAAACGGCCATCCACACTGCTATATACGACAAGAACCCCGACTGGAATCAATCATCAATCACCACACGAATGGTCATGGTGCGGACGCGGTAATCATTACCGCATCCGCAGCTTCCACCGACCCGGTCGATCTGGCGGGTGCGCTCAGCAGAAAAAAAGGAAAAGTGATCATCGTAGGATCCGTTCCCACAGGGTTCCATCGAAAGAACTATTACGAAAAGGAACTTGACTTGCGCATGTCGATGTCGTACGGCCCGGGCCGTTATGATCCAGAGTACGAACAGAATGGAAGGGATTATCCATACGCCTACGTGCGCTGGACTGAAAACCGGAACATGCAGGCTTTCCTCGACTTTCTTGCCGGCCGATGCATCACCATCAAACATCTCCAGACACACTCATTCCCATTTCACGAGGCGTTAAAAGCCTATGACCTTATTCTGGATGGAAAGGAATATCATGCCGGTATAATCCTAAAATACGATGCCTCGAAACAGGTTCGGGACAAGTTGATACTGAAGCATGACATTTCAACACCTAGTCCTGTCAGCATCGGTGTAATCGGTGCCGGATCTTTTGCACAAAACTTCCTGATCCCAGGCCTGAAAGGTCTAGTAGAATTCAAAGGCCTCACCACGAGCAAACCCAACCTTGCAAAGCACATCGCGTCCAAGTTCGGCTTCGGCTATTGCAGCGGTGAGGTGGATGACATCCTGAAAGATCCGGAGATCAACACCGTGGTGATTGCCACCCGGCACGACTCGCATGCGTCATTGGTGATCCGTTCACTGGAAGCAAAAAAACATGTGTATACCGAAAAGCCTTTGTGCCTCACAAAGGATGACCTGGAGACGATTCGAACAACCTACAATACAGCAGGAGTAAAACTTCTGGTCGGATTCAACCGTCGATTCTCTCCCCTTATTCAAACTCTTAAAAAGAGCCTACGCTCCGAACTTCCGAGTACAATCAACTACCGAATCAATGCCGGCCAGGTACACAAAGACCACTGGATACACGATCCGGCAATTGGTGGTGGACGACTACTTGGAGAAGCCTGTCACTTCATCGACCTCTGCACTTACCTGACCGGAAGTCCTATCAATAAGGTATCGGCCCAAGCTATGGAGGACAAAACCGGCCTTCATGACACCTTTTCCATCCAAATGAC
>JBJOER010000040.1:0-3211 GCA_046049215.1 Bacteroidota bacterium | reverse complement strand
ATCAAAATCAATTGGTAATATATCAATCTGATTTTCCTCGAGCTTCAATTTCAGTTCCTCCATTCTAAAACCGAGCCTTAGTTTCCCCAGGCTGACTTTGATTCCGATTTCCCATATCGATGCGATACTAATGTTGATTCGATTTTGCGGATTAAGTATTAATGATCGTGCACGACCGGATAATTCCTCACTTCCCGCAAAAAACCACAGCAACGCATGGGTATCGATTAAAAAGCTCAACTGATGTACTCGTTGAATGGAGGCGGCGTAGCATCAAAATCAGGAGCCATATAAATCTTACCGGCCAGGCAACCGAATTCCCTTGGTTTCATATCCTTCTTAGCAGGCACCAGATCAGCCGTTGACTGAGTATCGAGTATACGCTCAATCAGCATTAACACCCTCTTTTTTGTTCTTGGAGGCAATGATTCAATTCGATTAAATAAAGAATGGATAATTCGGTCGCCATTGTGCCAGGCATTTCGGTGATATAGTGCCAGTCGGGCCGGGGCATTTCGGTGGCCATTGTGCCACCTGTTTCGGTCGCCACTGTGCCACTCACGGCCGGAAAGGACCGATTTAGGGGTTCTGTTTCGGTCGCCATTGTGCCACTTTCTATGTGTTTATACTCGCGTTGATAACATCAACGCCATGGCCGGAAAACGCATAGAAATGATTGATCTCAAACAACTCATCTCGCTCAAGGAGCGGGGGATCAGTAACAGGAAAGCTGCGGATCTTCTTCAGATTAGCCGCAACACCATTAATAGTTATACAAGTATGTTCGAAGGCAGCGGACTGTCCTACGGGCAACTCTTGGATATGGATGAGGGCTTATTGAACGAACTGTGTGCCCCACAGTCTGAGGTCTCCCTTGCCCGTTACGAGAAGCTTGCCGGCCAGTTCACCTACTTTTCCAATGAGCTTAAGAAGCCTGGCTGTACGCTTCTGACCTTATGGAATGAATACCGGCATAAGGAGAGTACCCCCTACGGCTACACCCAGTTCACGCATCATTATAACCGATGGGCCAATAAACAAGAGGGCAGCGGAAAACTCGAGCATAAGGCTGGGGAGAAAGTATACCTTGATTTCACCGGAAAGAAACTCCACTGGGTCAATGCGCATACGGGAGAATTAGTTCCTGCTGATGTTTTCGTGGCCATTCTTCCCTGCAGTCAATATACCTACGTGGAGGCCTGTGAAAACCAGCAGCAGGATGTACTTATAGGCAATATGACACGCTGCCTGGGATTCTTTGGCGGTGTTCCGCAAGCTATTGTGCCTGATGGTTTGAAAGCAATTGTCTCAAAGGCCAGTAAATATGAGCCCGTGATTACTAAAACCTTCAAGGATTTTGCTCTTCACTATGGATGCGCGGTCAATGCAACCCGACCGTATAGTCCACAGGATAAGGCTCTGGTTGAAGGGGCTGTGAAACTTGTCTATCAGCGCATCTTCTATCCTCTCAGCAAGATGACCTTCTTCTCGTTGGCTGAGTTAAATATTGCTATCCGTGAACAATTGTCTGAATACAATAACTACGTATTCAAATTAGCCCAGCAGAGCCGTGCGGAACTGTTTTTGGCTACAGAAAAGCCCTTTCTGAACCCACTACCTCCCACTCCATATGAAGTTCGCCACTACCGTAGGGCGAAGGTTCAAAAGATGGGATACATTTTTCTCTCCGAAGACAAGCATTACTACAGTGTCCCTTACCGCTACATAGGGATGCATGTGGAGGTGCGCTACACGGCCGGAAATGTGGAAATTTTCTACAACCACGAGCGATTATGCACGCATAAGCGGAACCGGCAGCCCGGCAAGTATTCTACTCAAAAGGAACACCTTTCCAGCAGTCATCAGGCTTACAGCCAATGGAGCCTGGACTTCTTCGAACAAAAGGCCACGCTGATTGGCCCCCAGACCGGGCGGTATGTCAACCGGCTTATCCTTCAATACGCTTACCCGGAAATCGGCTATAAGCAGGCGATGGGTATTGTACAATTAACGCGGTTGTATGCCCACGACAGGATAGAGAAAGCATGCGCCCGTGCGATGGCTGCAACGCATTTTTCGTACAGGATTATTGACAATATGCTTCGCAGCGGAATGGATCAGCTGGAACTTCCTCTGGAGGAGAGTAATCATATTCCATTGCATGAAAACATCCGCGGAGCCGGTCATTATTGCTAAAGCAGAGACGGCACAGCGGGCAAACCAGTAAAGGCTACATCAAAACACCAACTTAAACATACCATGAACAACCACAACACGATTGAAAAGATGAAACTTCTCAGGCTGCACGGAATGGCCCAGGTTCATTATGCGGCGGTACATGAAAACATGTACCACGGCTATACCCAGGATGAATACACCGCCTTGCTGGTGGACCAGGAATGGGAACGGCGGCAGCACAGGAGAATCACCAACCTTACCAGTCGGGCAGGCTTTAAAATGAGCACCTCCGTACATGACATTGATTATACCGCACAGCGCAGTCTTGAACGAAATCACCTGGAGCGCCTGCTGACACTGGACTTCATCAGGCAGCATCAGAACATTATCATTACCGGATCCACCGGCGTGGGCAAGAGTTATCTGGCGCAGGCCATCGGGCATCATGCTTGTGCCATGCTGTTCAAAACTGTTTACTACAACACGGCACGACTTATGGAACTCTTCCGTACATCACGCCTGGATGGCACATATCTGAGGCTCATTAAAAAAATTAAGCGCAGTCCCTTGCTAATCCTGGATGACTTCGGCTTGGCACCCTTCGATACGATATCACGGCAAACCATGATGGATCTGGTTGAAGACAGGCACGAGCAGGCCTCCATGATTATCTCCTCACAAATACCGGTCGCCAAATGGCATGAATTAATCGGAGAGGGCACAATAGCCGATGCCATACTGGACCGGATTGTCAACTCCGCCCATCGAATTACGCTTACTGGAAACTCATTAAGAAAAAAAGTGGCCTGATGAGAAAAACCTGATACTTTTAACCCACAGAAAGTGGAACGGTATCACCGAAACGAGTGGCACGGTATCACCGAAATATCCACCTTAGGCTTGATGGTGGTCTTGAATTGATCTATCCGGTCAAAAAGTTCCCAAACCTGCAAGGCTGAGAGGATTGAGGAAGAACCATGCAATTCGTGGTACAAGCATCGTCGACCTCGGAATTTGCGATTCTTCCACAGTG
>JBJOER010000039.1:0-6441 GCA_046049215.1 Bacteroidota bacterium | reverse complement strand
CGATTTCTTTGTTTGCCTCCATGGCCAATGCCCAGCACAAGGACCGTCTTGAACTTAGACCGTATAAGCCCGGTTTTTTTGACAAGGACATCATGACGGGTATTGAGAAGTTTCAGGAAACTCAGGAGTTAAAAAAACCAAAGCCGGGGTTAAAGCTGGACATAGCCTCTTATGGCTGGGTTCCCAAGTCTACGGATGAGTTCAAGACTTGGTGGAAAAACGATCCGATCTCTCAAGGCAATACCGGTACTTGCTGGTCTTTTTCAACGACCTCTTATTTCGAAACCGAAGTTTACCGCCAGTCGAAGCAGAATGTAAAGATCTCCGAGATGTTCACCGCCTACTGGGAATACGTCGAAAAAGCCAAAGGCTTTGTGCGTAGCCGGGGTGCCTGGAATTTTGACGAAGGGTCGGAAGGAAATGCGGTAGTGAGGATCTACAGGAAATACGGTGCGGTTCCTTTGTCGGATTACACGGGTATGCTGCCGGGTCAAACCCATCACAACCACGAGAAAATGGTCGCTGAAATGCGGTCCTATCTGCAGGGTGTAAAGAATCTTCAGGCCTGGAATGAGGAGGAAGTGTCATCAACCATCCGCTCCATTCTGAATCACTACATGGGAGAGCCGCCTGCGAAGGTCACTGTTAATGGCAAAGACCTGACACCGGTACAGTATTTACGCGAAGTGCTCAAACTCAATATGGACGATTACATTGACATGACTTCGATTTTGGCCAGACCCTATTGGACCAAGGTTGAATACGAGGTGCCCGACAATTGGTGGCACGACAGTTCTTACTACAATGTTCCTTTGGATATATACATGGGTCTTGTAAAGAAGTCAATCCGGAACGGTTATACGATGATGGTAGGAGGGGATGTATCCGAGACCGGATTTGATGCATGGAACCAGGTCGCGGTGGTGCCGACGTATGACATCCCCAGCGAGTATATCGACGAAAGTGCGCGGATGATGCGATTTGCGAATGGCAGTACGACCGATGATCACGGTATGCACCTTGTAGGCTACCTGGAGAAGGATGGAAAGGATTGGTATCTGGTGAAGGACTCCGGTGCTGGTTCGCGAAACTGCGGCAAGGATAGCAAGAACTTCGGGTACTATTTCATGCACGAGGATTACGTTAAACTGAAAATGATGGGGATTTTGGTTCATCGTGATCAGGTTTCCGATTTGCTGAAGCGTTTTTGATTCAGAACGCTGCTTTTTAACGCCTCTGTTGCCATGGGCTCTGGTTCTATCGTAGCGTAAGAACAGCATCCCTCAGGGCATGGCTTCGGTTTGTAGCTCGATTTGAGGTGACCGATCGTTATCGGCCTAAACATTTTGTGGTTTTGTTTGTTCCTGAGATATGTCTTTTTCATTGCGACTACGCACATTGCTGTATCCTGTATTAAAAAGGGTCTCTGTCGTTAAATCCATCTCTAACATGACCAAAAGCAAAGCAATAACTTCCATCTATGATATCCCCCTGAAGGACATTCAGGGACGTGATGTATCCCTCTCCGGATACCGGGGAAAGAAGATGTTGATCGTAAATACGGCCTCGGAATGTGGGTATACACCACAGTACGAGGCTTTGCAAAAGCTGCACGATTTGTTCGGTGATCGCATCGCTGTTCTCGCCTTTCCTTGTAACGATTTTGGAGGGCAGGAGCCGGGCTCTGAGCAGGATATAAAAGCTTTTTGCCAGGCGCGATTCAATGTTTCATTCCCGATGTTCGGTAAGGTGGAAATCAAAGGGGCCGGTATTCATCCCCTCTATTCCTGGCTGACCGATCCTGCCTCGAACGGATGGAATTCGGAGCCTCCAACCTGGAATTTCTGCAAGTATCTCGTGGACGAAGAGGGGAATCTGGTGCACTTTTTCAGTTCAGCGGTCGATCCACTGGATGACCGGATAACAGGTGAGCATGGAAAAGGTCATTGAGGTTAGCAACCTGGTCAAACGCTATGGCGAATTGACCGCTGTAGACAATGTCAGTTTCGACGTCTTCGCGGGTGATGTGTTCGGTTTTCTCGGACCGAATGGTGCGGGAAAAAGTACGACGATCCGCATGCTGCTTTCATTGATCAAACCCGATTCCGGCAGTATAAAGTTGTTCGGTCAGGATATCCGTCAGGACCGTGATTCAGTAATGCGCCAGGTGGGTTGTATTGTTGAAAAACCCGATTTCTACAAGTTCCTTTCGGCGAAGGATAATCTGCGTGCATTGGCTCGTTACAACCAGTTGAAAGTCACTGAAAGGCGGCTGGACGATCTGCTTGATTTTGTGGGTCTAACTGGACGTGGAGATGAGTCGGTGAAAGGGTACTCGCACGGCATGAAGCAACGCCTCGGTATTGCACAGGCGCTATTGCATGATCCACAGTTGATCATCCTCGATGAGCCTACCACCGGACTGGATCCACAGGGAATCATCGATATCCGTAATCTGATCCTGCTGCTGAGCAAGGAGAAAGGCAAGACTGTGTTGCTTTCTTCTCATATCCTTCACGAGCTTGAGCTGGTGGCTACCCGTTTGGTCATCATGAACAAGGGCAGGATGGTGGCGCAAGGGGAATTGAAATCCCTGTTGAATGACGCCGCCCGCATTGTGAGGTTCGGATTGGATCGTCCATCGGTTGCTTTGTCCATGCTTCAGCATGAAAACAGCAGCCTGGACTCCCGAATAGTCGACGACGTGCTTGAAGTCACCCTTGATTTGAAAGATATCCCCGAACTGGTACGAAAATTCACGGCATCAGGATTCAACATCTATTCCGTTGAGTCCAAACGCCATTTGGAAGACTATTTCCTGAAGCTGACGGAAAGTGCCGAGCGCATGCAGCTTTCGAAGCAAGCTGTCGCCTGACAATTCAATAGGAACAAGACCTCGTTTTTTACTCTTTTTCCAGGAAAGGATAGGTGTAATCCACCGGCGGCACGAATGTCTCCTTAATTGTTCTTGGAGACACCCAGCGAAGTAAGTTGATCATCGATCCGGCTTTGTCGTTTGTTCCTGAGGCCCTTCCACCTCCAAATGGTTGTTGGCCTACCACAGCGCCGGTGCATTTGTCGTTGATATAGAAATTACCGGCCGCGTGAACCAGCTTGCGGGTTGCGGTCTGTATAGCGTAACGGTCGCGGGACATGATAGACCCTGTTAAAGCGTAAGTTCCGGTACTGTCGACCAATTCGCAGGTTTCTTCGAATTTGGAATCTTCGTACACGTGAATCGTTAGTACCGGACCGAAAATTTCTTCACACATCGTCGTAGACCTCGGATCCTTGCTGAGCAAGACAGTAGGGGAGATGAAATATCCCTTGGACTTGTCGTAAGTTCCGCCGGCGATGACCTCGACGTGGGGATTTTTTCGGGCTTCCTCAATGTAGTTGACGATCTTATCGAATGCTTTTTCATCGATCACCGCATTGATGAAGTTGCTCATGTCTTCAGTCGGCCCCATCTTCATTGTCGACAAATCAGACAGTAATCCAGTCTTCACTGCAGGCCAAAGCGATTCAGGGATGTAAGCCCGGGATGCGGCTGAGCATTTTTGTCCTTGGTATTCGAAAGCGCCACGGCTCAGGGCGGTGCTGACCTCCCGTGCATCAGCTGAAGGGTGAGCGAGGATGAAGTCCTTACCGCCCGTTTCCCCGACAATCCTGGGGTATGATTTGTATTTATGGATGTTGTTGCCGATAGTCTTCCAGATGTCCTGGAAAACACCTGTCGACCCTGTAAAATGAATGCCTGCGAAATCAGGATGGCTGAATATGACATCTCCGGTAACACCACCCGGTACGAAAACCAGGTTGATGACTCCGGGAGGTAATCCGGCCTCCGTGAAGACTTGCATCAGCAGGCGTGCAGAATACACCTGGCTGAAAGCCGGTTTCCAAACCACCGTATTTCCCATCAGGGCCACGCTTGTGGGCAGGTTGCCGGAAATTGCAGTGAAATTGAACGGTGTCAAAGCGAATACAAATCCCTCCAATGGACGTTGTTCGACGCGATTGTAAACCCCTTTCGACGAGATGGGTTGCTGGGTATAGATCTCACGCGCGTACTCCACATTGAAGCGGAGAAAGTCGATCATCTCGCAAGCTGCATCGATCTCTGCCTGGTACACATTCTTACTTTGTCCAAGCATGGTGGCGGCATTGATCCTTGCGCGGTAGGGACCGGCAAGTAACTCAGCCGCCTTCAGGAAAATAGAAGACCTTTGTTCCCATTCCATCTCTGACCAGGCGTGGCGCGCGTTCAATGCAGCATCAATGGCCATCCTGACGTGAGACTCGTCTCCGATGGAATACTTCCCAAGAAGATGTCCATGGTCATGAGGTGGTCTCATTTCACCCTTCTTGTCTGTAAAGACATCCTTGCCTGCGATGACCATGGGGACATCAATGACCTCGTTGCGCATTGATCTCAATGCATCCAAAACCGCTTTTCTTTCCGGACTTCCGGGTGCGTAGTTTAAAACAGGTTCATTTACTGCAACCGGTACCCTGTAAATCGAATTTGCCATGATGGAATGGAATAGTTTATCCGCCTGCAAAAATAGCGATTCGATAGCCCCGGTCTGGTGACTTTAGTAGCAAATCATGCTACTGGAACGATCTCAGCTGAATCGGTATACACAAGGTGTCCCTCTACACCGGGTAACCCTACGGCTTGAAGTATCCTGCAATACTCCAATACCTGTTTTTCGTGCTTTTCGGAACGTTTACCGGTCTTGAAATCAATGACAATGGTCTGATCCGCGCTCGATAGAATCTTATCGGGTCGAAGAATGCCTCCCGATTCGCTACAGAGATCCTGTTCATTTATTTCCCTGAATCTTTGGTCGTACCAGCCACGGGAACGCAGCAGTTCGTCCATGAAAAGCGCTTTTTGGCTGACCTTATTCCCGATCCGCTCGCCGGGTTGCGGTTTTTGTGAAACAAGTACCCTGGTTATCGTTTGCTCAGGCTGTTCCCGCATGGTTTCTCGGGAAAGAATTTCATGAACCAGTTCACCGATGAGAATTTCTTCGGATTCGATCAGCGGTTGCAGCGCGGGTAGATCGAGTAAGCTATCCTTGGTCTCGCCTTCGACAGTGGAGGGTGTGAAGTCAAGTGGAAGAAAGAATGGGTCGTCTTGGCTTTCCTTGGCTTTCTTCGATGGTTTTGGATCATCCGTTCCGATTGTCAGGGCTGATCCGCCGTTCTCATTCATCCGCTTGCTCCATTCTGCATTTGAATCAATTACATCCAGTAGCAGTTTACACACATCGCCTGATTTAGGCCTTGCAGGACCGAAAACAAAAAGCTTGTGTTCCGGTCTCGTAAACGCAACATAAAGCAGGTTGAGATTATCCACGGCGGTATCCAGCGTTTCCTTCCTGTAATCCTCGCGGAATGCCGTTTCTTCCAGGTTCCTCACGGGATGGATTGGCAGCTTTCCGTGCTTGTCGAATTCAAATTCCCGACCCTTGGCCCATAGAATTGCATGGGATTTCGGGAAAAGGCTCCAATCAAGAAGCGGCAGAATGACAACCGGAAACTCCAGCCCTTTGGAACGATGTATGGTCATGATCCGGATGGCCTGGCCGGCATCCGGTAAATCAACACTCCAGTTGCGGGTGTCGACGTGTTCATCCCACCAATGAAGAAAACCCGATAGGGAATGACCACCCGATACCTGAAAACCGATCAGAATGTCGCTGAACTTTTGGATGAAAGGATTGCAGGGATCCATCCCGGTTTGGCGAATGCAGTAATCAAGCACAAAAGAAACCGGAGCTTCAATTAGCCTGGACCGTAACTTCAGTAAGTAGTGATGGGTCCAGGATGATCTCGGATTGTTTATACCGGTCTTTTCAAGTGGTATATCGGCTCCGGTTACTTCGGGTTGCATACGTGAATTGACTTCGGCATGCAGTAAAGGGTTGTTCGGATCGATAATGATCCTGAAGCAATTGAGCAGGAGGTGAACTTGTTCATTCCTGGCCAACAGCAAAGAGTTCGAAGAAATGAAGCGGTGATTCCCATGCTGGAACAAATGGTCCGCAACAAGGAGCTCATGGTCGTTTGTTCTGACCAGAATTGCGATGTCTCCGGGCTTATATCCCTGGTCGATACAGGCGTCGATGGTTGCATTCATAGCATGCAATGCCTGTTGTTTCCAGTGGCCTTGAGCTTTTTCCTCCTCGTCAAGGCCTTTCACTGTTTCGAACAGGCGGAGGCAAACGTACCCTTCTCCTGCTTTGCTGTTGTGGGATTGTTTTACACTTTCTTCGTGGTAGGCTTTTTCAAAAAGGTCATTCCCTTCGTCGAAACGGGCTGATTCCAATTGGGCGGCTGCGGGAAAAAAGGTATTGTTGAATGCAATGATTTCCTTAGAACTCCGCCAGTTCGTTTTAAGCTCCCGGCTTTCTGAGGGGTGACCATGTT
>JBJOER010000038.1:0-10190 GCA_046049215.1 Bacteroidota bacterium | reverse complement strand
CGGTTGGGCGGGCTGTGGTGACTCCTCATCTTGACAAGAGGTCACCAGAATTGCCGCAAGAGCGAATAAAACGATTGATTTGATTTTCATAAGCCAATGTCGTGAAGAATAACGTTTATAGGGTGTGCAGGGTTTCTTCGTTGAACGATTATCCTCTCTTTTCATTGTAAATTTACTGCAAACCGGATTACTACCGTAAGGTCAAGGTAAGACGATCAACCGAAAAGGGTTCCGTCCGACCCCTTATTTGCACAGCTTTGGAATTTTGTTTACATTACAGATACAAATGACCAGCAAGAAATGGCCAATGCTATGAAATGGGGCTTGATTATCGGAGGGTCATACCTTCTCTGGCTATGCCTGGAATTCATGATCGGCCTTCAAGGCAGGTACATCGCCCAGCAGGCATTCTCATCGAATCTTTTCGTCATTCCTTCTGCATTTTTCATCGTAAAGGGAATGATTGAACAAAAACAACACTACGGAGGGAGGATAAGTTACAGAAGAACTTTGATTGCTGGAACCGGCATTTCGCTGGCTGCCGCTGCATTGGTCCCACTTGTTCTATGGATTTTCAATACATGGGTGAACCCGGATTTTTTTCCCGCTATGGTTCGTTACAGCGTATCGATTGGTCAGTTTGCGGATGATGGAGATGCAGCCTCCAGGTTGAATCTTCAGAATTACATCCTGATAGGCGTTTTGGCTTTGCCGGCGATCGGATTAATCACATCTTCAATTGCAGGACTTTTCATCCGTACGCGTCCATAACCACAACCGAAAACTTCGGCTACCGGATCAAACTAACCTTGCCAGAAAGGGAGCGGCCCTTCTTGTCCGGTCCATCGAAACGAATGAACCAGATGTAAACGCCCTCCGGACAATCCCGTTCCTCGTAACGACCATCCCAGGCGGCGTCCTGATCGGTGCTTTCAAACAGCACCCGTGAATACTTGTTGTAAACCTTCAGCGAGAAATTCTCCACATCGGCCGACCAGGATCGGAACAAATCGTTGAGACCGTCACTGTTGGGAGAAAATGCACCGGGCACGTAAATTCCGGTAAAGCAATTGTCGGAAAGAAGAACGGAATCGGTAGCAGTACAGCCTCGCGCATCCGTAACGGTGACCGAGAACAAACCGGTATCGCTCACTGCGAGTTGAGGCAGGGTACTGCCATCCGACCAGATGTAGGTACTGAAATTACCGGGATCCAGCAGCAGTTCGTCCCCCCTGCAGAAACGGATGACATCAGGAAGCTTAGTCACGATCGGATTGCTATCCAACATTACCTGGTAATCGAATCGTACCGGACAGGATGAATCACCGGAAACGGTAGCCGAGTATGTGCCTGCGGCTAAACCATCAATCGAAAAGCCTTGAACAGGCGGGTTCGTATTCCATTGGACTTGTGGGTTATTGATTCCGTTCACTTCCAGTACGATGGCCCCGTCGCGATTGCCTTCGCACGACTCGCTGCTGATCAGCGCACGGACCTCGGGAAATACGAGAGTACGCTCTACCGTAATGGCTCCAAAGCACCGTTCGGTAATGGTGAATTGAACCGGGAAATTTCCGGAACCGGAAAAGACATGGACGGGGGACTGTAAAGAAGAAGTGTTCCCTCCCGAGGCGGGATCGTTGAAAATCCAGGAATAGCCCGTCGGACAATCGCCTTGACTTCCCGTGAACTGAACAGCGGTATCGCCTAGGCAGCTATATTCGAAACCTATCGAGGGAGGAACCAGGTCGCTGATGGCAAAACTGTCAATGGCAATGCCGTCATAGTCGTTGCAGGTGGTACCGGAGCAGAAGGTAAAGCGGAACCTCACATCTCCAAAACCGGCCAAATATGGCATGCAAGCCGTAGCCCTGAGCCAGGAACCACTCCCCCCCCCACCCTGGCACGACCCTCCGCCGGAGACAGTCGTTCCTGACCAACCCTGCTGAGGAGATGCCAGACCCGATAGATTATTGATCGACCCCGAATTGAACCAATTCAAAAAACCGCAACTACCGGTGCTACCGGAGTTCCCAATGTTGATCCAGCTTTGACCTCCGTTGACCGAATACTGGATATTGCCCCCGTCGTACTGGCGCTCTGTATCCCAATAAATGAGAAATGAAAGTTGGGGATAACTCAAAATGCTGAAATCGAAACAGGGCGATTCCAGCCAGGATTTCTGACCGGCATTGTATGGACCTGAACTGAGCCCCCCCGTGATCCAGCAGGAATTCCCTTCACCGGCTGAAGAAATACGGGGTTTGGCAGGAGATCCCCAGGTCCAGTCCGAGTTGACACCGGAGGTGGTCCATCCGGAGGGACCTGATTCGAAGTCCTCGAGAAAAGGGAAGACCCCTACGCATTGACCAGAAACCGTACCCCATCCCAAAACAAGGGCGAATACGAATCCAAACATCAGATGACGATCACGGAACATTCCTGCAAAATACCGCATTCCGGACGACCCATGGTACATTCAAGTTAAAAAAACGCCCCCGCCAAGTACCTGGCTCAATGGTTGAAGCCCGGAATTCAAGTAGTACCTATCTTTAACCACGAAAAAACCTCCACACATGATTCGGAAACTCTACTCCCTGCTTCTGCTCACAGCCTGCACCATGGCTGCATTTAACGCACCTGCTCAAACGCGGTACATCGATGAATACTTCTCCTCTGTGAACTTTACCCCGGATGTGATCTATGGAAACAACATCACAGTCATCGGAGCCTTAGCAGGTGGCGGACCCGCCCCTGAAGACCTGAAAATGGACTTGTATACTCCGGCTGGCGATACCGAAACCAACCGACCTTTGGTCATTGTTGTTCATACCGGCAGTTTCCTTCCGATTATCATCAACGGTTCTCCAACCGGTACAAAACGCGACAGTAACGTTGTGGCCATGTGCCAAACTTTCGCCAAGCGCGGATATGTAGCTGCGGCAATGACCTACCGTCTAGGATGGAATCCCCTTGCCACGGGACCTACCGGCCAGGATATCCGAACCGGAACCTTATTGCAGGCCGTTTATCGTGGCATCCAGGATGCGAAAGCCTGCGTAAGGCACTTCAAAGCGAATGCAGCTACCGGCGGAAATACGTATGGGATCGACACAACCAAGATCATACTGGCGGGATTCGGATCAGGAGGATACATCACCCTGGCCTATGCCACGTTGAACAACCCTGCTGAAATCTCCCTTCCCAAGTTCCTTGCCAGTACCCTCGACCCCAACTACGGATTCGTGCCCGGACAATCCTATGTCAACCAGGCTTTGATGGGTGATTTTGAAGGTTTTGGTGGTATTCCCCAGTTGAACAATCCGAACAATTCACCCAACAGCAGCAGCAACGTAAGCATGATCATGAACATGGGCGGTGCCTTGGGTGACATCAGCTGGCTCGAAGACGGTGACATCCCGATGCTGAGTTTTCACGTAGTTGGTGATCCTTACGCTCCCTACGACAGCGGAGCGGTTACTGTACCTACCACCGGTGATTTTGTAGTGGATGTTGCAGGTAGCCTTCAAACCATCGAGCGTGCGAACCAGTACGGAAACAACAACTGTTTCCTGCCGGTTGACAACGATGCTCTTGGCACCTATGCGAACGCCCTGAACGGGAACAATCCCGGACTCTATCCGCTCATCACCAATCCCGTCGTTCAATCAGGCCCTTGGGAATGGTACGATTCATCCACTGTTGTTTTCATCGCCACCAACTTCACGCCTCCCCCCTATAACGCCACAGGACCACAGGTTTACTCGAATGCCCTGCTGACCAACCCCGATATGTCCAAGGCCAAGGCACTTTCTTACCTCGACACCATCATGCGTTACTCTACACCAAGGATCAAAGAATGCCTTGGTCTGCCCACCATCAGCCAGTCCTTGAACGAAAACAGTATTGTCAAAGACGGCCTTTCCATTTCCCCGAACCCAGCTACTGAAATGTTGAATATTAGCACAACCAATGGCGAAAGGATCAACTCGGTTGAATTGTTCGATGTCAGCGGCAAGCGCGTTGTCGTTCAGAATGAAATCAATGAAACCACATACCGTATGGAAAGGAAAGGCCTTGAGCCGGGCATGTACCTCTTACACGTCCGTTCCGACCGTTCCGATTTCAGCCAACGAATCATGTTCCGATAAATCTCTCACCTTTTGACAAAGAAAGCCGTCTTCACCGACGGCTTTCTTTTTTGCGCAATTCGGCAATGAAACGGCGGCCAACCAGACGAAATTGAATCTCCTTTTCGCTTATTTTGCAGACATGCACAAGTTTTTGTTGATTTCACTTTTCCTGCTTCCATTCGTGTCCACGGCCCAAAAAGGCCACACCACCTTTGGAGTCGGAATACGTCCCGGATTTCCAAGCCGCTATTTCCGAACGGGACCTGTGACTTTTAGCGACAGTAGCAGCACTTTCAGTCAGGTACAGCAAAGCGGCATCAGTTACGGTGGGTTCGTGCGTCACGGCCTGAACAACCGATTTTCTTTAGAAACCGGCATCGTGTATACCAAAAGGAACTATCGATTTAATGTGGACGACCCCCTGGTTCGTGAAGAGGGTGATTTTTCCATCATCGGTTACGAGATCCCTCTAAGCGGACTCGTCTTCATCCAGCTGGATCAGCAATGGTGGATGAGCGGAGGAATGGGAGCATCGATTGACATTTTCCCTTCTGATGTTTCGACTTCGGGTCCCAAAACCCTGCAATACAGTGCCCGGGAGAGGAAAGTGAATTCGGCAGTATCGGCCCGTTTGGGTATAGAATGGCGGACAAAAACTTCAGGAACCATCTACGTTGGAGCCTACTACCACCGCGGACTTCAAACCGTTTACACCAACATCATCGAGACTTATCCCAATGGAGATTTCGCCGGCACATACGCCACAATCGGCCGCACACAAATGCAAGGCGATTATTTCGGTGTTGAACTGAAGTACTTTTTTCACGAGGATCCGGAAAAGAAAAACCGGAAGAAATAGATCCGGACAGGACGGCATTGGACTTTTCAAAACTGGAGGCCATGCCATACCAATCGACCATCGCTTCTCCACTCCATCGCCGGCGCCGGCAGTTTGATGCATCCCAGAATCATCAATACGGTTTTCTGCCAAGGCTTTCGCACCGGAATACGGGTCCAGTCGATATCCGGTGATAAATAGAACTGTCTGTATCGCCCACCCGGATCATTTCCACCGTCGAAAGACTCCCCGGACACAGCGGTGAGCATCCCTCCCGCTCCGTATCCAACAGCTAAATTCAACCAGTCAGGTATTCCTTGATGAACACCCAACGATTTCATATTAAATGACAACCAATACGTCTGACCATTGTAATCCTTCAATACATTCTCGGCGAGTGACGATCCAAATACATCGGGCCTCACTGGGGCAAGCGGATCTCGTGAATAGGAGAATTTGAACTGAATCCTTTGTTCTCCCCACCCTAGTTCCTGACCAAGGTAAAGACCCGCTCCGGCTGTGTTGGCGATCATGTCTGTGACGGAAAAACCCCATGCATCCGAAAAACCATCGAACACCTCCACGGTCGAAAGAAACAACATCCCCATACCGGCACCGGCAAAGGCGGCCTTTTTCCTGTCAACACCCGACCATGCAACCATCGTACCTGCCCAACGCGACAGCGTATAGGCGGACCCGGTATGACCCACCTTGTCCATCATCAACCATTCTTCCCTGTCGTCAAAAAAATGAAAACCACTTTGGGGATAATCCCTGTACCAAGCTCCATACAACAAACCCATGCCTGCGACGTAGGCGGTCCCGGTTCCAATCATCACCATTCGTGCACGATCGGGGCGATAATGGTCTGCCGGTTCGAGAAAAGATGATCGAATTGAATCCTGTGCTTGAACGAAATGCGATGAACAAAAGAACAGCAACAACGCCCACCACCTTGAAGTGAGGAACAGTTCGAACACCTGCGAACGGATCACAGCCTCATTTTCAAGCCAGGAAGGTCTCCCTGGCAGCCAGAAGGATTCGGTTCGCACCTTCGGCGGTTGACGCCTCCGCATAGGTACGAAGGACAGGCTCTGTACCGGAAGCGCGAATCAGCAACCAGTCACTGTTGTTGAAGAAATACTTGAAACCATCGAGATCATCCGTTCTGACCACGTTGAATTCTCCAAAGGCTTTGTAGGATCCCGCTTTGCAGTTGGCAAGTACTTTCTGCTTGATCTCTTCACGGATGTGCAGATCGTTCCTTTCAAAAGCGAAGCGACCGACAATTTCGTATATCTCTTCAATGAGGTCGTTCAAGGTCTTACCGCTCTTCGCCATGAATTCCCAAAGTGTCAGCCCCATCCATATGCCATCACGTTCGGGGATATGCCCTTTGATGGCGATTCCGCCAGACTCTTCTCCACCCAGCAGCACATCTTCTTTGAGCATGATCTCGGCTATGAACTTGAAACCGATCTTCACCGTTTCCACTTCAAGTCCGTAATGCCTGGCCAGCTTCTCCACTTTCGGGGTTGTGGAGAATGCAGTGCACACTTTCCCTTTTAACCCCTTGTACTTGCATAGGTAGTGAATCAAGAGGAGGATGATGTGATGGGAGTCGATGAAGTGGCCATGGCTATCGTAGAAGCCGAGTCGGTCTGCATCTCCGTCTGTCACCAATCCTGAATCGATCTTTCCATCCGTTCGGATCAAATCGGAGAACTCTGACAAGTTCTTGTGAATGGGTTCAGGAGCCTGACCCATGAACGAAGGATTGTAATCGCAATGGAGAAAAGTGATATAGGGAAGAAGCCGCTTCATCACATTCTGGCCTGCACCATACATGGCATCATACGCGAGCCTCAGTCCGGAACTCTGAATTGAATCGAGGTCGAAATGCGCTTTGACATGATCACAGTACCGTGTCTCCAGATCAACGAATTCAACAGCCCCGCTGCCCTCGAGGGCATCAAACTCCACTTTGCCCAAGTCGATGCTGCACTGATCGGGGATCAACTCCTCGATTTCAGCAACGAAAGCGGGTTGAAGCGGTCCGCCGAATGCACCCTTCAGCTTGAATCCGTTGTAGGCAGGAGGATTATGACTCGCGGTGATGATGATGCCCAGGTCTTTGTTGAGCTGAACAGCACCAAGAGAGATCATCGGTGTGGAGACAAACCCATGCGACATGGAAGTCTTTATACCATAAACCGACATCACCTTTGCAATTGTTTCACAAAACAACCGACCGCCGAAACGGCAATCGTGTCCCAGCACGATCTCAGGATTTTCATGGCGAGATTTCAGCCATAGGGCCGTGCCCTCGGCTACGCGAGCCACGTTGGCCACGGTGAATTCATCGGCGATAATGGCTCGCCAGCCGTCTGTTCCGAATTTAATCTTACTCATATTTCACGTACTGTTTTTACTCTTGGTTGGGAAGATTATTGCTTATTTGAGATTACCAGTGATGTTGTTCCAAGGGGCAGTGAGCAGAGCCTTCTGGTATTGCATGGATTCACCCCGCATCACTTCCTGGCTGTTCAGCTTGCGGATGGCGTAATTGAATTCCTTTTTCCGAATGCAGTCGATCAGGTTCCGGTCGTCGATGGCGAGTCCTTTCGAAACAATCAGCTGATAGGACATGGTCATCAAGGGTTCATCGTTGATGAAAACAACCGTTTCAATCGGATCAAAAAGGAGCTCGTTGTTCACTTTTTTCCAGATTTCCCTCACCAACAACCGAGTCACTTTCCAGTTCCTCCTGGATTGACGATGAAGGAGCTCATAACCGCCCAATTCTACAAACAGATCTTCGTTGGACTTCATCAGGCTATCGAGTTTCTTTAAAAAATCATTCCCTACTGAAGCTTTTTGGGTGGAAGCATCCTTCACGGGATCAAGCGACCATTCAACCATTTTTTTGGGCACCTCGATTGTACCGAAAAGGGATGGATTGAAACGCGACTTACCGACATATTCATCACGTATTCGTCGGGATTCGGCCACATTGTCGACCACTTTGCCGGCGAATTGGATGAGATTGTAGTGAAAAGCCTTCGAATCGATGTAATTGCTCAGTGTGGCATTGTAGTTGCCGTTGGGGTTGGCATCGATCCTTTCACGTGTAAAAGCGCCCTGTAGCTCCGCGTACTCTACGTAGCCATACTCGATATCCTCTCCGGAACGATTTTTGTTCGAGAACAGGAATCCACCTGTGGTGCTGGTCAGTTGTCCGTCTTGGTTATTCCAGAACTCATAGACAAAAACAATGTCCTGCTCAAGGAATGAAGTCTTGGAAAGTTCATCGATCTTTTGAAGGCTGGCAGGCAGAATCCGAATCTCCTTACCGGGACCATTCCACAGTTTGGCCGTCCCCTTCATGATCTCCTGGTGACTGATACGAACAATTTCTCGAACAACATTGCAGCCGATGGTATCGTGCTGCTCCGAAGCAAGCACACGGAGAATGACCGGAACCTGTGCCCTCAGTCCTTGTGACAGTAAACAACACGCCGTCAACAAAAGAAAAATCAGCCGTTTCATAGGTCGTCTGTAGTGGGTTCTGTATCGTTTTTTCGGGTTCGGGTCCAACTTTGATAGGTCTTAGACCTGCTTACCCTGCCTTCGGGTATTTCACGGAGCGGTTCACAAGCGATCAGGCTGCGATGCATGTCAGCAGGAAGAGACTGGTAAAGTCGGGTTCCTCTGGACTTCCAATCGATCATTTCGTCGGTCATGTCGCGGACGATCTTCGCCGGATTTCCGACGACGATCTTTCGTGCAGGAATGACCATCCCCTCGGGCACGAAGGACAATGCGCCTACCAGGGATTCATCACCGAGAACCACATGGTCCATCAGTACAGCATTCATCCCCACAAGCGAGTTACGACCGATGGTCGCACCATGAATGATGGCGCCATGACCGATGTGAGCACTTTCGTAGAGGCGAACCGTAGTGCCGGGAAACATATGGATCGTACAATTTTCCTGGACATTACAGCCGTCGTCGATGATGATCTCGCCCCAATCGCCGCGAATGGCCGCTCCCGGACCGACATACACGTCCCGACCGATCACCACATTACCGGTGACGGTGGCATTGGGGTGGATGAACGCACTTTCATGCACCACCGGACGATATCCATCGAATTCAAAAATGTTCGCCATAGGGCCTTGGCCAAATTCAGAGCCAATAAAGTTACGATTTAACGGTGACTGTGCATACGTCCGGCCATGTTGCCTCAAAATTCACTAAATACGCCTCAGGTCTGAATGACCCCGACATTGAAAGCACGCTCAACAGGGGCGTGGTTCGCAGCATCGATACCCATGGAGATCCAGCGACGGGTCTCAAGGGGATCAATGATGGCATCGACCCAAAGTCTGGAGGCCGCATAATACGGCGAGGTCTGGCGGTTATACCTCTCCGTTATGGTATCGAGCATTTTCTTCTCCTCTTCGGAGGATAGCTCCTTGCCCTGGGCTTTCAAAGTACTGGTTTGGATCTGCAGCAGTGTCTTTGCCGCCTGTGCACCGCCCATCACTGCGATTTGTGCTCCCGGCCAGGCTACGATCAGACGGGGATCGTAAGCCTTTCCGCACATGGCATAGTTTCCGGCCCCGTAGGAATTCCCGACGATGACTGTAAACTTCGGCACAACGGAGTTCGCAACTGCACTGACCAGCTTGGCGCCGTCCTTGATGATCCCTCCATGCTCGGAGCGGGAACCGACCATGAATCCGGTGACGTCCTGGAGAAACACCAATGGAATTCTCCGTTGATTGCAATTCATGATGAAACGAGCCGCCTTGTCCGCACTATCGCTGAAGATCACACCGCCCAGCTGCATCTCCCCTTTCTTGCTCTTCACCACCTTGCGCTGGTTGGCAACGATCCCCACCGACCAACCATCAATGCGGGCATAGCCGCAGAGTATGGTCTGACCGTATTTCTCTTTGTACTCGTCGAACGCACTTTCGTCGACCATACGCAGGATCAAGTCACGCATATCGTAGGGCTTATCCCTCGTCTCGGGTAGGACCCCATAGATTTCCTGCTCGTTCAGCTTCGGTTGGACAGAAGCAATCCGGTTGAAGCCGGCATCGGGCATACGCCCGACCTTCGCCATGACAGAACGGATGTAATCGAGGCAGGAGGCGTCGTCGGGAAACTTGTTGTCCGTCACACCGGAGATCTCACTTTGTGTCGTG
>JBJOER010000037.1:0-3591 GCA_046049215.1 Bacteroidota bacterium | reverse complement strand
GAATCCACGGATAGTGCCTGTTTGGGCGAAGAGGGTGACGGGAAGAGTCAGTAAGAGGAATAGGAGGGAACGGAGGCCGTTGAACACGCGGATGCTGAGGTTGAGGTGAGGGTTGATGACTGGACTGAGCAGGGATATCGGGATCAGCCCATGCCTCCCATAGAAAGAATAAGGTCGAATTCCCCCGGGGTGATGGATACCACTGACAGGCGGTTTAGCTTGAGCATCTGGATGTCCTTCAACTTGGGTTCCGCTTTGATATCCGCCAAGGGTACAGGTTTCTTCAGTTTTTTGAATGGTTTGAGGTCCACTGCCACCCAGTTTTCATCATCGGTGGTGGGATCCTGGTAGGCTTCTTTTGCGACTTTGGCGATGCCCATGATGCAGAGTCCCTCGTTGCTGTGGTAGAACAGGACAAGGTCGCCTTTTTTCATACCACGGAGGTTGTTGCGGGCCATGTAGTTCCGCACGCCGTCCCAGAATGTCCCGCCGTCCTCCACGAATTGTTCCCAGGAGTATTTGAAGGGCTCAGACTTCACCAGCCAGTAATTCATCACTCAAATCGGTATTGGAGTCCCGAAAATAGGCAATGCACCTCAATTGAACCCGGAAGCTTTAACTTCGTGTTGGATTTCACCTATGGGCATGAGTTTCATCCGGATCCTTCTTTCTTTCTTACTGCTGCTAAGCGGCCTCGCACACGCGGCAGAACCGTTCAAGCCCCGGTTTGGAAAGATGGTCAGCATCAAGACATCCAAAGGTCCGGAAGTCCGTTTGTTCGAGGCCAAACCCGGCAAATGGGACGGAGCTTTGATCCTGCTTTTGCACGACATCAACGGATTCAACGATGCCGTCCTCAAATCGGCCGAGCAGCTCGCCGTGGAGACTGGGGCGGTGGTCTTGGCGCCCGATTTGCTCGACCGCCGCTCGGCCACAGACACGGCTGCCGCCCGAATCCTGCTTTCAAAGGTGGAGGATTCCAGGGTGTCCGATATTCTCAAATCCTGCATCGATTACGGTGGTAAGTTCTGCCGTATCCAGACCATCGGTTGGGGACGGCTCGGCGGCACCTATAGCCTGCGGGCATTGATGATGGCAGGGGATAAAGGATACGGTGGTGTGGTGTTTCAGGGTGAAGTGATCTCCGATACCGCCAAGCTGAATGCGATCGCAGGTCCGGTCCTTTACTTCCGGGGCAACCGCGACCGGCTCATCGATGCTACCACCGTTTCCTCCTTTCAGAAGGCCATGCTCAGTATCTCCAAGCCCCTCGAGATCGTCGTTGTCGATGCCGCTCACGGCTATGCGCTCCCTGGTCAGTCCGCTTTCAAGCCGGAATCTGCTGCTATCAGCAGGAAACAAGCTGTGGAATTCATCAAAAAAAACTTTCTTGTGCCTATTCGTCGCAAAGCACCGGCCGGTGGCCCTGATAAGGAGTGACCGCGCCTGCTTTTCCTCTTTCTGACCCACGATCGCAGCACGCTTTTTTCGTACTTTTGCACCGCTGAAAAGCAGTGGCAGATTTTCATCTTCTGCATGGGAATCTCCACTGAAAACATCTATTCATCGGTTCAACTTCAAACCCAAACCCTATGGTTTTCGATCTCGACATGATCCGCAAAGTGTATGCATCACTTCCCGCCAAGGTGAATGCTGCACGTCAACTCACCGGCCGTCCGCTTTCCCTTTCAGAAAAGATCCTCTATGCTCACCTGAGCGACAGTTTGCCTTCGAGCGCATACGAGCGTGGCAAGAGCTATGTCGATTTCAACCCCGACAGGGTGGCCATGCAGGATGCGACTGCACAGATGGCCTTGCTGCAGTTCATGCAGGCCGGTCGTCCCAAGGTGGCTGTCCCTTCCACCGTGCATTGCGATCACCTCATCGTGGCCAAGACCGGAAGCAAAGATGATTTGAGTAATGCCGTCAACGAGAGTGCCGAGGTGTTCAACTTCCTCGCTTCCGTTTCCAATAAATACGGAATCGGTTTCTGGAAGCCGGGTGCGGGCATCATCCACCAGGTGGTGCTGGAAAACTACGCTTTCCCGGGGGGAATGATGATCGGTACGGATAGTCACACCGTGAATGCCGGCGGACTCGGCATGCTGGCCATCGGAGTAGGAGGGGCGGATGCCTGTGATGTGATGGCAGGGCTCAACTGGGAACTCAAATGGCCCAAGCTGATCGGTATCAAACTTACCGGCAAGCTGAGCGGATGGGTCTCTGCGAAGGATGTCATTTTGAAGGTGGCGGGTATTCTCACCGTGAAGGGAGGTACCGGAGCCATCGTCGAGTACTTCGGCGAAGGTGCTACTTCCATGAGTTGCACCGGCAAAGGCACGATCTGCAACATGGGAGCGGAGATCGGTGCCACCACATCCACTTTCGGTTACGACGACAGCATGGAGCGCTACCTGCGCGCCACCGGCCGTACTGAGATTGCTGATTTGGCCAATGG
Organism: Bacteroidota bacterium; assembly: GCA_046049215.1. Classification (GTDB taxonomy): domain Bacteria; phylum Bacteroidota; class Bacteroidia; order AKYH767-A; family OLB10; genus JAJTFW01. Next base: position 1,133 of record JBJOER010000037.1, on the reverse strand, counting down.
CATCCGCGAGCACCTGACGGGTGATGCGGAAGTTTATGCGAATCCGGAGAAGTACTTCGACGAGGTGTACGAGATCAACCTGAGCGAACTCGAACCTCACTTGAACGGACCTTTTTCTCCCGATCTGGCTACGCCGATCAGTAAGATGAAAGAGGTGGCCGCAGCCAATGGCTGGCCTACCAAGGTGGAAGTCGGACTGATCGGTTCCTGCACCAATTCTTCTTACGAGGACATCAGCCGTGCCGCCTCCCTTGCCGAACAAGCTGTCAGCAAGAAGCTCAAGCCCAAGGCGGAGTACATGATCACTCCCGGCTCCGAGCAGGTGCGTTACACCATCGACCGCGACGGATTCATCGCCACGTTCGACAAGATCGGCGGTAAGGTGTTCGCTAATGCCTGTGGTCCCTGCATCGGCATGTGGTCGAGGATGGGCGCGGAGAAGCACGAGAAAAACACCATTGTGCACTCGTTCAACCGCAACTTCAAGGCCCGCAACGACAGCAACCCCAACACTTACGCTTTTGTCGGTTCACCTGAGCTGGTCACTGCACTCGCACTGGCCGGTGATCTTGCCTTCAACCCCCTCACCGATACCCTCATCAACGAAGAAGGCCTGGCCGTCAAGCTCGATGCTCCTACCGGTGACGAGTTACCGACAAAGGGCTTCGCAGTTGAAGATGCCGGATACCAGGCTCCTGCCGCCGACGGGAGTTCGGTACAGATCGCCGTGAGTCCCACCAGCGACCGATTGCAGTTACTCGATCCGTTCGCAGCCTGGGAAGGTGTTGATCTGAAGGGATTGAAGCTGCTCATCAAGGCCAAGGGCAAGTGCACCACCGACCACATCTCTCCCGCAGGCAAATGGTTGAAATACCGTGGGCATCTCGACAACATCTCCAACAACATGCTCACCGGAGCCACTAACTTCTTCAACGAGCAGGCCAACAGTGTGAAGAACCAGTTGACCGGAGCCTACGGTGAAGTTCCTGCCGTTCAGCGCGCCTACAAAGCTGCAGGTATCGGTTCCATCGTGGTAGGTGATGAGAATTATGGAGAAGGTTCGAGCCGCGAGCATGCCGCCATGGAGCCCCGTTTCCTGGGAGTACGTGCAGTGCTGGTGAAGTCTTTCGCCC
>JBJOER010000036.1:0-5693 GCA_046049215.1 Bacteroidota bacterium | reverse complement strand
CTCCGGGTCGGTCAAAAAACCACCGACGGCGACTCAACCGCTTCCACCGATCCCTTTCCCGATCCGATCCGTACCGGTGGCGGCGGCACCGGCACCGATGACCGGATCCTGACCTGGGTGCAGGAGATGCCCGTGTTCCCCGGGGGAGAAGAAGCCATGCTGGCCTATCTCGGTAAACACATCCGCTACCCGGCATCGGCCCGCGAGAACGGCCTGTCCGGCATCGTCTACCTGAAGTTCATCGTCGGAACGGATGGCGATATCGGCGACATCGAGATCATCCGCGGCATCGGCGGAGGTTGCGAAGAAGAAGCAGTGCGCGTAGTAAAGCAGATGCCCCGCTGGAGGCCCGGCAAACAAAACGGCCAGGCCGTCAGAGTCCAGTTCAACCTCCCCGTCAATTTCAAGCTGAGGTGATGATCTATAGCTTTATTCCAAGGCGTGAGTAAAGTTCAGGTAAAGTAGGGTAGGAGGGGGCGCTGCGTCCGCTGCTCCCGAGACTTCGGGATCGCCGCAATCGCTGCGTTTAAGTAACGGAAATAGAGATCACACCCTTTGGCCCTTCGACAAGCTCAGGGACCAGAGTTAACTGGTTGGTGAGCCTGTCGAACCACGACCCTTCGACAAGCTCAGGGACCGCAAGCTCAGGGACCACAAACTCTGGTAAGTGGGGGGGGAGGGGCCTTGCGTCCGATAGCTATCGGACCCTTGCTCTTCCTTGCGTCCCGCCATCGGCGGGATTGCGGTTAAGTAACGGATATTAAAGGTATGTCTGCGAGCTGTATTTTTGACCCCTCAACATCCCCGTATGAATCTTTCCTTTAGGCGCCTCGCCGCCGGACTTCTCCTCACCATCTCCTTTTTGCCCGCTTGTAAACCAAGCCAGAAATCCGTCACTGAGGTCCGCAACCTCCCCGAACTCACCGTTCGCCCCGTCGACGAGCGCCCCGAGTATCGCGCATCGGTCACTAAGCTGCACGAGCTCATCCATACCGCCCTCGACGTGCGTCCCGACTGGACCAAGCGCTATCTCTACGGCACCGCAACACTCACCATGCGGTCGTGGTTCTATCCCACCGACCTTGTGCAACTGGATGCACGGGGCATGCTCATCGACGATGTGCACATGTTGTCGGGCAAGGATTCGGTTGCCTTAAAATTTAACTACCGCAACGATTCTCTCCTCGTCAATTTACCCAAGGCCTTGTCGGCGCAAGACACCTTCCGCCTGATGATCCGCTACGTGGCCCGCCCCGACGAGCTCGGGAAAGTCGGAGGCAGCAACGCCATCAGCAGCGACAAGGGCCTGTATTTCATCAACCCCGACGGCAAAGAGAAGAACAAGCCCCGTCAAATCTGGACACAGGGCGAAACACAGAGCAATTCGGTGTGGTTCCCCACCATCGATGTGCCAAACCAGAAAACTACACAGGAGATCCGCATCACCGTCGACAGTGCATTGGTCACTTTGTCGAATGGACTGCTGATCAAGAGCGAGATCAACCCCGATGGCACACGAAGCGATACGTGGAAGCAATCGATCCCGCATACACCTTACCTGTTCATGATGGCCATCGGACCCTATGCTGTCGTGAAAGACTATTGGAGAGGAAAGGAGGTGGCCTACTATGTGGACAAGCCATACGAAGTGGTGGCCCGCAGGATCTTTGGCAATACACCCGAGATGCTCGAGTTTTTCAGCAAGCAGCTGGGAGTAGATTACCCCTGGGAGAAATACAGCCAGGCGGTTGTGCACGATTTTGTGAGCGGCGCCATGGAGAATACTTCGGCTACCATCCACGGTGAGTTCCTGCACCGCGATGCCCGGGAGCTGGTAGACGGAGCCAACGAAGACATCATCGCTCACGAGTTGTACCACCACTGGTTCGGCGACCTGGTTACTTGTGAGTCGTGGTCGAACCTCCCACTCAACGAATCTTTCGCTACCTACGGCGAGTACCTCTGGAACGAACACAAGTATGGCCGGGAGGAAGCCGACATCGGCCTTTACAACGACATCAACAGCTACCTCCGCGAATCGAAGAACAAGCGAGTGGATCTTATCCGTTTTCAATACGATAGCCGCGAGGACATGTTCGACCGGCACTCGTATGCCAAGGGCGGTACCATTTTGCACATGCTCCGCAAGTACACCGGCGACGAGGCCTTCTTCAAGTCGCTGAAAAAGTACTTGGACGACAACCGCTTCAAACCCGCGGAAGTGCACCACCTGCGCCTGGCCTTCGAGGAGACCACCGGCGAAGACATGAACTGGTTCTTCAACCAGTGGTTTCTCGACAAGGGTCATGCGGAACTGGAGTTCAGCTACGACTGGAACGACACCGCCAAAACAGCCGTGCTCACCATTGTACAGAAGCAGGACCTTGCAGAGAATCCACTCTACAGGATCCCTCTCGACGTGGATATCTATCTCCCCAAAAGCGTAGAGCGCAAACGCATCGTAGTGGAGAAGAAAGAGCAACGCTTCGAGTTTGCCTGCGCCGAGCGTCCCGAGTTCATCAACGCCGATGCCGAGAAGATGCTGACGGGGGTGCGTTCCGATAAGCACAGCACTAGCGAGTGGATGGCCATGTACAAAAGAGCGCCTTTGTTCCAGGATCGTTTCGATGCACTGCAGGCCATCGCCAAAGACTACAAAGCCGGTACCCCCGAAGCAGAGGTGATGTTTGATGCGTTGAAGGACAAGAACTGGCGACTCCGCGTGTACACTTTGGGTAAGCTTGGCCCGATAGCCACATCCGAAAAGAAGGATGACTTGCGGAAGGTGTTGATGAAAATGGGGATGAACGATCCCAGGACGGAGGTGCGTGATGCTTCCATCGAAGCCCTCGCCAACCACTACAAGGACGACGAGTTGATTGCCTATTATAGCAACCGTGTTTCGTCCGACAGTTCCTTTTCGGTACTGGAGAGTGCCTTGACCGCCCTTGCCGATCTGGACGAAGCAGCCGCTTTGAAGATGGCCTTGAAGATGGAAGCCGACGGACACCGCAAGATCAGATCCATCCTCGCGGGCTTGTACGCTCGTCACGGCGACGATAAAAATGCGGCCTACATGGGCAAGGCCGTTGACGGAGCCACCGGCAATGCACAGTACGGATTGATGCAACAGTACGGACGGTTTTTGAAGCGCTGCAGCACGAGTGCCAACGTCAGTGATGGATTGAGCCGCATTTATGCTGTTGCGAAGTCTTCGCAAAGCTGGCTCGTCCGGTTGGGAGCGGTACAAGCCATGACCGAGGTGTCCAAGTACAGTGGCGAGCAAGCCTCGGCCGATGGAGCTACGCGCGATCTGGCAGCAGCCGAAGCCTGGGGAAAGATCAAGACCAATGCAGACCTCTATATCGACGACGTGAAGAAAAACGAGACCAACGAGAACCTGAAGCGCATGTTCAATTCGTCCAAATGATCAAAAACGGCGAATTTCAATGTTCGCTTGACCGGTTGTCAAAAGTGATGACCGTGCTGAACATATTAGCGATTCCCGCATTCCTCGTTTATTTTTTTGCCACTGATGCGGAAACAATCGGCAGGAGCACATACATGTTGATCCTGGTTATTCCTTTGTCCATCTCCTTGTTTCTGTTTCCTTTTTCACCTCGAGCCGTGGGAGTGGATTCCAACGGAATTTACATCCGCCGTATCATCGGATTGAAGCGGATCACTCACGACAGTATCATCGATGTACGGTTGCCCGAGCAAGAGGAGATGCGCGGCGCGATCCGCACCTTCGGCAACGGTGGACTCTTCGGTTACACGGGCTATTACCGGAATTCCAAAGTGGGATCCATGCTTTGGTATTGCACGCGACGGTCGAATTACGTATTGGTGATCCGGGCAACAGGACCGGTGGTGGTCATCACACCCGATGACCCCAAGGGTTTTTTAGACCATTACAAGAAGGTCACAGCGGCATAAAGAAATTATACGCCCACCCGGCGATCAGAAGCAGGAAGGCCGACTCCATCAACCACATTTTTTTGCCGGCCAGAAAATAGTATGAAACGTAAACCGTGATCGGTAAAGCAATTGGCTGAAAACGATAAGGCAGATCGTCTTTCGAAACGAGTGCGGCGAACAACAGCATGGGGATCAGTAAGAATAAAAGTTGTTGGATCAGCCTGGTCTTGGTGGCGTTACGCATGTAGTTCGACCGCATTCTGTTCAGGGAAAGAAGCAGGAGTATCAAAACCCAGGAGACGCTGGGAACGTACCCTTTGACGAACAACAAGCCCAGTTCAATATTTCGCCTGATACCGCTGATGAAAATATCCTCGTAAAGGATGGGGAGACGGTCGAGCAGGAAATACACCGTGAAAGCCAGGTAGAAAGGAATAGTGATCCCCATAAACCCCACCACCCATTCCCTCCACGAGAATGGCCGAAGAATGATCAGTGAAAAAAAGAAAAATGCGAACAGGACTACTGCGGGCAGGTAGAACAAGCTGGCGAGTCCAAGTAAAAATCCGGTGTGAAAAATGATGGACAGGGCCTGCCGGTTTTTGTAAAACTGGAAGATCTGGTCAAGCGCGAAGATCACGAAGGAGGCGGCAAACAGGGCAGGGTGAATCCAAAGAAAAGGAGGAATCAATCCGGCCAAAACCACATAAATGAGCGCAGGCAACCACGATCTTTTGAAATGTACTTCGTGTTTGTTCAGTACCAGGTTAAGGTGGATGGCCTGGCTGAAGTGTAAAATCCCGCCCAAAGTTGCACCGGCCCACGCCGGCAAAAGGTTGAGTAAACGGCATACGGCATCGTAGAAAGGCATGCCGTTGGGTGGAATTATGCTATAAGTACTTGATAATGAAATCGCCCACATCATCCCGGTAAGGATGGCCAGAAGAACGGGCGGGAAAAAACCCGTGGACCTGAAAATGCGGATGAGCATGGGAGCGGAGGGTAGGAGGAAGGTTTTTCGTTAAATTAGCGCGCAAATTAAGACAAAATCATGACCCGTATCTTTTATGGTATTGCAGAGGCAGCCCAGTCCGTGTTCAGCATCGTTCCTTCTGTTGGTGCGTTGACCAACTGGCTTTTTGGAATCGTCATTACCATCGGTACGGTGTATTGGCTTTGGTACGATGCAAAGGTGCGTCGTGGCGGAGATAATTACATGGCCAAGAAGGGCTGAAACTTTCTCCTTGTTTCATTTTTTACCGGAAAAACCTGCTTCCAGAGCGCAACCGTTTTACTCCTTAACGGTAAACCATCACTTTCGTGACGCAGCTGAACTCGCCGGCTTCATCGGTGGAGTAAACTACGTAGACCCCGGTCGGAACACGACTTCCTGAGTTATCGGTTCCATTCCAAACCGCCTGGGTGCCCAGTGCAGTGGTTTGATAAACCAACCCTCCGTGGATATCAGCAATGCGAACACTTCCATTCGGGATCAGCCCCTGGATGGCGATGGGTCCGGAATACGCTGACTGCACCGGGTTGGGATATACCAGCACATTGCCACATCCTACAACCTCCTCTTCGGGTGTGATCGCATCGCCCCGGTAGCTCAAAAGCCCTTTATCGGTTCCGATATACACCTCACCGCTTTTTCCGTCGATGGCGAGGGAAGTGATGTTGTCCGAAAACAAAGGACTGTTGCTGCTGGTGAAGTGCAGCACCTGCTCCTGCCCGTCGGGCGAGAAAAGAAAGAGTCCGCCGTTCTCTGTTCC
>JBJOER010000035.1:0-14807 GCA_046049215.1 Bacteroidota bacterium | reverse complement strand
GGAAGCCTTCCATTGTTTTTCTGGACTACAACCTCGATTCCAAAGTCCGTCAGGCCATGGACGGCATCGACGTGCTCAAAGAGATCAAGGAACTCGACCCGCAGATCGAAGTGGTGATGATTTCCGGACAGGACAAGATCGACGTGGCGGTCAACTCGATCAAATACGGTGCTTTCGATTACATCGTCAAAGGAGAAGGCGCATTTTTACGTGCGGAGAAAGCCATCTTTAATATCTACCGTTTCCACCGCCTGCAAGGCAGCGCCAACGCTTACAAGAAGCTCATGGTGTTTTTCGGACTCGGCATGTTGTTGATGATCGTGCTGGTGATCATCCTTCAGATGAAGGGATTGATCAGGTCCAGTCCGGGCTGGTTGTAAAACTGCGATTCCGTCTTTTTCACCTTAGAAGATACCGTTCGTCAGGCGAGACGGTAGAGCAGCAAAAGGTTCAGGGCATATATTGCAAAAATTACAAGGCTGTCCCAAGCCATCAGGAAGCGTTTGCCCTGAATCCGGATAGTAAGTCCAATGATGGCCACAGCCGACATTAGGATGGCTGCGAATACCGACACCACATGCACATCGGAAGCATCCTTTAACAAATGACCGTCAACATACACCAGGTCATCGATGAACAGAATCAGAATATTGAAAATATTGCTTCCAAACAGGTTGCCCACGGCCATATCGGCAGCGCCTAACCGTATGGCGGCTATAGAAACTGCGATTTCGGGCAATGAAGTTGAAACGGCCAGGAAGAAGGTTCCCATGAACGAACTGTCGAGGCCTGTGGCACCTGCAATTCGATGAGCAAATTCGGGAAGCCATAAGGCGGCAGCGATGATGATACCTGCGAACCCGGCATAGCGAAGAATTGCCTGTTTCAGGGTAAGATGATGCACATGATCGGTCTGTTCCCTGGCAGTGATAGGATTCCTGACGTTGTATTCATAGATGATCCGCACGGATACCAGGTACAACACCAGAAACAGCACGCTTGTGACACCCAATCCAGGACTGATTACAATATCAACCGGAAGGAACAGTCCGAGACCGGTGAGGCCGATAAGGATGGTTCCCAATGCAGCCGCAAGGATATGGCTGGTGGAAACCGACGAAAGTAATGGCTTATCCCTGGGCGTCAGTGCATCCATCAATGACAGGATTCCCAGATTAAACGCACAACTGCCAAGAATATCACCCACGGCAAGATCGGCCGACTTCACCCAGGCTGCAGAGCTCACACCCACCACCAGTTCGGGCAAAGAGGTGACGCTGGCCATCAGGATCAGTCCGATCCACGCCCTACCCATCCCGGTCAGTTCAGCAATGAGATCCCCGTAGTAGGAGATCCTTTTGCCGGCGAAGAAAATGACGGCTGCACACAGAACGAAAAAAAATACATCGGTCGTTATAGACATGCGTTGGGAATTGAAGAAGAATCAAAAATAAATACCGGCAAGAAGTACCGGCATCAACACTCAACCGGCACCACGGATCAGGATATACGTCAACGCGCCGGCCGCGTAACCGAGAAGGGCATAGAGGCTGATGCGTTTTACATACCAGATAAAGGAGATGCGTTCCATGCCCATAGCGGCAACACCCGCCGCAGATCCGATGATCAGAATACTGCCACCTGTTCCTGCGCAATAAGCCATGTACTCCCACAAAAAGTGATCGGCCGGATAGGTGGCCAGATCGTACATGCCCATGCTGGCAGCAACCAGCGGCACGTTATCGACGATGGCTGACAATACCCCGATTCCGGTGACAATGGCGGTCAGGTTTCCGATCTCATCGTTCATGAATTGGGCCAGATGTGAGAGGATATGTGTACTCTCGAGTGCACCGATGGCGATGAGAATTCCGAGGAAGAACAACACGCTGGGCGTATCGATCCGCTGAAGGGCCTTGCTCACCGAGTAGTATTCTTTTTTACTGTCGTCCTTGGAACGATGGATGAACTCAACCACCGCCCAGAGGAATCCCAGCCCGAAGAGGATGCCCATGAATGGCGGTAAGTGTGTCACCGACTTGAACACCGGCACGAAGGCCAAAGCACCGACACCTGTTATAAAAACGGTATTTCTCTCCCTGCGTGTTGTAGTAGAAACCTTCTCCTCCAAAGCGGAAGATTGAATTTGCCCATTCATCCTGCGTCCAGCGACAAGCAAAGGCACCAAAAGGCAAACCACGGATGGTAGAAAAACCGTCTTGATGATATTGGCGGCTGTGATCTGCCCTCCGATCCATAGCATGGTGGTGGTCACGTCACCGATAGGAGACCATGCTCCACCGGCATTAGCTGCTATGACCACCATGCCCGCGAACAACATGCGATCCTCCTGATCATGCAAGATCTTGCGAAGCAAGGAAACCATGACAATCGTTGTGGTGAGGTTGTCGAGTAATGCAGAAAGGAAGAATGTCAGTGCACATGCAAGCCACAAAAGTTTTGATTTACTGCGCGTATGTATAGCAGTAGTGATGATGCTGAACCCGTCGTGCGCATCGATCAGTTCCACGATAGTCATAGCCGCCAATAAGAAGAAGAGGATGCCGGCAGCCTCGCTCAGGTGCTCTTCCAGGGCATGCTCGATGGCGATGTACTCACCGGGTTGAAGCAGGATCCATGCCGTCCAGACCAGTGTTCCGGTAAGAAGGGCGGATGCCGACTTGTTGATTTTCAGCGGATGCTCGAGCGTGATGGCCGCATAGCCTAAAATGAAAATGGATATGATCAGGATTTCCATAACTCGAAAAATAGGGAATTCGCAGAAAAACCCTTGCGGTATTCACTAAAGTGACTGGAATGCAGTAATTATATTAATCACTATGTTTGAAGTAACCTGAACCTGAAAACCGAATGAGCAATAAAGAAAACTGGGGGTCACGTGTGGGACTGATCCTGGCCATGGCTGGTAACGCTGTCGGCCTTGGCAACTTCCTGCGCTTCCCTGTGCAAGCCATCCAAAACGGCGGTGGCGCCTTCATCATCCCTTATTTGGTCTGTTTCCTGATCATGGGCATTCCGCTCCTCTTCATCGAATGGTCGATGGGAAGATTCGGTGGAAAGCACTCGCATCATAGTACACCCTTCATCCTCCATTCGATGGACCCGAAGCGGGCCATGTGGAAATACATCGGTGTGTTCGGCATCTTCACCAACCTGGCTGTAGCCTCTTACTATTGCTACCTGGAATCATGGACGCTTTCTTATGTATGGCACTCCGTCAGTGGGACTTTCAGTGGGTTATCTCAGCTTGAAGTAGCCTCTTTCTTCGATAATTACATCACCTTGAAGGACGGCGGTTACGAAACCGTTTTCTTTTGGCTTTTCTGCCTTTTGCTGAATACATGGATCCTTTCCAAAGGATTGAGCGGAGGTGTTGAAAAAGCGGCGAAGATCGGGATGCCACTGTTGCTGATTTTCGGAGCAATGCTTGCCGTGATGGGCATCACCCTGAAGGGTGGCGATAACGGAGCCATCAACGATGGAACTGTAGGACTCAACTTCCTCTGGACACCGAATTACGATTCCATCTGGTCGGCAAAGGTCTGGCTGGCCGCCGCAGGGCAGATCTTCTTCACCTTATCGGTGGGGATGGGCTCCATACAGTGTTACGCATCTTATGTGAAATCCAAAGACGATATCGCTTTGAATGCCATGAGTGCAGGATGGATGAATGAGTTTGTAGAGGTGGTATTGGGCAGTTCCATTCTCATCCCCATCGCCGTGGGTTACCTCGGTATTGACAAGGTAGTGGAAATGACCCAGTCGGGTGGTTTGGGCCTGGGCTTCCGAACCCTTCCCTACCTGTTCCAGCAGTGGGGAGGTGTGATGGCCGCGGTTGCCGGATTGGCCTGGTTCGGCTTGCTATTCTTCGCCGGTATCACTTCTTCACTGGCGATGGGCACACCCTGTATGGGATTCCTGGAGGATGAGTTCGGTTGGAAACGAAAGAATGCAGCATGGGCATTCGGTGCTGCGGTGCTGATGCTTGGTCTTCCTACTGTTCTGTTCTTTACGCAAGGTGTCTTTGACGAGTACGACTATTGGGCAGGAACAGTTTCGTTGGTTGTATTCGCCCTGGCCGAAACCATTCTTTTTGCCTGGGTTTTCGGTATGAACAAAGGCTGGCACGAGATCAACCAGGGGGCCGATATCAAGGTGCCCGTGATTTTCCGCTTCATGATCCAGTTCGTCACACCCGTGATCCTGGGTTGGGTGTTCTTCGCGAGCCTCCCCGATATCTGGAAAAAAATCACCAATGCCGATTTGAAAGCGAAGCTCGCAGCAACGACCGATCCGGCCACCATCGAAGCCATCAACAGCCAAATGGCATACCTCAACGGAAGCCGTATCTTGCTGCTTGCAGTATTTATCGGAATCAGCTACATGGTTTATGTGGCCTACACAAAACGTATCAAACAAGGGAGGGCGCTGGTATGAACCCGGAAGCATTGATGATGATGATCGCCTCCGAGCTGATCATTACAGGAATCACGGTCTATTTCTTTGTCAAAGTATTGACGGCTCCCAAGAAAAAAGAGCCGGATTCCTTTACGGAAAACTGAGATTGACGGACCGCCCGTTGTTGTTACGGCTATTATGACCGCACTCAGCGTATGGTGTACCGCAAGGTTCCGAACACGTTTCGGCCGGGCGCATTGATGCCGCTTGCGAACACCCGGTACTGCGTATCGAAAACATTGTCGATTCCGGCCTGTACGTTCCAGCGCGCACTGATGCGGTAACTGGTCCTTAAATTGACACAGAACCAGGCAGGCATACCATCGGGTGTGGCATACCGCTCATTGTCCTCACCATTCAGGTAATAGTCCTTGATCCTTTTCCATCCGTTATACTGCACCGTGAATCCCGCCGAAAATCGCTGATTGGCATAGCGAAGTCCCATCAGACATTGGAACGGGGGTATGTGATCCATCGGCACATCGCTGCTGTCCGTCCTGAAGCGACCATAGGTATAGTTCATGTTCAGGGAAAACTCAAGGTCCTCAAGCAACCGGGTACGATAGGTGCTTGAAAATCCATACAGGTACGCTCTTTTCCTGTTCTGTGCAGCAAGGACCCGGCTGGGTACGCCATTGTAAAGAATGGTGTCATTCCCTTGATAACGGTAGTTGTCTACGGCAATCGCGTTCAGGAATTGGGTGAAGTAAACGGTGTTCTCCCACGTCGAAACACCGTTGTAGATCTTGGTGATTCCAAGCTCTGTGCTTACGGTTTTTTCCGGCCTCAGGTCGGGATTGGGTAGTATCACCGACCCGGGCTGTGATTCAAACACCTTGGCGAGGTCATCGATATTGGGCACACGGAAACCGGTTCCCAGCAGCATGGAGAACTTCAGGTCGTTGTTTGGAATATGGATCAAACCGATGCTTCCCGAATACACAGGCATTTCCTGTCTGACCTCCCGCTCGGGGAAATTGAAGAACGTGGTATCCCGGAATTCAGCGTAAAGCTTTGAGAACCCGACCCTGAACCCGTCGGTGAGCGTAGTAGTTGGATTGATCTTCCACGTATGCGAAAGCCAGGCAGAGACAGAACCCATTGTGTTGCCTCCATCGGGGTAACGCGTATCGAGCGGAGTCCGCAACCCGGTTTCGATGTTCTCCGAATAGGCGGTGGAGCGTAGTGTATTGTACTGTGCATCGATACCGGCATGCAGCACATGCGCTGAACTTACATGCTTCAGATCGATTCCTCCGCCCCAAACACCTACGTTTTCATTTCGACTTTGCCGCTGAAGATCGTCGAACGTACGCTGATGACGGCTCTCGGTAATGTTCTGGTAATTGACCATCACATGCAGCTGATCAAAAAAACGACCAGGGCGCCTCATGTGAATATCGTAAGCGGCAAGCCAACGTGTCTGTGGACCGTAAAACCACTCTGCGAAGCGCAATCCTATAGTTGAAGAAGAATCCGTCAAACGGTCGTAACGCGGGATATCAGAACTGTTCGAGTGCTGAACATTGATACTATGGATGACATTATCCGAAGGGCGGAAGGCAAACTTCTGTACGATATCGTATTGGGAATATGCAGTTCCAATCTGTAGGTACCGATCGGTGTTCCGGACCACGCTGTCGCGGCCATCGATGCGCTGTGCGTAATATTCACGCTCACCGTAGGACTTACCGTAAAACGGATTTTGGGTCGTTCCTCCGCGCAGGTCGCTGAAATCCGATCCTGTCAACGAGGTAAATGAGGCCCACTTTTTATCGCCAATTGAAAAATCGACATGAGCGGTACGCTCGTCGTTCACCGTACCGAATCGCGTGAATGCATTCAATTCCCGGATCTCTTCGGTATCATCTGCAGCGAATCTCGGAGCCTTCGTGTACAAGTGTATCACACCACCCAGGGCATCGCTGCCATAGACTGTTGAAGCGGGACCAAACAAGATCTCCATCCTTTCCAGGCTATTGTTGTCGAGGGTGAGGATGTTCTGCAGGTGTCCGGATCGGTAGATGAGGTTGTTCAATCGCACACCATCGACGACCAACAGAATGCGGCTGGCCTCAAAGCCACGGAGTACAGGAGATCCTCCACCCATCTGGCTCCGTTGAACAAAAACTCCGGCTGTATTGGACAACAAGTCGGCCGTGGTCCGGGCCTGCGCCTCCTCGATCTGGCGGACACCCAGCACCTGCACCTGTTGCGCGACGGTACGCCTGGTCTCTTCACCCCTGCTGGCTGAGATGACCACTTCATCGAGCGGATCCGGACGAAGGGTATCAGCCGGAACTTTGCTTTCTTGAGACAATACAGAATCACAAAGCAACAAGAGACCAAAAAAAATGACTGAAACGGGCTTCATATCCGAAAGGTAGAAAATTAACCCTTGAGTTATGGTCTGAATATTATCAGATTAACCCCAACTCCTTGCACATCTTCTCTGCGGCCATCTGTTCGGCCTTTTTCTTGATGTGCTCGGTGGCTATGGCTTTCTCCTGACCGTCGATCAGGAGGCGCACGGTGATCTGCCGGGCGCGCACATCTTCACTCACGGTTTCGAAAGTAACGGTACGCCGTTCCCGTTGCCCCCAGTTCAACAACACGCTCTTGAAGTTCTTCTCGGTGGATTCGATCTCCACCATATCGACGTGGGGACGGATGATACGGTCCAAGATATACCGTTTCGTACTGTCGTATCCCTTGTCGAGGTAGATAGCACCGATGAAGGCCTCGAAGGCGTCGCCGTACATGCTGCGGTAACTGCCCGGTCCGGCGTCTTTCTGAAGCAATTCGTCCACACCGATCCGCACCGCCAGTTGCTTGAGGTGCTCACGGCTAACGATTCGGCTACGCATCTCCGTGAGAAACCCTTCGTCTTTGAACGGGTATTTTTTAAAAAGCATTTCGGCGACGACGGCTCCCAGCACCGCATCACCAAGGTATTCGAGACGCTCATTGCTCAGGCGATTCCCACCTGCCGTTTCGAGTGCGAGGGAACGGTGGCTGAAAGCCAGTTTGTAGACTGCAAGATTGGAGGGATAAAAACCAAGCAGGTTATGCAAGGAGCGGATAAACTGTTTTTCCTGTGCGTCCGCCAGGACATGCAGCCGGAAAAAGGTTCGGATCACGAAGGATCAGGGCTTGTACTTCCTGACGATGACGGAGGCGTTGTGACCGCCGAAACCGAAAGTGTTGCTCAACGCAGCGTTTACAGTTCGCTTCTGCGCCTTGTTGAACGTGAAGTTGAGTTTGGAGTCAAAAGCGGGATCGTCCGTGAAGTGGTTGATGGTCGGCGGTACTTCGTCATTCACCACTGAAAGTACAGCGGCGATAGCCTCGATGGCACCTGCGGCGCCGAGCAAGTGGCCGGTCATGGATTTTGTTGAACTGATGTTCAACCGGTAAGCATCTTCCCCGAAAAGTTTCCCGATGGCCATGGCCTCACTGGGATCGCCCACCGGCGTGGAAGTACCGTGAACATTGATGTAATCGATGTCGGAGGTGGTCATGCCGGCATCCTGCAAAGCATTGCGCATCACATTGTATGCACCGAGTCCTTCGGGGTGAGTAGCCGTGAGGTGGTAGGCATCGGCACTCATTCCGCCTCCGGCCACTTCGGCATAGATCTTCGCACCCCGCGCTTTGGCGTGCTCCAGCTCCTCCAGGATGAGGCAACCGGCACCTTCACCCAGCACAAACCCGTCGCGGTCGAGGTCGAAAGGACGGGAAGCCGTTTCGGGTGAATCATTCCGCTCGGAGAGAGCATGCATGGCGCCGAAACCACCGATACCGGCCTCGTTCACGGCTGCTTCGCTACCTCCGCAGAGGATCACATCCGCCTTACCCAGACGGATGTAGGTGAAAGCGTCGATGATGGCGTTGGTGGACGAAGCGCAGGCCGACACCGTACAGAAGTTGGGCCCCCGGTAGCCGTAGCGCATGGAAATATGACCTGCCGCAATGTCGGCGATCATTTTCGGGATGAAGAAAGGATTGAAGCGGGGAGTGCCGTCTCCTTTGGCAAAATTGCTGACCTCGTCGAGGAAGGTTCGTAAGCCGCCGATACCGGAACCCCAGATGACTCCGGTGCGGTCCGGATCGGGTTTGTTTTCCAGCAGGTTGGCATCCTGGACCGCCTCCTCGCAGGCAGCTATGGCCAGCTGAGAGAAACGGTCCAGTTTGCGGGCTTCTTTGCGATCGAGGTATTTCCCGGGATCGAAGTCCTTCACCTCGCAAGCGAAGCGGGTCTTGAACTTCGACGCATCGAACAGGGTGATGGGGCCGGCTCCACTCTTGCCACTCAGAAGAGCGCTCCAGTATTCGCCAATGTTATTGCCCAATGGGTTCAGTGAACCCAAGCCTGTGATTACTACGCGTTTCAGCTGCATAGTCCGCCGGGAAGAGTGAAAAAATTATTTGGCGTTAGCCGTGATGTAATCGATGGCTTGACCGACAGTGGAAATCTTTTCGGCCTGATCGTCCGGAATTGCGATGTTGAATTCCTTTTCGAATTCCATGATCAACTCGACAGTATCGAGGGAGTCCGCGCCCAGATCGTTTGTAAAACTGGATTCGTTGTTGATTTCTCCTTCGTCAACACCCAGTTTGTCAACGATGATGGCTTTTACGCGGGTTGCAATGTCAGACATTGTTCTAGTAGATTGGTTTAGACAGGGGGCAAAAGTAATAAATATTGGTATTGCCTGTCAACTGCCCTCAACAGCCTGTTTTTCAGGAAGAAATGATGCGCTGATCCGCTTTTTTTACCGATTTTCGTTTGAATCCCAGCCCCCTTTAGCATGATGAACACGCTTCTCCTGCAGCGCCTGGCCCGCATTTCAAGCCTGATCATAACGGTGTTCCTTTTCGTATTCATGGTTGTCGACGTGGGTCAGTCCATGGGGGGAGAACACGATTTGACCCGGCTGGCCATTTTGATCCTCTCACATTTGTTGTGGCCCGGCATCGCCTTGACGATGACTTTACTGGCCTGGAAAAATCATCGACTCGGCCTGGGGATGTTCGCACTGGCCGGTTTTGGATACGTCTTGATGGCCTGGGGCCGGTTTCCCCTGTCCGTTTACTTACTCATTGCCGGCCCTTTTTTACTGACCTCTCTTTTTTACGGGCTGGCCTGGCGGTCAAAGGCCGGGAAAAGGGCATAAAAAAACCGGCCGAAGCCGGTTTCTGTGGATTCAGGGCTTGACGTGAGCCCAGTTCTCTCCGCTCTTGATGCGGTACAGTTGCATTTCGGAAATATTGAACTGATCGGCGATTTGCTTCATTGTCTTGACCCGCTTTTTGTCGGTGATCATCTGCTTGATGCGTTTCACCGCTACATCGGTCAACTTGTGGCCTTTCTTTCGGTTCAGTGAGCGGTAGGCCAGCACGGCAGGACTATTTTGCTGGTGCTTTTCCATTTCCTCCTTGGTTGCCCAACGGAGGTTTTTCACGCTATTGTCCTCTTTGTTGTAGTTGAGGTGGATAACGTACTCGTGCTTCGGGCTCTTCTTGGTAAGAAACGCCTCCGCAACCAAGCGGTGCAGGAAAAGAGTCATGTTCCGACCTTCGGGTTTGAGCTTCAATGTGGGATACCCCCCCATGAGGGTACCTTTAAGCAGGTTACCGTCCTTGATACTGGTGGTGTAACTGACCAGCCTCCCTTTGTCGGAGACGGCGTAATCGCAGCGGAAGATTCCCTTGCTGAAATTGATCACTTTCCACTTTTCGTTTGTGATGGGTTTTACCATGTGATGGGTGTTGGTTGGGGTTTAAAAATCGATTGATGCAGGTAGGTTGAGTCAAGCGGCGAATGAAAAGGCCAGGTTGAAGATAAAAAAAATCTGAATTCCAAGCGTTTTTCCAAAAAAATTTGCCCGATGGCCAAAATCGTACAACCTGTTCCATTCACCCCGTTTCGCCAGTGCTTCACCCGAAATATTCGGGGGTTGTCCATAGCACTAGAGGAATGAGCAGGCGCACGGGTTTATCTTACAGCAACAACCCGTAGAATTTATGAAGAAGAAAATGCGAGAAAAGAAACAACCTGCCGGCAAGCTGGTCATCGCCCTGGTGGTCTTGGTCGCCCTGGTGTTCATGCTGCTGGGACCGAAAGCCAAGGCCGAAAACACGAACGGACCGGTCAATCGTCAACTCACCACCCTCACAATTGCTGCTGCCTTATGAAAAAAGTGATCCGTCGGATTTTGGAATTGGGCGACGCCTTCATTGCTTTGCAAGATGGAGCACATCGCCATCCTGGCTTCGGGAAAAGGAAGCAACGCGGACAGGCTGTGCCGCTATTTCAGGAATCATCCCATCGCCCGTATACGCCTCATAGCATGCGACCGCGAAACGGCTGGGGTTTACGAAGTCGCCCGGGAACATGGGATTCCTTCGGTCCACCTCAGCACTGAGCTGCGGCGCGACCCATCCGCCTTGGTCGATCTCCTGAAAAAGAACGAAATCACCTTCATTGTTCTGGCCGGATACCTGAGACTGATCCCCAAAGCGGTGGTGGAAACCTACCCCGGAAGGATCATCAACCTGCACCCTGCCCTGCTGCCGAAATTCGGTGGAAAAGGGATGCACGGGATGCACGTGCACGAGGCCGTGCATGCGGCAGGAGAGTCCGAAACGGGAATCACCGTGCACTTCGTCAACGAACATTACGACGAAGGGGCTGTCATTGCGCAATTCAAGACGGAATTGGGTCCGGAAGACAAGCCCGATCATATTGCTGAAAAAATCGCCCGATTGGAAGCGCAGCATTTCGCTCCGGTGGTGGAGTCGGTGATCGTGGGTTTGAAGGACTCGTAGAGGCATCCCGTAAGGATGCAGCACAGGGCTTAGGTCAATTGCTTACCGGAACCGCAGTACGAGCAGGCATCAATTGACGCACGGCTTCAGCAATCGCAGGAGCATCGAAACCACACTCGTTGTACAGTTCCTTCTGCTCGCCGTGTTCAATCCATTTGTCGGGAATGCCCAGGCGGACAATGCGTGCCTGGTACCCGTGATCGACCATGAACTCGGCTACAGCGCTGCCGAATCCGCCCTGGATGCATCCGTCCTCCACTGTAACCACGTTCTTGAACTCGTGGAAGATCTCGTGCAGCATGGCTGAGTCAAGGGGCTTCACAAAACGCATATCGTAGTGGGCGGGATACAATCCTTCTTCTGCCAGCAGATCGCAGGCCTGCACGGCGAAATTACCGGGATGTCCGATGGTCAGAATGGCTACTTTCTCTCCTCCGCGGATCTTGCGGCCTTTGCCGACCGGAATGGCCTCGAACGGCTTGCGCCAATCGACCATCACACCGTTTCCTCGTGGATAACGGATGGAGAATGGTCCCATGCCGGGATGCGTTGCCGTGTACATCAGGTTGCGTAGCTCCTGCTCGTTCATCGGAGCGGAAACCACCATGTTGGGGATGCAGCGGAAGTAAGCGAAATCGAAAGATCCGTGGTGCGTAGGACCATCGGCGCCGGCGAGTCCTCCACGGTCGAGGCAGAAGATGACGTGCAGGTTCTGCAAGGCGACATCGTGCACCACCTGGTCGTAGGCCCGCTGCATGAAGCTTGAGTAGATGTTGCAGAAAGGAATCATGCCCTGCGTGGCCATACCGGCAGAAAATGTCACCGCATGCTGCTCGGCGATGCCCACATCGAAAGCACGCTCAGGGATGGCCTTCATCATGATGTTGAGCGAACAGCCCGAGGGCATGGCCGGTGTCACACCGATGATCTTGTTGTTCATCTCGGCGAGTTCGACTATCGTATGCCCGAACACATCCTGGTACTTGGGCGGCTGGGGCTTCTCAATGACCGGCTTGACGATCTCACCGGTGATCTTATCGAAGAGTCCGGGAGCATGCCATTTGGTCTGGTCCTTCTCGGCCAGTTCATACCCCTTACCCTTCACCGTGAGGCAGTGCAGGATCTTCGGCCCGGGGATATTCTTCAGGTCGTTCAGCACCTTCACCATGTGATTCACATCGTGTCCGTCGATGGGTCCGAAATAACGGAACTTGAGGGATTCGAAGAGGTTGCTTTGCTTAAGCAATGCGCTCTTCACGGCATTCTCCACCTTCTGGGCGATGGCCTGAGCGTTGGGTCCGAATTTGGAGATGACGCCCAGCATCTTCCACACCTCGTCCTTCATCTTGTTGTAGGTGGGCGAGGTGGTGATGTCGGTGAGGTATTCTTTCAAGGCACCGACGTTGGGGTCGATGCTCATGCAGTTGTCGTTCAGGACGACCAGCAGGTTGCTGTCCTCCACGCCACCGTGATTGAGTCCTTCGAAAGCAAGACCGGCAGTCATGGCTCCGTCGCCGATTACGGCCACATGCTGGCGCTTCTTGTCGCCTTTCAGGCGGGAAGCCACCGCCATGCCGAGCGCTGCGGAAATGGAAGTGGAACTGTGTCCCACTCCGAAAGTATCGTATTCGCTCTCGGAACGCTTGGGGAATCCACTGATGCCTTTGTAAATGCGGTTGGTGTGGAACACCTCGCGCCGTCCGGTCAGGATCTTGTGGCCGTAAGCCTGGTGACCCACGTCCCACACCAGCTGATCGTGAGGGGTGTTGAAAGCATAATGCAAAGCGACGGTCAACTCGACCACGCCGAGGCTGGCTCCGAAATGCCCGCCGTTGACCGATACAATGTCGATGATATACTGGCGCAGTTCATCGCACACCTGCTTGAGCTGATCTTCACTCAATGCCCTTAGATCGGACGGAAACTTGATTTTCTCCAGCAGAGGACCTGCGTTGACTTGATGCATCGGCATAGAATCAGGGAATCAAAGGTAGGGAAACAACGGTCAGGGTAGTGATTTTCGGGAGTATCCGATGGTAAAAAACAAACCGAAACCGGAAAAGTTTCATCGATTCCGTCCACTGGCTGTTCCAGCCTCGTTTGTTAATCCTTGGCAAATGGATTTCCTTTGCGTCGCTGAAAAGCGGCTCTTACCTGCCGTTTTTCCAGTCATAAAC
This sequence comes from Bacteroidota bacterium, assembly GCA_046049215.1. GTDB lineage: Bacteria > Bacteroidota > Bacteroidia > AKYH767-A > OLB10 > JAJTFW01. The sequence continues at coordinate 1,320 of JBJOER010000035.1, read as the reverse complement.
CATGGAACATACACCTGTCATCGAGTTGTTGGACGCCTCCGCCATCGGCAAAACCGCCGTGGTGAAAGGCTGGGTGCGCACAAAGCGCGGAAATAAGAATGTCGCCTTCATCGCTCTGAACGACGGCAGCATCATCCATAACCTGCAGCTGGTGGTGGATCCCACCCGATTCGACGAGGAGATGCTCAAGCGGATCGGGACCGGCGCCTGCATACGCGCCAAAGGACAGCTGGTCGCCTCCACCGGTTCGGGCCAGGCCACCGAGATGCAGGTAGATGAGTTATCGGTTTACGGAGAAGCCGATGCCGAGACCTATCCCCTTCAGAAGAAAGGACACACGCTGGAGTTCCTGCGCGAGATCGCCCACCTGCGTCCCCGTACCAATACCTTCGGTGCGGTATTGCGCATCCGCCATCACCTGGCTTTTGCCATCCACAAGTACTTCAACGACCGCGGATTCTTCTATCTGCATTCGCCCATCATCACCGGATCGGATGCAGAAGGAGCCGGCGAAATGTTCCATGTGACCAATTTCGACCTCGACCGCATTCCGCGTACCGATGACGGTCAGATCGACTACACACAGGATTTCTTCGGAAAGGAAACCAACCTCACCGTCTCCGGACAACTGGAAGGCGAACTGGGGGCACTGGCCCTCGGAAAGGTCTACACCTTCGGTCCTACTTTCCGTGCAGAAAACTCCAACACGCCTCGCCACCTGGCCGAGTTCTGGATGATCGAACCGGAGATGGCTTTCTACGAAATCCAGGACAACATGGACCTGGCCGAGGACATGCTGAAGTACCTGGTGAAATACGCACTCGACCATTGCAGCCACGACCTGGAGTTCCTCAACAACATGTACGACAAGGAGCTGATTGGTCGCCTGCAATCGGTGGTGGACCAACCCTTCCGCCGACTGAGTTATACTGAAGCCATCACCATCCTCGAACCGAATAAGGAAAAGTTCGAGTTCCCGGTGGAATGGGGTACCGACCTGCAGAAAGAACATGAAAACTTCCTGGTGGAACACTTCAAGGGTCCGGTGATCCTCACCGATTACCCCAAGCACATCAAGGCGTTTTACATGAAGCAGAACGAGGACGGCAAAACGGTCCGTGCCATGGATGTGCTGTTCCCCTGGATCGGTGAGATCATCGGCGGTTCACAACGGGAAGACGACTACGAAAAGCTACTGGCTCGGGTGCGTGAGATGGGGATCCACGAAGAAAGCCTGTGGTGGTACCTCGAAACACGCAAATTCGGCAGCTGCCCCCATGCCGGCTTCGGCCTCGGCTTCGAGCGACTCGTGCTGTTCGT
>JBJOER010000034.1:0-7580 GCA_046049215.1 Bacteroidota bacterium | reverse complement strand
CCGTTGCGGTATTTCGAAACCTTCAAATTTTGTTTCATCCACACTTGAGTACCGATGGCGATAGTATCGTAAATGTTTCCGTCGATGTCGGTGAACTGGCCAGCAGCAAGGGTAGTAAATGTCAACTGTTGTCCATAACCTGTTCCAACACCATTTGTTGCATAGGCCCTAATGTAATAGGTAGTACTTGGTTGCAAACCAGTAATGCTAGAGTTGAACGTGCCGCTTCCTGAACCATTCGTAGTCTTATTGGATAATGCTACCGTGGGACCGGGTGATGTGCTCCAGCATACGCCGCGCACTGTAACTGATGAGCCGCCGTCGCTGCTGATAGTGCCGCCACTTTGCGCGGTGTTGTTCTGGATGTTACTAATTGTTGTGGTGCTCACCTGCGGGAATTGCTGCGTGCCGGTGAAGTTGAAATAGGTGTTGGCGCTGAAGCTAAGCGGCTGTTTGCTCCAGGTTTCTATGCTGCTGCGGTGCTTCAGGACCACGTAATATTGCTGCCCAACCAACTGGTCTGGAAAGGAAAGTGTAGCAGTACCGTCGTTGCGTAACAAGGCCTTCCCTCCAGTCACTACAGAAAAAGGAGAGATTGTCTGTACTAAGTCTATCTGGACCGAATCCACTGCCTGAGGATCGCTATTGCTCAAAGGCCCCATCATATTGCCGGCTCCACCGTACATGCCTTCCAAATACACTTTTACAGTAAGTTCGGCGCTCTGCCCTTTCAACTCACAGTTAAGCAGAAACGCAAGCAATGTACCGAACAAAATGGATGTAGTTTTTTTCATTGAATAACGCTATTAAACAAACTTGAACATACAAGGAGCACAACCCTTGTTGCTCCCCAAGCAAAATCAAAACCATCATTCGTCAACAGCGACTGCATGTTCAGACCGGCCGTACCCGCGCACTGCTGCCATTGAGCGGAGCAGTATGAACTACAGAAAGCGAATAGAAGCATGGATTTTATTTTTTTCATGACAGCTTGGTTTTGTAGATGTTGAGCGTTGGTTTTTTTGCATTCGAGTTCTAAAGGTAAATCCAGTCAAGTCCGACAGGATGTGACATGGTGTGACATTTTCATCACAAAAGCGTGACAAATCGTGAAAATCCGTGACAATCACTCCGAATACCACTTCTAATTTGAAATAATACTATCCTTGTACTTATCTCAGCTTCAACCCCGAAGGAAAATCATGCTACTCAAAGTGCAGCGAACACTATTTTATTTGGGCTTCTTTATTGCCATCAGTACATCACATGCTGCTTCAAGTAGTTTGGATGTACACTCTAATGCGTCACAGGTGGCCCCGGGAATTGCAGCTAAAACAAGCCGTTCAGCAGATAGGTCCAATTCAATCAGGTGGCCGTTCAGGGTTAAGCCGTTGATGATCATACTGGTAAGTACAATCGGCCTTTCGTTGATCTATTTTTTCAGACTTCGCTCCCGGCACCGGAAAGAGCGAAACAGATTATTCGAGGAAAAATCAGAGGCGCTGCTGGCGCTGAGCAAGACAACGGATCAGTTTTACGAATTGACGAAGTCGGTGTTTGAGCTGAAACGCGAGCTCAGCGAAGTCAAGAAAACGGCCCCAAATGATGATGCGAAAGTGAGTTCAGCAATCGATGAGCTGCACGACCGGCAGATCATTGAGGATCTGAAGGTCAACAAGGTCATTTCCGAAGAGCAATGGACACGCTTCGTGAACACGTTCAATAAAGTCTATCCGAATTTCATCCTTGACATAAAAGCCAAGTGCCCGGATATCACCTTCACTGAGATCAGGTACCTGGCACTTTCAAAACTCGACCTCAGTACACGGGAAATCGCATTGTTGGTAGGAGTGAGCCAGGATGCCATCCGCCAAACCCGCAGCCGCCTGAACAAGAAATTAGGGGTGTAGTGGATCTAAATACAGATAATCGTTTTTAGGGGTTTAACACCTGTACTTTGAATCATCCACCAACCGGGTGCATGGAAAGGTTCCCACTCCTTTAACCCGCATAGGTTAAAAAAGAAAAAGGGTTAACTGGTTAAACCCATATCTGAACCTCAAGCGTCCAAACAGGTGGCGTCACTTTGCCACGGAATACAGGGGTAACTTTCAGCGGAATTACCACGATCATGGTAATCGCGATCACACACTTCAAAGCGAATTCCTGTGAGCCAGGTTCTTTTTCTAATTCAATTAATCCTGACTATTACGATATTTTATAGTTTCAATCACTAGTGTCCGGTTAAGTTTTTTTGAAACCATTGCAATACATTTAATATCAATGCGTTACAAGCCTTTTTTGATTTTTCGATTTGATTTGTGTTTCTATAAAAACACGGATGAATCAAGGCCAAACTGTTCTTTCCCAGATTATTGCGTTTATCTCCAAGTATGAATTCGACAAGTGTGTTAAGCGTTATAATGGAAATCATCGAGTCCGAAGTTTTACATGTTGGGAACAATACATTGTGATGAGTTTTGCTCAATTGACATATCGAGAAAGTTTGCGTGATATAGAATCCTGCCTTGGCGCGATTGGTAGTAAACTTTATCATTCTGGTATTCGATCACGAATCTCACGAAGCACCTTAGCTGAAGCAAATGAGAAGCATGAATTTTATTTTTATCATGATAGTTTGATTTTGTAAAGGTTGAGCGTTGGTTTTTTTGAACTCGAGTTTACGAAAGTAAATCCAGGCAAGTCCGACAGGATGTGACATGCTGTGACATTTCAATGATGAAAACGTGACAAATTGGGAAACAACCGTGACAATCACTCCGAATACGACTTCTAATTTGAAATAATACTATCCTTGTACTTATCTCAGCTTCAACCCCGAATGAAAATCATGCTACTCAAAGTGCAGCGAACACTATTTTATTTGGGCTTCTTTCTTGCCATCAGTACATCACATGCTGCTTCAAGTAGTTTGGATGTCCACTCTTATGCGATACAGGTGGCTCCGGGAATTGCAGCTAAATCACCCCGTTCGGCAGATGGGTCCAATTCAAGGGTTTGTTGAATGGAATATTTGCTGTCCGCGTTTTGTCTTTAAAAGGTTGTCCTAAACCGGTGAAATGATTTATATTCGTAAATCCATAATCCTATCGCATAAGCAGATCAAATAAGAAAAAAATCCTGAAAAAATGATCAAAAAACTTATCAAATTCGCTTTTGTCATGATGCCCTTTTCAATTTTAGCACAAGACATGGTTACCACTCCGTCGTTCTATATTTCTCCTTATGTCGGAGCAGCGTTTCAGGGAAGCACAGATGTCAGGCAAAGCGGAACTGCACACAAGCGGGGGGATTTCAATGAATTTGATACCGATTTCAACTTGCAAGTCAAGGTCGAAGGTACGAGTGAAAGTGCCATTGGAACTACTTATGGATTTACTTTCGGGAGCGTTTGGAACAAGGCGAATCGGAAATTGAATCCCGGATTCGAAGTGGATGTGTTTCGCATGAACTCGTCTCACCAAAGTGGATTGTCGAATCCGAGTGATGAAGAGGTTACGGACATAAACGGACCCAACGGAGACTCTGTCGTAGCCTTTATAGACGAGCACTATGGCGCAGGTAAACATCGGTTTTCGAATTCCATGCCTCTGGACAGTTGGAACACGGCCGTCAACTTTACGCTTTCCTACGATATTTCATCTAAAATTTCAGCTAACGGTGCTATCGGGTTGGGTTTTACGGCCATGACATTAAAAGAGGCCGAGAGTTTACAGGTCGGTCCTGCTGCTTCTGATCCCGGTTACGAAACGACCAACGATAACGGAGGCGGTCCTGTAAACCACTTCAATGGCCGACCGGAGTCTTCAGTCAATCTTTTTTTCACTCAAATCCGACTTGGTGCAAAAATACAATTGGCGAAAAAAGCCGCCCTACGTATCGATGCGCGTGGGATATTTGCTGGAGAAGGGGAGTTTGTTTTCGGTAGCACGAAATATTCGGACCATCCTCCTACCGACAACTGGATGTATGTGATTGATCGAAGTGTGACTTATTCGATCACTGCCGGATTGTGTTTTCACTTAAATTAAATAGGACGCCAACGCTTATTTTATTGCCGCATCGACAGAGATGAACCTGCGTACCCCAAGGGCATATCGTGTAAAGCCATGGTGTAATTGTTTTGTCGGTTAGTGAATATCCTGGTGATGCACCACAGTGCATTTTGTTTCATCACCATTTAATCGGTTAATCCTGATTATTTTTATATTCTATCGGTTCTTTTCGTCATTAAATTCAAGGCCGTAACCACGTGCCTATTAACAACTTTTCATACGTCGTTACCGGGAGCTAGCCAGTTTTTTCAAAAATTCATAACTATTAATTTTGTTTAGTAGTTTGTGGATTCTATTATGCTTTACACATGAAAAATCTGCTCCATTTCTTCTGCTATAGAAGCATTGTACTTGTTGCTGTTCTCAATGTGCTTGTGCATGTTTCGCGTCCCGGTTTTTCGCAGCAGATCGACTGGGTGGTGTACGATACGGCGAGCTATTCCTTGAATCCTGCTTTTTCGGCCATTCCAGCAGCCGTGGGCCCGGATAAATCCCTTTCAACACCGTTCCTGAGCCAATACGCGCTTTCGTTCGACCAGTACCTGTACGGGAACCACTCCCTGCGTACCATCGATTCAACAGGGAATCTTTTGCACAGCAACCTCCTGGGGCCCAAGGCAACCATCAAAAGCCTGCGCTACAAATCGAATGGCCATCTGATCGTCTCCGGAGCGTTCATGGACACACTGGCGTTCAATGGCAGTCCGCTTTTCCCGGTGAATCAATCGGGTCAGTTTGTCAGGAATGCGTTCATGCTGTGTATTGACGGTAGCGGAGCACTGCTGTGGAGCAGGAATGTTTCGCTGAATCATCCTGGACTTGAAATGATCGATGCGGATGCCATCGATCACAACGGGAATTACTGGTATGCGAACATGGACGCATCCAACCCGAATTCCGCAGCCACCTGCATCGGTTCGTCTGGTCAGGATTCGTTGTCCTACCCGTTGCCATCTCAGAATATGTTGTTGTCCGATATGGCATTCGATGCGGCCGGAGCGATGTACCTGGCCGGTGGAACCGGTTCCGGTTCTTTTTCATTCGGGGGATTGCCGGTTGTGATTACACCCATCTACAACCGCTTCCTTGCGAAGCTGGATGCAAGCGGCGCAGGAAGATGGTTCTATACCGCTGCGGACATCACCATCCAACGACACCAGATCGCACTGGACAATAGCGCCAACATCTACTTCACCGGTACCTTATCCGATTCACTGACAATGGGTGCATATTTTATGAATGGGCCGAATTGGGTACACGATTTCCTCACTGCTAAATTCGATTCTTCCGGTAGTCTACTGTGGGCGCGCGATGTGCCCCAGGGGACAACCATCACCGGTGATGTCCGTTTATCCGGTCGGCAATCGATCGTAGCCGACGCTGCAGGTTATTATCAGTTCACCGCATACCGTGGATTAGTTGATTACGGCAACGGACAATTAGTTGGTGCTTCACCTCCCTCCACCAATTACGGCGCATCCCTGCTGCGATTCGATACCCAAGGCAATCTTCAGTGGAACCTCGACATCCCGACCATCTACGGTATCTATCCATTCTCGTTAGTGAATACTTCCGATGGCGGCTATCTCGTCGGTACTGCGTCCGGTAGCCAGACCATCGGCAATGTCAGCATTCAAATGCCTTCCAACTTTTCATTTTTCACCTGGGCGGCCCGCTTCAGCAATTCAGTCACTACTTCCATACCGGAAATCCTCCGCGATGATCGGCCTTTCGTTTTTCCGAATCCGTCCTTCGATGGAAAAATCAATACCGCTTACCTTGCACAAGGCGAACAGCTGTCCATCTTTGATTTGAATGGAAGCTTGCAACTGACCATCACCGCAGATCAGAATACCGGAATCATCGAGACCGGTCTGGCGTCCGGACTCTATCTGGTCCGGAGGTCCGACGGTAAGGCGCAGCGATGGGCTGTTGTTCGTTGATAAATGATTTTTAGCCGTAGCTGCACGAATTTCTTCACACGTTTTGCGCAGATTAAGTCCGCTATTCTCTGCATAAGTGCTTTTAGTGTTTGAATCGGTCATTATAACCAAAATCCGTACGGATTCGGAATCAAGTCAGAAGTTTCCATGTTCATGCTCTAATTCAGTTTCGGTAGGATTAGTAAAGTAGATTAAGTCAGGTTGCCCTCGGCAGCTAAATTTAACGACGAGACCGACTGATTACATTTGCTACTTTTGGTGAAGAACAGTTGATTCGCATGACAACAACGGATGATTTTCTAAAACACATCTCCTCCTGGGACGATTTCTGGAAGAAGGCGAAGGGTCTTTCCAACCACGAGAAAGGGCATCTGTTCGAGCGGCTGACCGAACTGGTCTTGATGACCAAACCCGAGTATGTATCTCTCGTGAAAAAGGTATGGAGGCAAGGAAAGAACGTTCCTGCTTCCGTGCGTGAACACCTGCGTCTCCCTAGTAGCGATGAGGGGATCGACCTGATCGCAGAAACCTACCGGGGTGAGTTCTGGGCGATTCAGTGTAAGTTCAAAGGCGATCAGGCGCCTCCGACCTACAAGGAGCTTTCCACCTTCGGTAACCTGGCTCACAATTACTGCCGAAATATTTCCCGTTCCTTCCTCTTCCATACAGGTGAACGCGGGGTGCTGAAGAAGAAATTGCTGGGCGAGACCTTCACTCAGCTGGGTCTGGAGTTCTGGCTTGGTCTGACAGATGAAGATTGGCAGCGAATACGGCAAACGCTGGAGGGCAAGTCCATCCGTCCTCAACTGCGTTCCCCACGTCCGCACCAGCAAGAGGCGATCCGTGCCGCCTCTGAGCATTTCGTAAAGCAGAAAGCAGAGCGGGGCAAACTGATCATGCCCTGCGGTACAGGGAAAAGCCTGACCGCCTTCTGGATCGCGGATGCCCTGAAAGCAAAGCACATCGTGGTGGCTGTGCCGAGCTTGTCCCTGATCAAGCAAACGCTCGAGGACTGGACCCGGGAGCTGCTGGCCAACAACGAACGCAACAAGCCCGATTGGCTGTGTATCTGCAGCGACGATTCTACGGGGAAGCTGGAGAAGGATGAGTTCGTGAGCGATATCTATTCGCTGGGGATTCCCACCACGACCGATCCCGCAGCGATCAAATCCTTCCTTTCGCAAAAGAGCAAGGGGAAGAAAATCGTCTTCACTACCTACCAAAGCAGCGACCGCCTGGCGAAGGCGGCAAAGTCCCTGAAGTTCGGCTTCGACCTGGCTATCCTCGATGAGGCGCACAAGACCGTAGGGGAGAAATCGAAGGCGTTCGCGACCTTGCTTTTCGATAAGAACATCACGGTGAAGCAGCGGATATTCATGACCGCGACCGAGCGCCTGGTGAGGGGGAAGAACGACGAGGTGTTGAGCATGGACGATAAGTCCATCTATGGGGATCGCTTTTACCTACTCACGTTCAAAGAAGCCATCCATTCCGATCCACCCATCATCAGCGATTACAAGATCCTGACGGTGATTGTGACCAACGACGAGATCCACGAGCT
>JBJOER010000033.1:0-5247 GCA_046049215.1 Bacteroidota bacterium | reverse complement strand
ACTCTACCAAAACACCTGAATATGACCAAATTACTCAGCGGACGCAACGCCCTTGTCACAGGAGCCTCCAGAGGCATCGGTCGGGGCATCGCCCTCGAACTGGCCAAGCACGGAGCAAACGTGGCCTTCACTTACCTCTCATCACCCGACAAAGCCACTCTGCTTGAGAAGGAGCTGCTCGACCTGGGTGTGAAGGCGAAAGGATACCAGAGCGACGCATCCGACTTCAAAGCTGCTGATGAACTGATCACCCAGGTGCTGGCCGATTTCGGAAGCCTCGAAGTGGTGGTGAACAACGCCGGAATCACCCGCGATAACCTGTTGATGCGGATGACAGAGGAGAATTTCGACGAGGTGATCCGTACCAACCTGAAAAGCACCTTCAACATCACCAAGGCCTGTCAAAAGCCCATGCTAAAGCAGCGCAACGGAAGCATCATCAACATAACTTCTGTGGTCGGTGTAAAGGGAAATGCGGGTCAGGCCAATTACGCGGCCTCCAAAGCAGGCATGATCGGCTTCACCAAGTCCATCGCCCTCGAACTGGGATCGCGCAACATCCGTTGCAATGCGATCGCACCCGGATTCATTGAAACTGAAATGACAGCCGTTCTCGACCCCAATACCGTGCAACAATGGCGCGATCAAATCCCCCTGAAACGAGGAGGTACTGCCGAAGACGTGGCCAATTCTGTGGTGTTTTTGGCGAGTGACCTGGCATCCTACATCACCGGTCAGGTGTTGCACGTCAACGGCGGAATGTTGACCTGATCCCAACCTTTTATTGTCTATCAAAAGCTCTGAAGAATGAAACTGAGAAACACACTGCTCGCCCTGGCCATGATCGGTCTTGTCTGCTCTGCGAAAGCAGGAAACGATACCGGCAACATCCTGCCATACCCCATACTTCAAAAGAAAATGCCCAATGGCCTGAATGTGGTCACAGTACCCTACGATAGTCCAGGACTGGCGGCCTTCTACATCGTGGTGCGGGTCGGCTCTCGTGAAGAAGTGGAGACCGGAAAAACCGGCTTCGCCCATTTCTTCGAGCACATGATGTTCAGGGGAACGGAGAAGTACTCCAAAGAGCAATACAGCGACGCCCTGAAAGCCACCGGAGCCAGCGCCAATGCCAACACCTGGCTCGACCGGACGGTGTACCACATGACAGGAAACGCGGCCATGCTCGATAAGATGTTCGAACTGGAGTCGGACCGGTTCATGAACCTAAAGTACTCCATTCAGGATTTTAAAACCGAAGCCGGTGCCGTGAAGGGAGAATACACCAAGAATTTCTCCAGTCCGTCGCAGCAGCTGAATGAGAAGATGAACAATGTGGCTTTTGACAAGCACACCTACAAGCATACCACCATGGGCTTTTTCGAGGATATCGTAGACATGCCCAACCAATACGATTATTCCATTCAATTCTTCAAACGCTTCTACCGTCCGGAATACACCACCATCATCGTGGTAGGCGATGTCACTGCCGAACAAGTGAACGGCCTTGCCGAGAAGCATTTCGGTGTTTGGGAAACAGGCGATTACAAACCTGCGATTCCCCAGGAACCCGCCCAGACTTCAACACGGTATGCGCACATTCAGAAGTCGGGGACACCTCCAGTACTTTCACTCAACTACAAATCGCCTGCCTACGTGGATGGAAACAAAGAAGTGGCGGCTCTCGACCTTCTTGTCACCATGCTGACTTCAGAAAAATCGGAACTGTACAAGAAACTCGTGAAGGAGCAGCAAAAGGTCAGAGGCCTGTACGGCAACTTCATGTTCACCCGCGATCCTTACCTGACGCAGTTCCAGGCCTCACTGGTCAAAGCCGAAGACCTGCAGACCGTTAAGGAGGAGTTCATCAAAGCCTTCGAGAAAGCGAAAAAGACGCCCTATAGCGAAGCAGAGATTGCCGAGGCGAAATCCAGGTTACGTTACAGTTTCGCGATGGGAATGGATAGCCCGACAGCCATTGCCGAAAACCTTTCCTTTTTCACCTGGGTGAGCGGCGATCCCGAATCCATCAACCGCACTTATGCGCTCTACGAGAAAGTGACTGCCCAGGACATGATGAATGCCGCAAAGAAGTACCTCGTACCTGCGGGGTTGACCATCGCCACCATTTCACCTGCCGAAAAGTGTCCAGTTAAATAAACGTGAAGACTTATCCCATGAAACAATCCCTCATTGCCATACTCCTCTTTGCGTTTCCATTTCTATCGCAAGCCATCGACGTGGTCGAATTGCGTCAACCCGGGTCGGACAAGATCGTCATCAAGTTCATGTTCCGGAATGGATCCATGTCTGATCCGGCCGGGAAGGAGGGCCTCACCGACATGACCGCATCCCTGATCACTGAAGGCGGAACCAAGCAGTACACCAGCACCCAGATCAGCGACCTGATCTATCCCTGGGCCGCCGGCATGGGAGCCTCCGTGGACAAAGAGGTGTCCATCTTCACCTTCTCCATGCACAAGGACCATTTCGAACGTTTCTATCCGGTGATCCGGGACCTGATGCTGAATCCCCGCTTCGATGTGGAAGATTTCAAGCGGGTGAAATCCAACCAGCAGAATTACATCGACGAGGTGATCCGTACCTCTTCCGATGAAGAGTACTCCAAAAAAGCGCTCGAACACCTGCTCTTCAGGGGAACAGCCTATCAGCATCCTGTTGCAGGAACCTCCAACGGCGTGAAAAGCATCACCCTGGAAGATGCCATTGCGCATTACCGCAGCATGTTCAACCGGAACAACGTGATCATCGGACTGGCCGGGAGTTACTCGGATCAGCAACTCACATCGATCAGGAAAGACATGGAGGCTTTACCCGACGGTAAAGCAGCACCGGAAGTGCAGCAACCCAACCCCCGGCAGCCGGAAGGCATCGAAGTGGAGATCATCACCAAACCGAACACACTCGGCTCGGCGATCTTTGCGGGATTCCCCATGGAGATCACCCGTTCCAATGATGACTTCGCGGCATTGATGATAGCCAACAGCTGGCTTGGTGAACACCGCAAATCCTACTCCAGGTTGTATCAAAAGATCCGCGAACAACGTTCGATGAACTACGGCGACTACACCTATATCGAATGGTATCAGAACGGTGGAGGGAACATGTTGCCCCGACCCGGTTATCCCCGTTCATCGAATTATTTTTCCATGTGGCTGCGTCCGGTACAGACTGCCCAAAGCCTGAAAGGTCAATACAGCGAGTTAAGCAGCATTGAGGTCGGTCATGCGCATTTCGCTTTGCGGATGGCCATTCGCGAAATGGAAAAGCTCATCGAGGGCGGACTTTCTCAGGAAGATTTCGACCTGACCAAGACTTTCCTGAAATCCTACGTAAAGCTCTATGCCCAAACGACAGAACAGCAACTGGGATACCTGATGGACAGTCGCTTCTACCGCCGGGTCGACTGGTTGACCGAACTGAACGCCCTGCTTGAAAGATGCACTATCGAAGACGTGAACAGGGTGATGCGCAAGTACTGGCAGACCAAGAGTTTTTACATTGCCATCGTCACCGATGTCAGTGAAGCCAAACCGCTCGCGGGGAGTCTCCTGGAGAATCGGCCTTCTCCCATGAGCTACAGCAATGCTTTGAAGGCTGTATTGACCGATGAGATCCTGGCCGAAGACGAAGTGGTGAGCACCTATCCGCTAAAGGTCACCAAGGTCGACATCATCCCCTCGGAGAAGATGTTCAGGAATTGATCTTCCTGAAAAGCAAACATGAGATTCGCAGTAATCGGAGGGGGAGCCGCAGGCTTTTTTGCATCCATCCGACTCCGAGAACTTAGGCCGGATTCAGAAGTTCACCTTTTCGAAAAGAGCGCTCAGGTGCTTGCCAAAGTCAAGGTGTCGGGAGGCGGTCGCTGCAACGTCACCCATGCCTGCTTTGAAGCCCGTGAGCTGATCCGAAACTATCCCCGAGGCAACCCTGAACTCATCGGAGCGTTCAGCCGTTTTGGCCCGGCACAAACAGTGGAATGGTTTGAAGACCGCGGTGTGGACTTGAAAACCGAAGAGGATGGACGTATGTTTCCCATCACGGATTCATCCCAAACAATAATCGATCTGTTCCTTAGCGAAGCACAGAGCAATGGTGTTTTGCTTCATCGGAAAACGGGATTGAAAACCTTAAAGCAAAGCGAAGCGAATCGTTGGTCACTTGAATTCGACGATGATTCGAAATGGGAATTCGATGCGGTGCTGATCTCCACCGGAAGTAGTGAATCGGTTTGGAAATCACTGATGGCATTGGGAATGGAAATACGCCCCCCGGTCCCTTCACTTTTCACCTTCCATGTGCGCGACAAGGAATTACAGTCACTGATGGGATTGAGTGTAGCACAGGTGAGGTTGGTGATTCCCGAAACCGGGTTTGAAAGTTCGGGTCCTTTGCTTTTCACGCACTGGGGTCTTAGTGGTCCGGCAGTGTTGAAGCTTTCTGCATTCGCGGCACGGGACCTTCACAGCAAGGCCTATCGCTTTCGTCTTACGATAGACTTTCTGCCCGATCTAAAGGAGAGTAGGGTAGAGGAAACCCTTCGCGATTTCAGGTCTACGAATGCACGCAGGCAGGTGATCAACGCCATCCCCTTTCATTCCATACCGAAACGGTGCTGGGGTTATTTACTCCTCATAGCCGGCATTGATTCAGAAAAAAACTGGGCGGATCTCGGGAACAAGCATCTCCATGCCTTACTCAACGCGATGAAAAGCCTCGAACTCGACATCAACGGGAAAAGCACATTCAAGGAGGAATTCGTGACTTGTGGCGGCGTCTCACTGGACGAGGTTGATACCCGCTCTTTTCAGGCCAAACGGTTTCCGGGTTTGTATTTCGCAGGAGAAGTGCTCAATGTGGATGCGGTGACCGGAGGCTTCAATTTCCAACACGCCTGGACCAGCGGTTGGCTGGCTGCCGGTGGAATGGCTTCGATTTGAAATGTCATGAATTGCGGTCTTGAAGTACCTTCGGTCTTCCGGAATACAGATTCACAACGGCCCGGTTCTTGCATAACTGAAAAACAATCCTTCACATCCTGAACAGATTTAAAAACTACTTGCGCCTGCTAACGCTGCTGGCACTCATCTTTCCCATTTCGTCCTGTGTCCGCGGACCTGAAGGCCCTCCGGGTCTCAACGGCAACGCCAATGTATTCGCCACCACTGTCACCTCTTCGGCCTGGATATTCAACAACCCATCCTGGGCCTTGCCGATTCCCGACCC
>JBJOER010000032.1:0-3073 GCA_046049215.1 Bacteroidota bacterium | reverse complement strand
ATTCATATGCAGGAGTCGTCTGATGAACTCGATTATTGCCGGGATAAATCAGGACCCTTGGCCGACCTTTTTAAAAGGAACAAGGTTTCTGATTCTGACTTTCTTCCATACGGTCACGAATATCCGTTATTAAGCATATTGAAGGCGCTGCCGCCATCAGGACGGTTTCAGGCCGTTCACAATACCTTCACTACTGTGGATCAGCTTAGGCAAGCCGTCGACTTTTGCCGTGCTCTCTTTTTCTGCATCTGCCCTTCTGCGAATTTGTTCATCACCGGAAGATTGCCCGATGTGCCCGGTCTTGCAGGTGTAGGTACCAGGATGACCGTTGGAACCGACAGTCTTGCTTCCAACGCCCGTCTTTCCATGGTCAAAGAGTTGACATTGCTTCAGGAGCATTTTCCCTCTGTGCCAACAGAAAGCCTTATCCGTTGGGCGACTTTGCACGGCGCCCAATTCCTCGGACTGGAAAGTGAATTCGGCAGTGTGAAGCCGGGGAAGACTCCGGGCTTTGTCGTGTTGGAAAATATGAATCCTGACAATCCCCTTTTTCATCGGGAAGTGAGGGCCAAAAGGATTTCGTTGAATTGATCAACGAAGGAGGATTATGAAAAGCTTTCGGTTCAGCTTTTTTGAGGAATTTTAATACGTGAACCCTTTTTGAGAAGATTACTGTTGCTGATGTTGTTCAACTGTTTGATCTGCTCAGGTGTCAATTCGTATTTTCTCGCGATTTTCCACAAAGTATCGCCGGGTTGTACAACATGAAAGAAGTATGGCTTTTTGACTGCAGGGTTTTGTACTTTATCGTCGATGCGAGGCGCATTGGTTGACGGAGCTGCATTAGGACTTTCTACTGTTGCCGTCGACTCAGACGTTTCATCAAAAGAAGTGGTTTCACACTCGTCTGAGACATCGTGCGAGGGGGTAAGATCGGCAAGGGTCTCACTCGGTTCGACTACCAGCTTGACGGGAATCGTTTTTTTGACGTTTTTATAAACGGCCAGTTTCTGACCGGGCTTGATGACTGAACCCTTCAATCGGTTCCATTTTCTCAATTCCTGGACAGTTACTCCGTTCTTTTTGGCTAATTGGCCAAGATTGTCTCCGGGGCGTACCACCACGGTTTTCCTGACTTTTTCGTTTACAGTCTTGTAGGTCAGGGAGTAGTCTTCTTGGATCGGGAAATCATGACTAGGCGTCATGATCACGAGTTTGCGTTCAACGCTGTCAAGGAAAGCTTTGGACACGTAGGTGTCCGGCGCGGCTTCTCCCAACCGGCCGAGTTTGATGGTGGAGTAGTAACGGTTTAGCATATCCGCAACCAGTCCGTTCCGTACCCAGGGGCTGCTGCATCCGAAAACAACGCTGACAAGGCGGTGTCCGCCGCGTCTTGCGGTGCTGACCAGGCAGAATCCGGCCGCACGGGTGTATCCTGTTTTGAAACCATCCACCTCCTGACCATAATTGATGACCAGGCCGTTGTGGTTTCTGTAGCTTACCCTGCCATGTCCGTTGTGAATGTCCAGGTAGGGGATGGATGTGATTTCAACCAGTTTGGGATGCTTGAGGATCTCAAGAGCCAGAATCAACTGGTCGTGTGGAGAACTGCTGTTGTCGAGTTCGCGGATAATAGCGGGAAGTCCTGAAGGGTTTGAATAAATGGTTTTACTCATTCCCAATTCCATGGCACGCTCGTTCATCCGTGTGACGAAGGTGGTCAGATCCCCGGAACAATGCTTCGCTATCCAAACTGTACTTTCGTTGTGAGATGCGACCATCGCCATCTTGACAAGGTCCTCAAGGGTGTAGTGTTCTTCTGTGGTGTAGGTTCTGTACCGGCGTCCCTTTATCCTTTTTTTGTAAGTACGGGTTACCGCAATTCGGTCATCCCAATGCACTTTGCCCGTATTTATATCCTCAATTGCCAGTAATCCGACCATCATTTTCGTAAGGGAAGCGATCGGATAGGCGTAATCGAGGTCTTTTTGCCAAACAATTTTTCCGCGCTCAACGTCGTAAAGGAGTCCCGCACGGATTTGCTGTTCATTGGTCACAAGGCCCGGAAGCAGGTCCTGTTCGTAGCGTACAGGGAACGGACTTTTTGGGGCTTCCGTACCGCCCGCAAATACCAAAGCAGCGGGTAGGGTTACCAAAAAAAAGGCCGTACTCAAGGTAAGGAGCCTGCGAATATGCTGAAGGCATTGCATGTGACGGCAAGTATAGCCCTGTTTATTCAATGATCAGACGGTTTTTGGAGTCAGGATTGAACACTGAACTGTTTATACTGATACGTTTATCAGTCAGTTTTGTTGCCCTACCCGTCCTAAAAATAAGGCTTTTTTCGGTTAGGATCTTTCAAAAACCGGTTGAGTCGCCTTTTGAATTCAACCAGGCTTCCGCAATCTTGAAATCAACCGGGAAAGTAATTTTGATATTGCTTTCCTCGCCGGGAAAAAGGTGTATGGGAACTCCAATTGATTCAACCAGGGACGCCTCGTCGGAGTAAAGCTCGAAGCCTCCTTTTTCAAAAGCATTTTTCAATAAGCTCAAGTCAAACACCTGGGGTGTTTGAACAATCCGGAATTGCGATCGGTCTACGGCTCGGGAATTGTTGTGGTCGATTTGACGAAGGGAATCCCGGCATTCGACGACCGGGACTGCGTTTCCTAGGAGTTCTGCCTGCTTGAATAAATTGAAAATCAATGAATTGCTGATCAAGGGCCGGGCGGCATCATGTACCGCAACCAAGCCATTTGCCGGCAATGCATTTAGACCATTGTAGACCGATCCGGCACGGGTGGTGCTGCCGGGTACAATACGATGAACAGGTAAACGATCCAGGGTTACGGAAGTGTCTTTCCAGTAATTGATCCAATCGGGGTGGAGTACCAAGATGGGTTCAGTACCAATCGAACCGAACTTTCGAAGTGTATGGGCAAGCACGGGTTCGCCACACAATGGCAGGAATTGCTTCGGGATTTCAGAGGACATGCGGGCGCCATGTCCTCCTGCAACGACAATGGCGTAACGCTCCATCAATCCAGGATCAGCATGGCATCCCCATAGCTGA
>JBJOER010000031.1:0-22219 GCA_046049215.1 Bacteroidota bacterium | reverse complement strand
CTGACCACATTGCCGGTGGAAACAGAAAGCATACGCATGGCGGTCGGAAGTGTCCATGCGTAACCGGAAGCACGGGTAACGCTTGTGGTCGAAAGGTTGATGACATCACCAGGACATACTTTGTTCGGACTTGAAATGGATCCCGGAGTCACCGGCTTGGCGTAGTTGATGTCTACTGAAATGCAACTTGGGCTGACTGTTCCGCTCAAATTGGTGGGAACTACCGAAATACTGCCGGTGATTCCAGCCTGGATAGCACTGTTAGTCCACGACACGACTATCGAATTGGTTCCTTGTCCAGATACAATGCTCAGGCCTGTTGGAACGGTCCAAGCGTATGTCGTTCCTTGAACCGCCTGTACCGAGAAGGTGGCTGTGCCGGAAGATGCAGGAACACAACGAATACCGTTACCCGAGATTGGACCTGCAGTTCCGTCATCAACCCAGCTGTTGCAATCGTCATCGATACCGTTGCAGGTTTCTGTTGCTGACGGATAGACAGTGGAAGAATTGTCGTTGCAGTCGGTGTTATTGGCAACATATCCACTCAAAGGAGTACAAGATGTTGTAGCCGCTCCGGCACCGTAGCTGTCGCCGTCAGCATCTACGTAATACGATACAAGAGGTGTGATGGTCAGGTTCAACTCATAGTCCTGACAGTTCGCACTGTAGTTATAGGTGCCGCTTGCCGTGTATGTTTGACCATCTGCCAACCATACATAAGAACTGCAGGCACTTGTAGTTGTAACCACCGGAGGGTTGGGTGTTCCGGTCACATCCCACTGACACGTCGTGCCGTTGAAGGTGGCCGTCTCATAGCAGGCAGTAGTTGGTTGAGTAGGCTGAGTTCCCGTAACATCCCACTGACAGGTGTTGCTGTTGAAGGTGGTTGTCTCGTAACAAGCAATGCTGGGCTGAGTCGGTTGTGTACCTGTCACATCCCATTGACAGGTATTACTGTTGAAGGTAGCCGTCTCAAAGCAAGCCAGGGTAGGCTGCGTCGGTTGAGTACCGGTCACATCCCACTGGCAGGTGTTGCTATTGAAGGTGGCCGTCTCATAACAAGCGATGCTGGGCTGCGTCGGTTGTGTACCGCTCACATCCCATTGACAGTTGTTGCTGTTGAAGGTGGCCGTCTCGTAACAAGCGATACTGGGCTGCGTCGGTTGTGTACCTGTCACATCCCATTGACAGGTGTTGCTGTTGAAGGTGGCCGACTCATAACAAGCGATGCTGGGCTGCGTCGGTTGTGTACCGGTCACATCCCATTGACAAGTATTGTTATTGAAGGTAGCGGTTTCGTAACAAGCGATGCTTGGCTGTGTCGGTTGCGTGCCCGTTACATCCCACTGACAAGTCGTAGTGTTGAAGGTGGCCGTCTCATAACATGAGATGGTGGGTGCCGTCGGCTGTGTACCGGTCACATCCCACTGACAGGTATTGTTGTTGAAGGTAGCGGTCTCGTAACAAGCTATGCTTGGTTGAGCAGGCTGCGTGCCCGTTACATCCCACTGACAAGTCGTAGTGTTGTAGGTGGCCGTCTCATAGCAAGCCAGGGTAGGCTGTTGGGGTTGCGGAGTGATGGTCAGTGAAAGGATCTCGGTAGCACATCCGCTGACAGAGGTGTAAGATCCGCTCTGCGTGTAGGCCTGACCGTTCACCGACCAGGTGTAGCTGCTACAAGCCGATTCCGTAGTAGTGTTGCTCGTGCCGGGTGTGATGGTCAGGTTCAGCACATCGCTATTGCACTGGTTGTCGGTATAACTGTAATATCCGGTTTGTGAATAGGTCTGTCCTGTTACCGCCCATGTATAGCTGTCACAAGCAGAAGCGGTTGTTGTATCGGTGCTTACACCATTGGGATTAACGAACTGGATGCTCAGTTCATCAAAATAGACCGTAGAGGCAACGCTACTGGCATTCCGAGTATTGTAGAAATCGGTTTCGTCAGCCACCGAACCAGCTCCGGCTCCGTCCACATAAAATCCGTTACCGGCCCAGAACACTTCCATTCGGCCTGTGGCCTGATTCCACGTCGTGGTGAATTCAACCCAGGTATCCTTTACAATTGCAATGTTGGTGTTGAACGTGAAGTTTGCAATCGTTCCCGCGTTGTTGTAGTTCGCAAGGAGGTAAACAGTACCCGTGTTTTGCTGAACATAGAAACCGGTAAGAATCTTCGCTCCTGTAACATCAAAAGTCACCATTCCCTGGCGTGCTGTGGAGGTGCTTCCGCTTGGTACATATAATTTAGTTTGAGCCACAACAGTATTGGCGCCAACCGCACTGGCTGCTGAGAATGCGGAGCCGTAATTGGGACCCCATGCATAGCGAGGAGAGGAGGTTGCACCCGTTCCACTCAGGAAACTAACAGCCTGGTCGCCCGAGAGCCCAGAAGGAGCTGATGTCGTTATTGTGGCAAAGCTTCCACCACCTGTAGTAAAAGTAGGGTCATAGGTAGACCAGCCATTCTGTCCGTTGATATCACCCGTAACGAATGATTGTCCAGAGTTAAAGTTGGTAGCGGAATGTAAAATGGAAACAGGCGATGGCTGATTGATCACCAGATTCAGGACTGCAACGCTGCAGGGAGAATTGTTTGGATCAGCTACATACGAGTACGTACCACTCTGCGTGTAGGTAACACCATTGGCCGACCATATATACGACTGGCAGGCTGTATCCACGGTGTTAGTCACGACTGTGGGTGTAATGATGAGGCTAAGGGTATAATCCTGACAGTTTGCGGAATAGCTAAAGGTGCCGGATTGGGTATATGTATTTCCATCAGAGGACCAGGTGTAGCTGTCGCAGGCAGAAGCCGTAGTGACGATGGCCGGAGACGGGGTACCCGTTACATCCCACTGACAAGTCGTGGTGTTGAAGGTGGCCGTCTCATAGCAGGCCAGAGTTGGCTGCGTAGGCTGAGTACCGGTTACGTCCCACTGGCAGGTGTTGCTGTTGAAGGTGGCCGTCTCATAGCAGGCCAGAGTTGGCTGCGTTGGCTGTGTGCCGGTAATATTCCACTGGCAATTGACCGAATCCCAGGTGGCTGTTTCGTAGCAGGCTATAGTTGGCTGAGGTGTTTGAGTACAACCACTGATAGTCAGGTTCAAAGTATCCGTTGCACAACCGTTGACCGATGTATAGAACCCGCTTTGCGTATAGGTCTGCCCATTGACCGACCAGGTGTAGGACCCTACGGCGGTTTCTGTAGTTGTACTGGAGGTAGATGGCGTAACGGTTAGACTCAGAATTTCCGTTGCACAACCGTTTATCGATGTGTAGGACCCACTTTGGGTATAGGTTTGCCCGTTCACAGCCCATGTGTAGCTGCCGCAAGCGGAGTCGGAGGTAGTATTGGAGGTCGTCGTTCCATTGGAACCCACAGTAACCGACGAGGTTGTTGTACAACCGCCAGTAGCAGTAACTGTTACAGAATACTGGCCAGGTGCTAAACCTGAAATAGATGAGGTTGTTTCACCGTTGCTCCACAAATATGTAAATGGCGACGAGCCTGTGGCTGTCACACTTGCGCTGCCATCGCTGGAACCGGAACAGGATGCCGGGGTAGAGGATGTTGTTGCATTAACGGAACACGCGCTTGGGATAGTTAGACTGCAGTAGGATGTTTTTGATGGCATAAAGCTGCTCGAAACAGATGCGCAGTTGATATAACCAATTACATTGGCACCGGTATTGAAGGCAAGACCTGTAGCCTGACCGGAAACGAACGTCCCACCGTTAATCTGGAAGAAGAAACGTCCGAGTTTAACAGAGTCACCAACAGGAATGGTTGGCGCTGCACAACCGGTACCGTTCAAATAGATACCCGTACCCGTTGAAGTGGTTAAGAAACGAGGATTTGTTCCGTTACTTACCGTAAAAGTCGGTGAGTTTACCGGAGGCCATGAGTTCGGGAAAGCTGAACCGCCAACATATCCCCATGCTAGCGTGGTAAATTGACCGGTCGCAGGCATAATGGCTGCATTGTAATTAATACGTATAACATTGGCGTTAAACTGTACCGGATTTGCAGATGTATTCTTGTAGTACACATCGAATTCGATTCTGTTGGCAGCAATAGCTTCACAATTCTGGAGCGATAACTGACCCGTTTGCGCAAACCCGACAGTTGCTGTCGCGAACACAACTAATAAGGTGAGCAAATTGATAAATAAGCCTTTTGTTGGGGTTACTTTCATAGTATTTTAAAGATTTAGTTTAATCAGGGTTTTTAATGGCTACGTTTTTCGATTTGAGAGGATGAAAAAATTATCTTCTTGATAATAAAGCAAATGAATATACAGAGCAGGTGTTTTACATTGCAAACTTGTTTTAAAGTTCAACGATTAAACACTTCGCACAAACATCCCGTGCGATCCGGTGGCCGATTCCGAAGCCGTACCGACTTCATCAGCTTGAGGTGTTTCCGGCGATCTTGTTTGCAGCCATGAGCCGCACAGGTACTTGAAATATTTACTAATACTTGAAACTTCAATGTTCATTACGAATAGATACTTTGGTTTAGGTTGGTTGTTTACTGGAAGAAATCAACCAAGCGTTGTACCTTTTTTTTAACTACGTGAACTTAGAATTTCTAACATCATCATGCAACTTTTTATACCCGCCCCCTTTCATAAATAAATGTATGCACCCATTTACCAACACCGAAACCACACAAGTTTATGCGCATCTGTATGATTGTCTAAGTATTGTGGATCCTGAGGTGAGAAAGAATCCGAAAAGTCCCCGGGCGAAAATTTGATAGTATATACACACCGGAATTTGAATTCTCTGCCTTCCGGATTCAAAGAAGGGTTCTCGATTTTGAAGTGCAGACCGCTCCCGTAACCGCCCTTCAAATCTCAGTATCTTCGCCCCGCATGAACCTGAACAACCTGCCCCTTAAGCACCTCGATACCGGCCACTTTTTCCTGATCGCCGGAACCTGCGTGGTTGAATCCGAAGAGATCACGCGTAAAACCGCTCACACCCTTCAACAGATCACCAACCGGTTGGGCATCCCCTTCATCTTCAAGGCCTCCTTTCGCAAAGCCAACCGTACCCGAATCGACTCCTACACCGGTCCCGGCGATGAATTGGCATTGCAAACACTACGGAAAGTGGGCGATGAGTTTGGATTGCCCCTGCTGACCGATATCCACGAAAGCCACGAAGCCGCCATGGCAGCCGAATACGTGGACGTCCTTCAGATACCGGCCTTCCTTTGCCGGCAAACCGACCTTCTGGTAGCAGCTGCCAAAACCCACAAAACGGTCAATATTAAGAAGGGCCAGTTCCTCTCCGCCGAAGCCATGCGCTTCGCCGTTCAGAAAGTGGTGGATTCGGGGAATAACCAAGTCATGCTCACCGAGCGAGGCACCATGCTGGGCTACTCAGACATGGTTGTGGATTTCCGCTCCATCCCCGTGATGCGGTCCTTCGGCTATCCGGTAGTGATGGACATCACCCACAGTGTACAGCAACCCAACCAAAGCAGCGGAGTGACCGGAGGAAAGCCCGAGCTGATCGCCACGATCGCCAAAGCAGCCATTGCCACAGGTGCCGACGGGATTTTCCTCGAAACGCATCCCAACCCCTCCGAAGCCCTCAGCGATGGCGCCAATATGATCCCTCTGGACCGTGTTGAAGACCTTTTGCGTGACCTGATCCGCATCCGACATGCAGTGATGGAAAAACCGACTGCCTGACCGGACAATCAACTCATCCCATTCAACCATGTCGAGGAAAAGAATCGTTGCCGGAAATTGGAAAATGAATCTGCTTCGCGATGAAGCGAAAGCGCTTGTATCGGAGATCACAGCCATGCTGTCCGATGAAGAGATGCGGAGTCCCGACATCATTCTCTTCCCACCGTTCCCTCATATCCCCCTCGCCGTGTCGATGGTATCGGGAGATCCCCGGATCCACGTTGGCGGACAGAATTGCGCTGACCAGCCCATGGGGGCATTTACCGGCGAGGTTTCTGCTGCCATGCTTCGTTCCTTTGGATGCAGCCACGTGTTGATCGGACATTCTGAAAGAAGGGTTCACTTCAATGAAACCGACTCTCTTTTGGCCTCGAAGATCACACTGGCCCTGTCCGAAAAACTAACCCCGGTTTTTTGCATCGGTGAAAACCGGTCCGAACGGGAAGCCGGACATGCATTCGACGCCGTTAAAAGGCAATTGACAGAGGGGCTTTTCCACCTGGAGCCGGAAAAAATAAGGGAATGTATACTTGCTTATGAACCGGTCTGGGCCATCGGTACCGGACTAACGGCTACGCCGGAACAAGCCCAGGAAATGCACGCTTTCATTCGTGGAGCAATGGAAAACCGCTATGGAAGTGAGATTTCGAATTCCATCTCCATTCTGTATGGTGGAAGCTGTAATGAAAAAAACGCGGCTTCCCTATTCAGTTTGCCTGACGTGGATGGAGGATTGATTGGAGGGGCCTCGTTGAAATCGAGGAGTTTTGTGGATATCGTAAAAAGCCTTCCCTCTTAAAACCGCGCTCAGTTCAAGATAATTTCAAAGCTTTCTTGTAAAGATGCTTTGGGATTTTCCTTAACATGCGTGGAGCGATCTACAGTACTGACGGGCTCGGGAGAAGTGGTAACTTCAGACATCGGCAGCTTGCACACACGCGCAGTCCTGGAACCGATGAATCTGACCTGTCCATAGGCCTTCATTGCCGCAGCCATCAATTTGTCTTCATCGGCTGCCACATCCTTGCGCCAACCGACCTGTAGACCCATGGGAGTAAAGAAAGCCATGCTTGAACCGCTTGCTATTTTTTCGGGACGACGCAACGCATTCCAAAAAACCCTGGCCTTATCGGCCAACGATGTCCAGGACAACGAACCCGCCGGGGCGAGTGCGGAACCAAAACGATCGAAAGTGCCGACTGTGCAGATGGCTTCGCCGCGCTCAAGGGGGCCGATCATTTCTTCCGCCCAGGTCTCGGGATAGATGGAATCACCGTTCGCACAGAGATGGTATTTGCCTTGGGCAAGCCACATACCGGCTTCACGCGCGTATCCGATGCCCGCAACGGGCTGCAGGATCGACTTTACGCCGCAACGATCGATGATCTCCTGCGTCCTGTCGGTCGAGTTGTTGTTGCACACAATCACCTCATAGGGATATTTGCATTTCTGCTCCGAAAGGGAGGATAGGCAGGAAAGGACATTCTTCTCCTCGTTTCGGGCCACTACTATAATGCTCACCACCGGTTGCTTTCCGTACTGACGGGCAAAACGTTCGCGGATGCTCCGGAACACCTCTTCCTGAATTTCATCCACCGTATTGAATTCCAACCGGTGCTTCTTTATCCATTCCATGCGTCGTTTTCCTTTCAACATCATGACCTTTCGTTTTCACTTGTGTACGTTAAATCACAAGCGTTGTTACAATCCACAAGCACGAAGGTCCGATCCCGGCTTTTTTACCGGACTGCAAAGTAAAACAACAGCCCGTTTAATGCAAGGGGATTGCGCAACTTTTCCCGGGGTTGAACGATTCTCCTACCGAAAGACTTCCTTCCCCTGGATACCGGACGATTTTGGATGAAGAATGCCATGCACGGGACACGAAAAGTAGGGGTTTCCCTCGCTATCTTTGCACGTGCCCCGCTACTTTATCGAATTGGCTTACAAAGGCTCTGCCTACCACGGCTGGCAGATTCAACCCAACGCCATTACGGTCCAGGAACGCCTCAACCAAGCCCTTTCCACCCTTACCCGCGAGGAAGTTGAAACCACCGGATGCGGACGGACCGACACAGGGGTGCACGCCTCTATTTTTTATGCGCACTTCGACCAAAAGTCGACCCTTGACAATCCCAGGCAACTGGTGTTTCAGCTGAACGCTGTCCTGCCGTTCGATATCCGGGTAAGGGAAATCCATCCGGTAGCAGAAAATGCCCATGCCCGTTTTGATGCGACTTTGCGAAGCTACGGCTACTACATTTTCCGGAAACCCGGTCCATTCCTTCACGGTCTGGGATGGCACTTCAACCGCACACTCGACGTGGATGCCATGAACGAGGCGGCCAAACTATGCCTTGACCAAATGGACTTCGCCTGCTTCGGAAAGCATGGAGGACAACAGCACACCAACCTGTGCACCGTTTCCGAGTGCCACTGGGAAGACCTTGGAAGCACCCTTCGTTTTACCGTCAGCGCAAACAGATTTCTCAGGGGCATGGTGCGTGCCATGGTAGGCAGTTTCATCGATATCGGTGAACACAAATCGAGTATCGAAAATTTTCAGAATATTTTGCAGCACGGAGACCGAAAACTGGCCGGTGAATCCGTTCCTCCCGAAGGTCTTTTCCTGGAAGAGATCCGTTATCCTTATCTGCCCGACCAACGCGTAAGCCCGTTCAACCCATGAGTAATTCCGGAAAAGCCTTTGACCTGCATATTCTGGGGAGAATCCTGCGTTTCGCGGAACCCTACAAAAAGATCCTCGCGGCATCGGTTGTTCTGACCATCGCGCTCGCCCTACTTACGCCCATCCGCCCGTTGATCACCCAATTCACGCTGGACAAACTGGTCGCGACGGGAGACGAGCCCGGGTTGATCCGGATGACCCTCATCATGCTGGGCGTATTGATTTTTCAGTCCTTCCTCCAGTACCTGCACACCTGGAATACGAACCTCCTTGGACAAAACGTTGTCCGGGACTTGCGCTACACGTTGTTTGAGAAAATGATGCATTTCCGGATTCCCTACTTCGACCGCACACCGGTCGGGACCGGGGTCACACGAAGCGTATCAGACATGGAGACCATCGCCGATATTTTTTCCGAAGGGGTGATCGTCATCATCGGCGACCTACTCCAGCTTATCGTCATCATCGCGGTCATGTTCGCGGTGGATTGGCGCCTGGCCCTGATCAGTCTGAGCACCGTCCCTTTGCTGATCATCGCCACCAACATCTTCAAAAACAGGATCAAAACCACCTTCACAGAAGTACGGAATCAGGTGGCCGCCCTCAACACCTTTGTACAAGAGCACCTGACCGGAATGCGTATCGTTCAGGTTTTCGGCAGAGAGGATGAAGAGTACAAACGTTTTGTAGAGATCAACGACAAGCACCGCAAGGCGAACAACCGTTCCGTGTGGTATTACTCGATTTTCTTCCCCGTAGTGGAGATCCTTTCGGCCATCAGTATCGGACTCATTGTGTGGTGGGGAGCGGGCGGAATCATTACCCAGGACGTGACCTTCGGGAACCTGGTGGCATTCATCATGTACATCAACATGCTTTTCAGGCCGATCCGCGAACTGGCCGATAAATTCAATACCCTGCAAATGGGAATGGTGAGTTCCGAACGTATACTTACGTTGCTGGATCAGGAGGAACAAGTCGTTGCCGGAGGTCAATTCAATCCCGGGCAGATCCGCGGAGACATCGAGTTCCGCAATGTGTGGTTTCATTACGGCTCATCAACCGAAAACGAAGCACCGAACTGGGTGTTGAAGGGCATCAGCTTTCACATCCAACCCGGAGAGACTATCGCCATTGTCGGTCCGACGGGGGCAGGCAAAACCAGCATCGTCGGCTTGCTGAACCGGTTTTATGAGATACAGAAAGGAGAAATCCTGCTCGACGGCGTGGACATCCGAAACTACGACCTGGCCTGTCTTCGCCGTTACATCGGAATGGTGATGCAGGATGTTTTTCTTTTTTCCGATACCATCGCCAACAACATCTCGCTTAAAAATCCGGACATACCGTTTGAAAAAATGAAAACTTCAGCCCAGTCGATCGGAGCCGATGGTTTCATCGACAAACTACCGGGCAACTACGACTTTATCGTCCAGGAGCGGGGACACCTGCTCTCGACCGGCCAGCGACAGCTTCTGTCATTCGTCCGGGCACACGTGTACGACACTCCGGTTCTGGTTTTGGACGAAGCCACTTCCAGTGTGGACCCGGAGACCGAAGAGATGATCACCAAAGCGACCCGACAGGTCACACAGCGACGCACCTCCATCGTCATCGCCCATCGACTTGCCACCATTCAAGGGGCAGACCGGATCCTTGTCCTTCAGGAAGGCACCATTGTGGAATCGGGGAGTCACCAGGAACTTTTGAACCGGGAGGGGCTCTACAAACACCTGGTGGAGATTCAATTCCGCAAAGGAAACCGGGTCTGACCACCTTGCCCCCTACTACCGACAGCGGGCTTGCACTTCCGTATCTTTGTGCGTAAATGGAAACGAAAAAAGGCCGTGTATTGATGGCCATGAGTGGCGGAATCGACAGTTCAGTCGCGGCTATTCTTTTGCATGAAGAAGGGTACGAGGTTGTCGGACTGACCATGAAGACCTGGGATTACGCCAATTCAGGCACCGACGGCAAAGAAACCGGATGCTGCAGTCTCGATTCCATCAACGACGCCCGCAGCATTGCTGTCCGTTTCGGGTTTCCACATTACATACTCGATATCCGTTCGGAATTCGGGGAGTCTGTCATTGACAATTTCGTAGATGAATACCTGGCCGGAAGAACACCCAATCCCTGTGTCATGTGCAACACCCATATCAAATGGGAAGCATTATTGAAGAGGGCGAACATGCTGAACTGCGATTACATCGCCACCGGACATTACGCCAGGATCCGTGAGGAAAACGGAAGACATGTCGTTTCCCGTGGTCTGGATGCCACCAAAGACCAGAGTTACGTTCTGTGGGGTGTGGGTCAGGACTGCTTGTCGCGCACACTTTTCCCGATCGGCGGTTTTGAAAAGAGCCGGATACGGGAAATGGCCCGTGAAATGGGCCTTCATGATCTCGCCAACAAAAGCGAGAGTTATGAGATCTGTTTCATCCCTGACAACGACTACCGCTCCTTCCTGCGCCACCGGGTTCCGGGTCTTTCGGAAGAACTGGAAGGCGGCCAATTCGTTGACAGCAGCGGACGCGTTTTGGGCAAGCACCGTGGATACCCCTTTTATACGATCGGACAACGCAAAGGCCTTGAAGTAGCTGTGGGATCCGCTTTGTATGTCACTCAAATCCTTCCGGAAACCAATACAGTGGTTCTCGGACCCGAAGAAGAGCTTCTTCAAACCAAAATGACGGTGCGAAACTTCAATCTACAGAAAACGGATCTAATTACAGAACCGGTTGAGGCGCTCACTAAAATCCGTTACAAAGACCCCGGAGCGCTCAGCACGATCCGTCAGGTCGACAACCATATCGAAGTTGTTTTCCGTTCACAAGTGAAGGCCATCGCCCCCGGACAAAGTGCGGTTTTTTACGATGGCGACGATGTCATAGGCGGCGGATTTATCGAAAAGAGCCTTGAAAACCAGAACTAAGACCCTTTCGAAAGGTCACCGTTTCGATTACCTTTGAAACTATGCGAAACTTACTCCCGTCCATTTCAATTGCACTGGTGCTTTTGCTTTTTGTTTCCTGCTCAAGTGAAATGGACGAGGTGACATTACCCGATCCGGAAGGCACTCTGCTTTTTCCGATCGACACCGGCCTGACCAGAATATATGCCGTGGACTCCATCTACTGGGATGATTTCACAGGAACCCATGATACCCTGAATTATCTTATTCGGGAAAAAATCGCAGACACCTTCAATGATCTACAGGGAAGACCCACCCAAAGGATCGAGCGATTCCGTGAAGTTCCCGGTGATGGTTGGATCATAGACCGGGTATGGACGACCAACCGCACCAACACTACTGCAGAGCGCACTGAAGACAATTTACGATTCATCAAGCTCGTCTTTCCCACCCGCGAAGGGGTCACCTGGAATGGGAACTCATTGAACACACTGCCGGCAGAAAATTATCGGATCACGAAAACCGGAAGTGATACCGCTGCCGGAATGACGTTTTCTACAACAGCAACTGTGCTGCAAGGTGACTCGGTCGGCAACCGAATCACCAGGCAATACGGTTTGGAAAAATACGCCCAAGGACCAGGCTTGACCTACCGAAGAAACGTTTCATTGACTTACAATTTCCCATTGACAACTGTCCGTTCGGGCTACATCTACACTGAAACTCTAATCGACTACGAACCCCGATGAAAAAACGTCTCCTCTCCGCCCTACTCCTCGTATTGAGCGTTTTTTCGACTCAGGCACAGGATCGCCTTGTCATTTTCTTCAAAGACAAAAACAACACCACTTTCAGTTTAAACAACCCATCGCAATTCCTGTCCCAACGTGCCATCGACCGCCGCTTGAGACAAAACATTGCGATCGACTCATCCGACTTACCCGTTAACACGGGCTATGTGCAGGCTCTCGCCAATGCCGGTGCCAACGTGCTCAACGTTTCCAAATGGTTCAATGCCGCCATCGTGGAGATCGGATCCACTTCAGTGCTCAATGCCATCATGGCCCTGCCCTTTGTTCAATCGTCAGTTGACGTAGGAAGACCCGGACCCGGAGACCACCTGGACAAATTCCAGACCGAATCATCCCTGCAACGCAGTAAATCGCCATCCATTGCCAAAAACAACAACCTTTCCTACGGTTATGCCGCAGGACAGATCCAGCAACTTAACCTTGCCCCACTACACCTTTCCGGACACCGCGGCCAAGGCATATGTATTGCCGTTCTCGATGCCGGATTCCTTGACCTGCCACTGATGTCATGCTTCGATAGCCTACGCTTGTCGAATCGGATCGATGCAACCTGGGATTTCGTCGATCGTGAACCTGATGTTTATGACGACCATTACCATGGATCAGCGGTTTTATCGTGCATGGCTTCTCTTGTTCCCGACAGCCTGATCGGTACCGCGCCCGGAGCGAATTATATCCTGCTCCGATCGGAAGATGCCGGAACGGAATACATCATTGAAGAATACAACTGGTGTATTGCAGCTGAATTCGCCGATAGCGCCGGAGCAGACATCATCAACAGCTCCCTGGGTTACACCACCTTCGATGACCCATCACAGGACCACACCTACTCCGACATGGATGGTGATACGAATCCATCCACCATTGCTGCTGATTGGGCCGCTGCGAAAGGAATCGTTGTCGTGAACAGTGCGGGCAATTCAGGCAACTCGAACTGGAACTACATCGGCGCCCCGGCTGATGCAGACTCCATTCTGTCCATCGGTGCAGTTGACAACAACGGCTTCTATGCATCCTTTAGCAGCAATGGACCGAGCTTCGATGGCCGTGTGAAGCCTGATGTCGCCGCTTGCGGTTCAGGAACATGGCTTTACTCTCCCTATTCAAACAACCAACCCGTACAAGGCAACGGAACGTCATTTTCCTCTCCCCTGCTTGCGGGAGCTGTGGCTTGTCTTTGGCAAGCGCAGCCGCTTGTAAATGGCCAGGACCTGATAGAAGCCATACGCGCCAGCGCAAATCAAAACCTCAACCCGGACACCTTGCTTGGACATGGGATACCCGACTTTTCATTCGCGGGACAATTGCTCGGAGTTCAATTCCCTGCAAATCCGGAAAACACACAGGTCCTTGTTTATCCCAATCCCTCTACAGGAACTTCGATTCGATTCGTGATACAACCGCAATCGGGTCAAACCGTAGAATGGCGGATTTTCGACATCTGCGGGCGTCAGGTTCAAATCGGGTCGGCCCGAACTCAACCGGGCCAACTTTTCAGCCAGGAGATTGACGTAATTCCTACTGACGGATTGTACTCTTTGGTCGTAACGGATGGTGATCGCCGTTATGTGGCCAGGCTCGTGGTCAATTGATTGATATGAATCCATAAAAAAGTCCGCTCAAATGCTGAACGGACTTCAGGTCATAAAACCTGACCAAAAAGTGAACCTTAAGTAATTACATCCACTTCGCCAGGAAACCGATCAGTTCCTTGCGCAAGTCATTCATGATTTTTTCGAAAGTGTCGATACGGTCTCGCATGTGCGAATGGTCGTTCCATTTCACATGATCTGCAGCCACTTCGTTTTTCTCAAGATGCGTCTGGATGACTTTCTCGTACTCACCGACATCGTGGCGAAGGATGTCCGCCTGCTCGTCCTGAACGATCAATTGGTTTTGAAAGTGCTCAACCATCGCCTGCACTTCCTTGTCGGTATTTTTTGAAGCGATCTCAGCCAACCGGCGCTTCATGATCTCCATTTCGTCGCGATAAAACAAAATTTTGTTTTTCCATTCGATGTGATCTGCGTGCAAATCATACAGGGGTTTCTTTTCCATAAGTGTAAAGTGTTGCTGGTTTATGGTGCAAATTTCCAGTAAGGCGAATGAACCACCAATGACCTTTGGGTAGCGACCCGATGACATTGATCAGTTCTGAGTCGCAAAGGAAAAAATGCGGATCGGCCGGTTTGATCCAAAATGAGCGGCTTGAAAAACGCACCTTGAATGAATTTCTGCTTCGAAGGGGTCTGCCATTTTCACATTCATGCTAATTTTGAACCTGTATGACCGTGCTGCCGCAATTCGTAGAACTTTCAGGAGAGGGAAGTCTGTTCCAAAAGATCGCAAACACTTTACAACAATCCGGCACACCCGCTTATCTTATAGGAGGTTATGTGCGGGATCTTCTATTGGGAAGACCCTGCAAGGACATCGACATCACGGTTTTGGGCGATGGGATTGAGGCCGCTCACCAGGTTGCAGCAGCTTTGGAAATACGTGAGCAGGTCCATGTTTTCAAAACATTCGGAACAGCCATGCTTCATTTCCAGGACCTCGATATCGAGTTCGTAGGAGCACGAAAGGAATCGTATGTTCCCGAATCCCGAAAACCCACCGTCCACAGCGGTACGCTCATCGATGACCAGAACCGTCGTGACTTCACCATCAATGCCCTGGCCATCAGCCTGAATGAAAATGATTACGGTTGCCTGATCGATCCGTTCAACGGAATCAGTGATCTGGCCCAGGGTATTCTCAGAACCCCGCTGGATCCCGTGATCACTTATTCTGATGATCCACTACGGATGCTACGCGCCATTCGTTTCGCTTCGCAGCTTGGCTTCCACATCGAACAAAACTCGTTTGATGCCATTCGTTCCCAAAAAGAGCGGATCCGAATCATTTCGATGGAGCGGGTGGCGGAGGAACTGAATAAAACACTTTCCAGTCCCAAACCTTCCGTTGGATTCCTTCTGCTTCGGGAGTGCGGTCTACTCCCCCTCATCTTCCCTCAGCTCGCCCAGCTCGAAGGAGTGGATACCGTTCAGGGCAAAAGTCACAAAGACAACTTTTTCCATACCCTGGAGGTATTGGACAATCTGGCCGCCATGTCCACCAACCTATGGCTGCGCTGGGCTGCCCTTTTGCACGATATCGCGAAGCCGGCAACCAAACGCTTTGAACCCGGCCAGGGATGGACCTTTCACGGACATGAAGACAAGGGCGCACGTATGGTTCCCGGGATTTTCCGCAAACTGAAATTACCGCTTAACGAGAAAATGAAATACGTACAAAAGCTCGTTTTGCTGCACCTGCGTCCGATAGTACTTGCCAAAAGCGAAGTGACCGATTCGGCTGTCAGGCGTTTACTCTTCGAAGCCGGCGATGATATCGAGGATCTGATGATGCTTTGCTCTGCGGATGTCACCACCAAAAACGAATTCAAACAACGCAAGTACCGGTCCAATTTCGAATTGGTCCGTCAGAAACTCAAAGAAGTGGAAGAAAAAGACCGGGTCAGAAACTGGCAGCCGCCCGTCACCGGAGAAATGATCATGGAGTTTTTCAAATTAACGCCATGTCGTGAAATCGGATTGATCAAGAATGCCATCCGAGAGGCTATTCTTGACGGACAGATCCCCAATGAATACAAACCGGCCCATGCGTTCATGATCAATTTCGCTGCCGGTATCGGGATACACCCCCCTGATAAGAATTAAACCGGTTTGAATTCGCACTTGCGATTTTCTACCTGCCTTGTATCTTTGTAACAGACTCAATCAACATGGCTGTCGTATACCGATTCCGAATCACCTTCGAGGACTACGATGAAGTCTTCAGGGATATTGAAATAAAAAGCAACCAGTCCTTTCAGGAGCTGCACAGTTGCATTCAAACTGCCATTGGATTCGACGGCAAGAAGCCTGCGTCGTTTTACATGAGCAACGACAACTGGATCAAAGGACGTGAGATCTCAACCGATTCACGTATCGGGAAGGACGGACAGCCATCTGCTCTCACTGCAGACTCCAGGTTGTGTGATTTTGTTGCCGACCCCCACCAGAAAATCTACTACGTCAGCGACTACGATGCCAACTGGACTTTTTTCATCGAATTGATGAAAATCGTTCCACAGGTCGCCCCCAAGACCAATTATCCGATTTGTGTGAAAGTCCATGGCGAAGCCCCCAAGCAGGTCCAGCCCACCATCGCGCCAAAAGTGGTCGTTGCAGAAGATGATGAGTTCGCCAAACTCATGTCGGCTATCACGGGCGATAGTTCCATTCAAGATCCGGTTGACGATGTTGATGAACCCGCTGAAGAACTGATGATTGAAACCGAAGAAGGCGTTGACGAAGAGGAGTTGACCGGAATGGGAGAAGAGGGTGAGGAGGAAGAAATGGCGGAAGGTGAAGAAGAGTCCGGCTTCGGATCTGCCGACGAAGATCAGCGAGAGGATTATTGACCACACGACCGACTTCGACCTCATTTCCCGGCATGGACTCCCGAATCCTGGTTGTCATTGCAGGACCTACCGCCAGCGGAAAAAGTGAACTGGCAGTTGAAATCGCCGAACATTTTCAAACGGAAATCATCTCTGCCGATTCAAGGCAGTGCTACCGTGAATTATTCATAGGGACTGCCAAACCGGATGCCACCCTATTGGAACGAATTCCACATCATTTCATCAACTCCCACTCTATTCATTCGCCGC
The DNA here is from genome assembly GCA_046049215.1 of Bacteroidota bacterium. Lineage (GTDB taxonomy): Bacteria > Bacteroidota > Bacteroidia > AKYH767-A > OLB10 > JAJTFW01. The sequence goes on along the minus strand of JBJOER010000031.1, from coordinate 5,370 downwards.
TTCATGCCGGCGATTTTGCCGCGCAAGGCCGAATGATCCTTGACCGGATCTTTTCAGACCGGAAAGTAGCCGTCATCGTCGGTGGCACGGGACTGTATATTGATGCGCTGATTCAAGGCATGGACCGCTTTCCAACCATTGAGGCCCATGTACGGGAAGAGGCCAACCGCATGATCCGGGAAGGTGGTACTGAGGCCGCCTGTGAATTCCTGGCTGAAAAGGATCCCGACCATCTCAAAAACGTAGACCAGGCGAACCCCGCCAGGTTGAGGAGAGCCCTTGAGGTCATTCTTCAAAGCGGACTTCCTTACTCCGGCTTTTTAAACAAAGAACGAAGCTCACCGGACTTCAGCACCCTTCTTTTTGTGCCGGAGTTTGAGCGCGCCGAGCTTTACGAACGGATCAATGCAAGGGTTGATCGCATGATGGAGGCCGGACTTCTTGATGAAGTGATACGCCTCGCCCCGTTCAGGGACCATCAGGCCCTACAAACCGTAGGCTACTCGGAGCTGTTCGATTACCTGGACAAGAAAACCGATCTTCAAACGGCCGTTTCGCTGATAAAACAACACACCCGGAATTACGCAAAAAGACAACTTACCTGGTTTCGCAACAAGGGAAACTTCCGATTCATCCCGCAGGCCGATGCGAGGGAGATCATTCTTCGTGAAGCCGAGGATATTTTACAATAAGCTGACAAACAGCCAATTATTCTCAACAACCACCTTTAAAATTCAATCAGGTCGTGTTACATTTGTTAAACACCAACATTCCCTCATGAAATACACTCTCCGACTCCGCTTGATTCTCGGCTTGTTGACGGCCATCCTTATCCACTCTTCGTTATCTGCGCATTCCGATTCACACCAGAAGCGGTTCATGGATGACAGTAAAAACCTGATCGACCACAAGCTCCAATCGGATCTTCGATCATCCGCACAATGGCAGCAATTTGTGTCTCAGCACGGCGATTGGTGGGTTCAGTTCAATGAGCGAAACAACAAACCTCACCGGGCATTCGGAGCGCCCATACCTTCAGGTATTTCCGGAAGTCCGGCTTCTGTAGCATCCTACTTCATGCAACAGCACCTGGGAGCCTACCTTCCCAACTCCATCCAACTGGAGTTCATTTCCGCACCCGTTTCAAAAAAATATGTGCATGCCAATTTCATCCAAAAGCACCTTGGACTGGAAGTACTCTGGAGCAGGGCTACTGTAAAGATGACACCGGACCACCGTGTGGTGATGTTCGGATTGGATGTTTACGACGATATCAGTCTAAGCACCACCCCGACGCTTACTTCATCCGAAGCGATCGCAGCCGCTTCATCCGATCTCCATCATCCGGTTTCACAGATCACCCTGGCACCAAGCTTGAAAATCCTGCCAGTTCCCTCATACAGGAAAAACAATTACCATCTGGTTTTCGAGCTCAGTGTCCGTACACACACCGGTAGTGAGGAGACACCCGGGGAGTACTACACGCTTGTAGACGCACACAGCGGAGACGTGCTTTACAGACAGAACAGAATTGTCAATTTCGCTAACTCCGACATCCAGGTAAGTGGCACTGTCCACCTCACTCACCCCTACAATCCGACAACCATCGTCAATCTTCCCTACCTACAAGTCAACGTAGGCGGAGTCGATTACAACACCGATGTGAACGGATTCATCAATTTCCCCAATACCGCCCCCTTCGCCGCGACGTTTACACTCAAAGGTCCATGGGCTCAGGTGTACACCGGTGCCAGCGGCACGACATTCCAGTCCTTTTCAGCGAACATGAATCCGGGAGCGAATACCGTACTCTTCGATCCCAATTCCACCACCCAGCACCTTTCCGCTTATTATCACACCAACGTGGTGCATGACTTCATGAAAAACAAGATCGGCACTTTCACTGGGCTCGACTTTCCCATTGAAGTCAGGGTGGATCGTACTGACGGCACTTGTAACGCTTTCTATGACGGAGGATTGAACTTCTACACCACCGCCGGCGGATGTAACGCCCTGAGTATGGTGGCCGATGTCGTCTACCACGAATATGGACACGGTATCACCAATGTCTACTGGTCCGTGAATGGCCTGAACTTCAGCAATGGTGCAATGGGTGAAGGGTATTCAGACATCTGGGCGATCTCTATCACCGGAGATCCCATTCTGGGAATTGGATTCAGCAGTACCGACCCGACCACTTTTGTTCGCGAATACGACTTCAACAACTCCACCGTGCGTAAGGTCTATCCGCAAAACATTGTCGGACAAGTCCACTCCGACGGTGAGATCATCGCGGGTGCATGGTGGTCCACCTCACTGCAACTGGGATCCCTATCGCAGATGTCGGATCTGTTCGCCGAGTCGCATGCCGGATTGGCCAACGGCCCGGATGGCGCGGAGGGTCAGGTCTACACTGATATCCTGATCGACGCTCTTTTCGCTGACGACAACGACGCCAACCTCAGCAACGGAACACCCAACGCTGCTGCTATCTCACAGGGGTTTGCTTTGCACGGGATCAGCCTGCTTTCCAATGCCACCCTCAACCACACGCCGGTTGCAACTGCGCCCGCACAAACAGGAATCACACTCAACGCCAACCTCAGCAACCTCCAGTTCGCCTGGTCTTTGGCCGGTGTCAAAGGAGCCTACAAAATCAATAACGCCGGAGCATGGACGCCTTTCACCATGGCCAACACCGGAGGAAACAATTACTCGACTACGATTCCCGGACAGCCCGGTGGAACAGTGATCTCCTACTACATCGGGGTTGAAGACGTGAACGGAACACTCAGTAACGTTCAGCCCACAGGAGCCAACGATGCCAATCCGAACATTCCCTACTATATCCTGGTCGACTTCAACAAGATCTTTACTGAGGACTTCGACCTGTTCGCCGGTTCATGGCAGGATGGAGCCGCAGGGGACAATGCCACTACGGGCATGTGGGAGCAATACATTCCCGAGCAAACTGATGTAAACGGGACAGTCGTGCAACCCGATTACCAGGTCACTCCCGGTGGTTTGATCTGCTATGTGACGGGAGGAGCCGCGGGAACCGGTGCCGGTTCATTTGACGTGGATGGAGGGAAGACCACATTGACTTCACCGGTGTTCAATCTGACCTCTTACACAAACCCCACCTTTGAATATTATCGCTGGTACACTAACGACCAGGGCGCTACGCCGGGGACTGATTTCTGGCAAGTGTACATTTCGAACAACGGCACAAACTACATCCCCGTAGAAAACACGAACGTTTCGGATCACAGCTGGCGACGTTTCGTTTTCCGTGTCAACGATTACCTGACACCGACAGCTACAGTCACTGTACGCTTTGTGGCCGAAGATGCTAACGCGGGAAGCCTTATCGAAGCGTTGATGGATGAATTCTCCCTATATGATGCTCAGGCATCGACCGGCCTGACTGAGTCCAGTCCATTCACAGCCGTCAACGCCTGGCCCAATCCGGCCAGTGACGCCCTCACCCTGTCCTGCATTACAACCGAGCAGGAGAAGGGATCCATTCGCATCTTCGACGCTTCAGGCAGGAATGTCCTGAGCCTGAACGTTGAACTGCTTCCCGGCAAGAATGATTTCCGGATTCCTACCTCCGACCTCTCTGCAGGCATGTACCATGTACAGGTCATTTCGGGCAAACGTAGCGGCCAGAGCAAATTCAGCGTTTCACACTGAACAGTTCAAAAGTGACCATGAAAAAGCCCCGGTGATCTCACCGGGGCTTTTTTTTCTATCTGCTTCAGAAGTTAGATCCTATTGGAATTTTGTCGCATCGGCCAGGAACTTGGCCAGACCGGAATCCGTCAAAGGATGTTTCAAAAGGTCGAGAATGGGTTGCAAGGGGCAGGTAGCCACATCGGCACCCAGCTCGGCACATTTTACGATGTGCATAGTGTGGCGAATGGAGGCTGCGAGCACCTGCGTGGAATACCCATAGGTACGGTAAATGTGCACGATCTGCTCGATCAGATCCAATCCATCGGTGGACACATCGTCCAACCTGCCGATGAAAGGTGAAACGTAAGTAGCGCCAGCTTTCGCAGCCAGCAAAGCCTGGCCGGCCGAAAACACCAGTGTGCAATTGGTCTTGATGCCCTTTTGAGAAAAATAGCGGATGGCTTTCACGCCGTCTTTTATCATCGGCACTTTCACCACGATTTGAGGATGAAGCTCGGCCAGTTCCTCCCCTTCACGCACCATGCCGTCGAAATCGGTTGAGATCACCTCCGCAGATACATCTCCGCCGCTGGCGATGTTGCAGATATCAACGTAATGCTTCAGCACATTGTCACGGCCTTTGATGCCTTCTTTCGCCATCAGCGAGGGGTTGGTGGTCACACCGTCCAGGACTCCCAGATCGTAGGCTTCGCGGATCTGGTCGAGGTTTGCGGTATCGATAAAGAATTTCATGGGACTGGCTTTTTTTGATGATGCAAAACTAAAAAGGCAAGGAAGATCACTTCTTCGCTCATCAACCGATGTTGATAACTTGACATTGCCTATATTTGCCCCGGGTAAGTCTTATACGACCAGCTCCTGCGAACCTCCCCAGGGCCGGAAGGCAGCAAGGATAAGCGGTTGAGCGGTGCGATATAAGTAGCTTACCCATTTTTTATTGCCCTTGCCCAATCGGGGGCTGTGGATTAAATTTGATTTAAATTTGTCCGAATGAACTCCCCTCCTCTCTTGAAAACAGCATTGAACTACGGTGCCCTTTGCGCCGTTTCGTGTTTCCTGGTGTTTTTGGGAATGTATTGGGCCGGAATAAACCCTTTGGGAACAATGACAACCTGGCTTGACTCGTGGATTCCGGTGGTTTTTATGATTTTGGCGACGCTTCATTACAGGAACCGCGAGAACCAGGGGATGATCACCTACTGGCAGGCATTCCGGATGGGATTCCTTACCGCAAGCTTCGGGGCGCTTCTGTATGGCGCCATGGTTTGGATCTTTGGAACGGTTGGAGATCAACAGTTCCTTGACCAGATCAAGCAAGAGCGTTTGAATGCGATGGAACTTTCAGAGGATTTCCTGACTACTTATGTCGATGGATCCGCTTTCGATCAGATGATTGAGAACATCACCAAAATGGACATGGCGGATGTCGCTACAGAAGACATTTTGAATAAAGTATTCGGAGGTCTCCTCTGCGCCTTCATCACCGCCGCTTTTACCCGGCGCGAACCCCGTTACACCGAAGAATGAACGCGACAACGGACATTTCGGTCGTCATACCGCTCTATAACGAAGAAGAATCACTACCCGAACTCCATTCGTGGATTCGCAGGGTAATGGAAAAACATGGTTTCCGTTACGAACTCATTCTGGTCGATGACGGCAGTAAGGACA
>JBJOER010000030.1:0-12249 GCA_046049215.1 Bacteroidota bacterium | reverse complement strand
GTTCCTTTTCAGGAATCATGTTCATTTGCTTCCGGTTGGTGACGGGCACCCGGGAACAGGCGAAAGCAAAAAAAAGAGTCGCGGTCAGGAAAACAGGGAAGAGTGGGAATCGCATGCAGGTTTACTCGATAACCGCGCTCAGGCCCCGGTCGACAAGGGCTTCACACATGGGACGCAGTTTACCGATTTCACCGTCTTTAACGGCACATTTGCCTTTGTAGTGCACAATCAGGGAACATTGCTCGGCTTGCAATCGTTCGTGGCTGCAGATGTCCATCAGGCTTTCGATGACCCAATCGAAGGTGTTTACATCGTCGTTGTATAAAATGAGCTGATGTTCGGGCAGAACCTGCTCTTTCATCAGGACTTCCTGCTCTTGCGCCGGGGCGAATTGGAAAGTACTCATCGGGTTCAGGTGGTTTGTGTCAAATGTAAGAAGTCCGATATGAAATTCCGATACCCCGACCGCTGAATCGAACCGGGAATCAGGAGCAGTTGGAGGGGTAAGGCAAGATTTGAAATCGGGATTCCATTGATTTCAAGCCACCTGTAATGTAAAAAGCCCCGCTTGGGCGAGGCTTTAGGCTATCGTTTTTTCCTACGGTTTCAATCTTCCTGGCCGTCGGCCAGGGGCTGACTTTGCCCCAGCGCCTCGCGGATGTTCACCGGCTGTCCGTTGCGGAACGCGGCGACGAATGCATCTTTGAATCCGGCCTGCTTTAGGGTGTTCCGCAGATTATGAGCCGATTCATAAGAGTCCTCCTCGCCGAAATAGAAACGCAACCAGGTGTTGTCATTGTGGCTGGAAAGCATGTTTACGTCGGTCATTTTTTCCAGGCGTTGTTTCACGACTTCACCGCTCAGGATACGAAATGCTCCGATCTGAACCTTGAAGACGGTGATGTCGCCGGCGATGTCGCCAATCTCAAAGGCCTGCTCATTGCCTGAAGCGAGAAAGCTTCCGTTGGCGGTTTGGGCGTCTGTTTGTGTGGATTCTTGTGTTGGATGACCATCCTCAGCAGTTGTGCTTTTTTTCAGTTGGTTGGCCAGCGGTGCCGAGAGCTCCAAGCGGCTTCCCGGTGAATAAGTAATGTCGTCCAGGTAGTTGCCATTCATCTCCTCGGTGATTTCAATCCGGGCGGTCATCGGATCGCTTCCGTTACTTTGAATCGTCAACGTGTAGAGCCCGGGGGAATTCACCTCAACCGGAAAAGTTCCGTCTTGAGTGGAGCAGGTCTGTTGTAAGATGATGTTTTTTGTCACATCGTCCATGACTTGAACAGTGATGCCTCCCGCCAGTTGATCAACAGTTGTAATAATCCTTCCTTCCACTGCAATGGGTAGGGTTTCGCGGACGGTATAAGGCATTTGATAGACGGTCAAAGTACCCGGTGCCGATTCGCGCTGGCTGGAGAAATACGCTTTTTGTTCGTCTGTTGAGGAAAGGAAATGGTAATCATCATCGGGTGAATTGACCGGACTCCCCAGGTTGGTCGGTTTCTTCCATTTGGTGTCTGCGGTGTTGTAAACGCTTTTAAAGATGTCGAAGCCACCGGTGCTATTGTGGCCTTTCGAACTGAAATAAAGTATTCGACCATCGTGGTTGCAGGTGGGATAGGTTTCGTCTTGTGAAGTGTTGACGTTTCGATCCAGTCGGACGGGTAATCCCCATTGTCCTTTGCGGTTCTTTTCCACCCGGTAGATGTCGCGGCTTCCTGTTTCCCGGGCGAAAGCCGAGTAATAGATGACACGGCCGTTTCCGCTTAGAAAGATGGTGGGGCGCTCTTCGTTCGAGTTTTTGGCGTTGGCGATCATTTCATCGGGCATACTGAGCAATTTTCCCTGGGGCTGATTGAATTTGTACCGGTCAAAGAAATCCTGTGAAGTCGCTTCGGTCTTGGCGGTGATTTGATTGGTCTTCGAGAAATCGAGAATTCGTTCGGCATTGTTGATCATGTCCAGCAGCTGCGACGTGTTCCAGTCGTTGACCCCCACACGACCGACAACCGTGTTGAATTCATTGATGTATTCACGGGCTTCGTCAAATCGATAGGCCAGGTGCAACGCACGACCGATATAGTAGTATACTTCTTCGGGCGTTTTTTGATTGTCCAGTGCTCTATCGAGATAATTCAGGGCCTGGCTTTTTTCCTTACTGGCAACCAGTAGGCAAACTCCGAAGTAGTAATTGTACTTGTAATTCTTGGGATGGCTGCTGACCAGCTGGGCAAACATCGGCATGGCCTTTTCGTATTGCTTGGCATGAAACAGTTTTTCAGCTTCGCGGAATCGTTGCGCTTCGTTTTTGCCCGCTAGGAGGGAAGTGGATGAAACCAAGCTGAATGCAATCAATAGCATCAGAATGGTCGGCATGGCCTTTTTCATGTTACGAGTTGAGTTTGCAGGCTTTTACGCATGCATTCCCTACGGGGTTACAACCGAATGAGAAGGGAGTCAAACAGGCAACACGGACTCAAAAAGCAACAGACATCTGCTACGTGTTAAGCGTAGTCCAAAAAGCGTAAGAAAGAAGGGTTACTTGTGCCGCTGTAGAAGTGTGGTTTTACCTTCCTCACCGCGGATAAGGCGCTCGATGTTCTTCTGGTGTGTGACCAGTACGAGAGCCGAAACGAAAAGACCGAAAATGTTCAGACCGGGAATCGTTTCATGGTAAATGAACATGATCGAGATCGGAAAAACCATGGCGGCCATGATGGAACTCACCGATACATATTGGGTGAGAAGAAGCGTGGTGAAGAAAACACCCATGCAAATCAAAGCAGCTCCCGGATGAACCGCCAACAAAATGCCGAATAAAGTGGCTACGCCTTTACCGCCTCGGAAACCCGCAAATACGGGATAAATGTGCCCGATAAGCGATGCGATTCCCAGGCTGAGTTCGAAATGAAGAAACTGGCGGGTCTCAGGAAGATATTCACCGGACAACCAAACCAATTTAACCGCTGCAAAGCCTTTCAGGATATCCATGATCAGAACCGGCAATGCCGCTTTCTTGCCCAGGACTCGCAAGGTGTTGGTAGCACCTGCGTTGCCGCTTCCGAAATCGCGCACATCGATGCCGTAAAGGGATTTTCCAATCCAAACAGCCGAGGGAATCGAGCCGAGCAAATAGGCGAGCAACAGCAGACTAACGAGGGAAAACAGCACCATGATGACCAAAGGTATTGAATTTTGACAGATACCCCGGCCCAAATTTAGGCCAAAACAATGCAATGTTTAACCTAAGTGTTAAATAATCAATATTTTACCGTTTTCTACTGGCCCTTGATCCTGCGGATGAATTCTGCCTTTTTGCGATCAGTACTCAGCATGTACTCGTAGGGTTCCTTATCGCCTTTGGTGTCTGCTACCCGTTTCTCGGGCTTGATCGCAGCTATGGCGTCGTTGAACTTGCTGTCGGAAGAAATGGCCTGCATGATCCCTCGCGTGTAGCTGAAATACCACCAGGTGGATTTGTCGGCCTCAACGTATAGGTTAAAAATATCCCCGCCTCGCTTACGCTGAATTTCAAGATGACCGGTCAATTGTCGTCCAATGGCTTCCTTACCAATGAACCCGATTCCGATTGGTCCTTCTGATTTGTAAGACTGGAACTCTTTGTCCCAGTATAAGTTAAGCTCTGTTAAGTAAAGTGTTTTGTTAAGTTCGTCAGGTAGGCGTCGGGGGGCGCCATAGAGGCTCATTTCGGAAACGAGTTTATCCGCTTTTTCGGTACCGACTAGCTCCCGCATGGCTTTTAACCAAATGCTGCGGGCATCGTTGCTGGCTTTGAGGGTAGGTTGTTCGCGGATCAAGTCGGCCATTGCTTTCATCGCATCGCCCGAAAACATGAAATCCAACCCAGCAAAACCATCGAACTTTGTCGAGTCCTGGATGGTATTGTTGGTGAACTGGCCGGTGGTACTCCAATCGAATTGGCCGAAACGCACCCCAAGGTTCAGTCTTCCCTCACCGCTGACCACGCAATTGACGTCATTGAGTTGAATCATAGCGCCGGGTCCGTCCGGTGATTTCAGTTTATCCTCGGCTGCAATTCGGTAAACGGCTCCCGCTTCATCGTATTGAAGGAATCCCTCCGAACTCAAAACTTCGGTATCCGTATTCTTTTTCTTGGGTGAAAGGAAGGTGCTGTAAAATCCGCTGCTGTCTGAACTGATGCACAGGCTTACCCCGAGTTTTTCGCCGAACTCGTTCCTTGGCTCCCTGACTGGAATTTTAACTCCTTTCGGGTCGATATCACCGCGGAAGGCAAACCAGCCCGATGGCAGCTTTTCCTCGCATGGGTGGCTCAGCCGCGCGAAGCCGTCGAAATTGAGCAGGGGGTTGGAGGCGCTCAGGCTCACTCTGCCTTTGTAGCTGATGTTGCGACTGATCTGGAACATCGCCGAATCGGGCATGTTGCCGGAAGCGTAGGTCTGCAAGCTGGTATCGACTGAGATCCTGTCGAGTAAAATGGCATGTTTGGTGCCGGCATGGTCCGTATAGGAGTAGAGTCCGCTGCCTCCGTACCGCTTTCTTCCCTCGATTTGCAGTGTCGCTGCATTGATCGTGTGGTATCTGGAGGCGGTATTGGCGATGACGGTAGCTTCGCTCAACGGTCGCATGTAGGCGTCCTTTTCAATGACTATGGTGGCAGTATCAGCAGGGAAGATCACGGCATCGGCCACCAGGATCTGTTTCACCTTCCGGGCCTTGATCATATAGTCGGCCAGACTGTATCTCGCCACGCCTGCATTCCAACGCAGGGAGTCCTGGAAGGGATTGGTAGAGAGAAAATCAGACCCTTCGATGACCTGGGAGGCGAGGCTTTTCTCTTCTCCGAATTCAAGCTCCCTGTTGTCGAAATACCACTTGAATTGGGCGATGAAACACAGGTACTGGTTCAAGGGGAAGCTGACGTAGGAGCCGCTGCCGTTTGAGCTGAAACTGCCCATGCGCTTGGCCAGGTCGATCTTGGCATTGACGTTCTTCGTTTGAATAGCCAGGATGTTCTCGAAATCCGATTTCAGGCGGAAGTCAGAGGTGTCAGCTCCGTAATCATTCGGCCGGAAAGCAAAATCTCGCGATTCGAGTTCGGATTCCTTGAAGCGTGCGATCCCACTTCCTCCCAGGCCCGACGGTGTCAAGGTCAGGTTACCGGCCATGTCAACACTTCCATCGTAGGCATCAAGGCTTCCCGATTCGCGAAATACGAACATGCGGTCGGCACGAGCATACCAGTTGATGAAATTGTTCCTGCCTTTGGCATCCGGAAATCCAGTTCCCGCAATGGTCGCGCGTCGGAGATCCCAGGAGGCATCGCGCAGGTGTGTGGAGTCGGGAAAGAAAACAATGTCCCGGGACTCTGATAGTGAACTCAGATAATCGATGCTTCCTGAACCGATGAGTCCTTTGAAACTGAGATCGAGGTGCCGGTGGTAGGTGCCCTTCCCTCCGTACATGGGATAACCTTCCGAAGGCGCGTCTTGCTCGAAGCCAAAAGAGTAATCGGGGCGTATGACAATAGTTTCAGGAATGGTGGGGAAGATGCCCGCCGATTCCAGCCTGCCCTTGAATTGAAGTCCGCCGGTGGCGAAATTGTCCAAGGAGTCGATTCCGAACGGATCTACCTGGAAATAAAAGCGACTTCGGTCGTATATGCCATTGTAAACCGTGGGGTGGTCGTAGTACACATAGGCTTCCTTGTCGCTGATGAATGCAGGGTAGGGCGGAAAGTTTTTCCGACCGGACTTGTTCATTAAACTGTCGATTTGCAGTTTACCCGACAGGTTTTGAAGGGTGTTTCGGATCGAGATGAGTTTGGGACGTCCATATTCGTCTACCTCCGTGTCCGATGTCGCCTTCATGCGTAAGGAGTCGATGGCGGGCATGTCAACGCGGAAGTCGTCGTAATGGAACAGGAACCCCTTGCCGAAAAAGTCACTTTTTCCGGCATGTACGCGTCCACTAAAGAAGAGGTCACGGTTTTTCAAGAGCCGCAGCTCTTGATTGAACGGTGCTATCCAAACCTGCTGGGAGTCGCTGATCAGGATCCTACCGACGCCTTGAAGGTCGAGATCGAAGTTCATCAGGTTGAGCTTGCCATTCGGAATCGCCGAGATCATCGATTCGATCTCAATCTTGTCGTAGTCGGTTTTGTTGTTACGGGCCGTAAGGTAGTAGTGGAGCTTGTCGTTGACAGTAGCGACATCCTCTTCATAATCGTAGCTGAGAAATCCCTTGTTCGCCAGGTAGATGACCAGAGACCGTGCCTGTTGTTCGCTTACACGCAGGTACTTGGCGTAGTCGGGTGGATAGATAAATCTTCCCTGCTTTTCGGTGTACTCCCTCACCGTTATCAGAGGGGTGATATCGGCCATCCCCTGGATCTGCTGGAAACGCTCGTCGGTATACAGATTGAACGACTCCAGCTTCATCTTCAAATCGTTCTGTCCGGAAGCCATTTTAAACTCCATCAATGGATCATCGATCTTCCAACTGATCTGGTCCACCATGATTTCCATTTGGTGGAAGGAATCGAAAAACGGCATGCTGATACCCGATTCGGTGCTTCGGGTGAGGGTCATCTTCCTGTCTGAAGCCACATACCGGAACTGGATCGAAGGATGATGAATGGAATCTTCATTGAAATAACAGGTGAATGAGGCGCCATCCGAACTGATCCGTTCCGGTCTGATGATGAAACTCCTGGCTGCGATGACAACTTGTAATGTGTCTTTGCGCTTGAATGCCAGCCTGGCTTTCTGTTCACGCGATCCGGATCCCACCATTTTACTGCCTTGCTGCGAGTAACCACCGATATAGTCAGCGTCTTTGATGATCTCCTTGATCCCCAGCTGAAGGTCGTAGCTCGTGAAGCGGGGATACGCTGCGGTTTCGGACCTGACCCCGGCCATCGTCTTATCGGCGACCTTTCCACTTAAAGCTTGATTGAAATAGTCCTTGTTGTAAAAGGTGGCATCTTCAGAGGTCCACTCCGAGGAGGTAAGTGTGATGGTTGTTTTCTTCAAATCAGCATACACTTTGCCCGGATCAAGGCCTGCCCGGCTCCAATCGACGCGTCCCCCTTCACCGGTAAATACCCTGGTCAAAGGGTAGTAGGATCCGCTGATGTCGCGAATAATACTGCTGTCCCCCTTCGATTGGCAGGTAAGTGTCATTTTCGGAAAACGCACCTTGGGTACGGAGTCGAACTCGAAGGTGAATTCCGAGCTGCTGCCGATCCACTTGACCGAAGCGGATGAATAAAGAACGTTCTCCGCGAATAATCCGGAAACGTCTTCGATGTAATCACTGTATCGCTTGGAGCTAAGGTTGAGGACTTCATCCAGGCTATTGTGCCAGTTTTCGAAAAGGGTGGCTTTCTTACCCGATGACTCCAAAGCCATCAGGGCGATGATGTAATTGCTGAAGTCGGGGTAAGGCTTCAATCGCTTTTTAAGCATATTGTTCGCCGTTCGGATCACCGTTCCTTGCTCCTGAACCGTAAACCGGGCCTGTTCGGTCCAGAGCTCGTCAAATCTGTCCATGATCTTCTCCGTCTGGTCTTTGTTGGTTAGCACCATGTAACCGCGTATTTCTTTGGCAAAAGCGGCGGGGTCCGTACTAAACGATTTCGGGGCCTGGGCGATTGAAAACAAAGGGCAGAAGAGCAGAAAAAGAATTGGTTTGAGGATAGCGCGCTGCATAGGAGGTACTGTTTTGATCTTTTGAAAATGGGTTTACAAGGATTTTGAGCGTACAGTTGAATTCTGATTTGAAGAGGAATACCTTTCTGGATTCAATCAAAGCCTGCCCCGAAGGAGCGCAGCAATAATAGAGGACGTTGATTCAAACTTCATGTCAAGCCCCGTAGGGGCGCTTCAATTGGGGATTCGATGTGTGGTTTGCTGGTCGAAGATCGAGGGTGATTTTCACAAGCATTCTGCGATGTACGGATCTATATCAAAGCCTGCCCCGTAGGGGCATATCAATAATAGAAACCGGTGATCATATTTCATGTCAAGCCCCGTAGGGGCGCTTCAATTGGTTTTTTATCATGGTGTTCACTGAAATGATCGTACAATGAATGAAAACGATGGTATCATCCGTTTTCCAAACGAAACGTGGCGCAGCACCATTCATTGCGGATGCGTTTGTTCAGGAAAACGAATCCGTTCTGACTTGCTTTTTCTACGATGACCGGCAAGTCGTCTTCGTAATAGCCGCTGGTGATTAGTAGTCCCCCGGGCCGGGTGGCCATGCTGTAATCTGGAAGGTCAGCAAGGATGATGTTCCGGTTGATGTTGGCCAACAGGATATCTGCTTTTAGTGCTTGCATGGCATGTACATCTCCTTCGATTACGCGTATTCCGGGGAATCCGTTCCTCCGTGCGTTTTCAATGCTGTTTTCGACGGCGTTGGGGTCGTTGTCGATGGCGGTTGCCTCGGTCGCCCCGAGCATGCAGGCCAGGACAGCCAGGATGGCGGTACCGCAGCCCATGTCGATGACTTTCTTCTGTTTAAAGTCGATGTCAAGCATGGCCTCCATCACTTGTGCAGTGGTGGGATGGTGTCCGGTGCCGAAAGCCATTCTGGGCTGGATAACGATTTCCATCGGTAGATCCGGTCGTGGAGGATGGAAGTCGGCACGGACGTAAACCTGCTGACCAATGACCTCCGGTTCGAATTGCTTCTCCCATTCCTCGTTCCAGTTCTGCCAGGGTATTTCGGATTCCTGGCTGGTCAGCGCACAACCCAGGCTTTTGCATTCGTTCAGAATGGATTCTACAGATTGGTGATCGTAGCCGTCCTTCCTGCAGTAAGCGGTCAACCCCTGGGGCGTTTCCTCGAACATGTCGAATCCCGCTTCGGCCAGCTTGTAGCTCATCCAGTCGCGGAAAGGTTCAATGGGTTGAAGTTCGAGGTCCAGGCGGAGGTATTCCATGCCGATAAAAATAGATTTTTGCAGTTGGGGGATGTCACGCTTCCCCCGGTTTTCTTTATCAACATGGCCACGAAATTCACTTTCGGCGAACAGGTGATCCACTTCCTGGGGGATTTGCATCCCTTGGCGCGATTACCGAAAGGCATCTCCCTGCTGAACCCTTACCGGCAGAAAGAGGTGATGGAGTTGGTGCAACAGTATTACAGCAGATATTATGCAGACACCCGTAGGCGGGTGTTCATCTGGGGCATCAATCCCGGTAGGTTGGGCGCTGGCATCACAGGTGTTCCTTTCACCGATCCACCGGCCTTGTCGCAAGTTGCAGGAATACCGAATCCGTTTGTTCAAAAGCCTGAATCAAGTGCCACATTCGTATACGAAGTGATGGAGGCTTTCGGGGGAATCAAAGCCTTCACCGGATCGTTCTATTTGACCTCGGTTTGTCCCCTTGGTTTTGTGAATGAGGGGAAAAACTTCAACTACTACGACGATCCGCTCCTTCAAAAACGAATGACCCCATTCATCGTTCAAAGTATTGAAAGGCAGCTGGAATTCGGTGCGCGTAGCGATGTGGCGGTCTGCCTGGGTGAAGGCAAGAACCTCCATGTGCTGAACACCCTGAACGAAAAGCACCGCTGGTTCGAACAGTTGATCGGCCTGCCGCATCCCCGTTTTGTGATGCAGTACCGCCGCAAGGGAAAATCGGATTATATCCACCGCTACGTTTCGGTTCTGCAGGAGGTGAAATAGACCCGCCGGTCCGGTCGCGGTGTTTCGAACTCCTGAGGCCTTCCCAAGCGCCCGTCGAAACGCCTTTTTCCGACTTTTGCAGGCTAACAGTGAAGAAAAAAATGAACCGGATTCTCATCATCAACGCGAAAGGCCTGGTCCAGCACGGACGCAGCCACGTGGTACGCGGACACGAAATGAAAGAGCTGCCCGTGCTGGAGAACGGCTGGCTGCTGATTGAAGGGGATGTGATTTCTGATATGGGACACATGGACGAGCCTTTTCACTCTCCGGTGAATGACGTGATCGATGCAGAGGGTCGCTATGTTTTTCCGGCCTGGTGCGACTCGCATACCCACGTGGTGTTCGCCGGTTCGCGCGAAGGGGAGTTCGTAGACCGGATCGATGGATTGACCTACGAGGAGATCGCGCGTAGGGGAGGAGGGATCCTGAATTCGGCCAAACGGCTGCGTTCGACGGATGCATCGGAATTGTACGACAATGCCATGGTGCGTCTGGATGAAGTGATGCAGAGTGGCACCGGTGCAATTGAAATCAAAAGCGGATACGGGCTCGATTTCGATGCTGAACTGAAGATGTTGCACGTGATCCGTCGCCTGAAGGAGAATTCACCCCTGATCATTCGTTCCACCTTCCTGGGTGCCCATGCATTGCCTGTCGAGTTCAAGGAGAATAGAAAGGCCTACATCGACCTGCTGGCCGACCGGATGATTCCGCTCATCGCCGAGGAAGGATTGGCCGATTTCAACGATGTTTTTTGTGACCGGGGCTTCTTCACCGTGGAGGAAACAGACCGTCTGCTGGAAGCCGGAAACCGCTATGGGTTGCGCCCGAAGATCCATGCCAACGAGCTCGATTACTCAGGGGGCATACAGGTGGGCGTAAAGCACGGCGCACTTTCTGTCGATCACCTCGAGTGCACAGGCGATGAAGAGATCAACGTCTTGTTGGAAAGTGAAACCATGCCGACCCTGCTTCCCGGCACCGCTTTCTTCCTCAAGTTGCATTATCCACCGGCCCGGAAGATGATCGATGCCGGCCTTCCGGTTGCGATTGCATCTGATTACAATCCGGGTTCCTGTCCATCAGGAAAAATGCCTTTTGTGTGCTCACTGGCCTGTCTATACCTGGGCATGCGTCCGGAGGAAGCCATCAATGCCGCTACCCTGAACAGTGCTTATGCCATGGGCGTCATGGGCGAAGTAGGCAGTCTGCAAAAAGGAAAACGGGCCAACCTGTTCCTGACCAAGAAGATCCCATCCCTGGCCTACCTGCCTTACGCCTTTGGCAGCAATCTGGTCGATACCGTCATCCTCAACGGAAAACCCATCTGATTCAACTATGAAACAACTCATCGAGTGTGTACCTAACTTCAGTGAGGGGCGCGACCCCCGAATCATCGAACGTATTGCCGATGCCATCCGTTCGGTTGATGGCGTTAAACTGCTCAACGTCGATCCCGGGAAAGCCACCAACCGAACCGTCATGACCCTCGTGGGTGAGCCTGCTCAGGTGGTGGAGGCCGCCTTCCGGGGAATCTCGGAAGCAGCTTCCCTCATCGACATGAGCAAGCACACCGGAGAGCATCCCCGCATGGGGGCCACCGATGTTTGTCCATTCATTCCGGTCGCAGGCATTTCGATGGAAGAAACCGCCGCATGGAGCGTGAAGCTGGCGGAACGGGTGGGAAAAGAACTGGGTATTCCGGTCTACCTCTACGAAGATGCACAAACGAACAAGGAGCGAAGCAACCTATCGGTGATTCGTGCAGGTGAGTACGAAGGATTTTTCAAGAAGATCAAAGAACCTCAATGGAAACCCGACTTCGGTCCGGCCGAGTTCCCGGCAAAAACCGGAGGCACTGTTATCGGTGCCCGTGACTTCCTCATCGCCTACAATGTCAACCTGAATACCAAATCCGTCAAAAGGGCCAATAGTATCGCCTTCGATGTGCGGGAAGCCGGTCGTGTTAAGACCGATGATAAAGGCAACAAGGTTTTGGATGCATCCGGTCAGGAAGTGCGTATTCCGGGTAAGCTGAAAGGGGTGAAGGCCATCGGATGGTATATCGAGGAGTACGGCATTGCGCAAGTGTCTATTAACATCACCCGTTTCCGTGAGACTCCCCTGCACAAAGTATTTGAAGAGTGCAACGAAAGCGCTCACCGTCGGGGACAACGGGTGACCGGTTCTGAGTTGGTGGGACTTCTTCCATTGTCGGCCATGCTCGAGGCGGGTCGGTATTTCCTGAAGAAACAAAGGCTGAGCGCCGGTCAAAGCGACGCCGATCTCATTCATATTGCCGTGAAGTCGATGGGTTTAGACGAGTTGGCGCCCTTCAATGCCCGCGAGCGCATTATCGAGTATGCCATGGAAGACTCCACCAAAATGCTGGTGGATATGGACCTGAAAGCGTTCTCGGCGGAAACCGCAAGCGAATCACCGGCACCGGGTGGAGGATCGATCTCGGCATACGTGGCCACACTGGGCGTGTCTCTGGGAACGATGGTGGCCAACCTCAGCTCGTCGAAGAAAGGCTGGGAGGAGCGTTG
>JBJOER010000029.1:0-2879 GCA_046049215.1 Bacteroidota bacterium | reverse complement strand
GATTCCTGTGCCGATAGAGACAGTTGAGGAGCGGAATACCTGGGCTCCCTGGGTGAAAATGGTTACACGTTGAACAGTGGATTTAACCGGTTTCTCGTCTGCGAAACCGACGGTGCCTGATACGAGCAGGACACATAGGATGATTAGCTTTTTCATAAGATGTGATGTTAAGTGAGTCTGTAGAATCGATCGGTAAAACCTGAACGCCCGAATAGGATGCAGGGTCTTGCCGGATTCCATAAATGGAATTGGTTTTATTTAAATCATGAGGGAAAAGGGATGGATGATTGAAAATGATCATCGCATCAGCCCGCATGATAAACCGATCACAGTATTTGTAATTCGGCCACATTTTCCCAACTTTACGATACCCTAACCATTCACAACCTAGCGAAATGAAAAAGCTACTTAAGTATCTGCTTGTGCTTGTCCTCGCTGTGGCAGGACTTGCCGGCTGCGCAGCGGCCATCATTCACTTCAGGGGGATCCCCCATTATGAAACGGTCAAGATCGATTATAATCACATCAGTTCCCCGGCGAGTATTGAACGTGGACGAAAGCTCGCCTCTATGCTGTGTGCGAACTGCCATCTCAATAAATCTACGGGAAAATTATCCGGAAAGAAAATGGACGATGCCCCTCCAGAATTCGGCTATGCCTATTCGGCCAACATCACTTCCGATCTGGAATATGGCATCGGATCCTACACCGATGGCGAATTACTTTATCTGCTCCGGACCGGAGTGAAAAAGGACGGGCGTTATACTCCACCGTACATGGCTAAGCTTCCGCATATGTCGAACGAAGACATGAACGCCATCATCTCCTTTCTCCGCTCAGATGACCCCTGGGTGCAGGCCGAACACACTCCTGCCAAACCTTGCGAGCCATCGTTCCTTACCAAATTTCTTTGTAATACCGCCTTCAAGCCTTTGCCCATGCCCGAGCAGGCCATCAGGATGCCTGACAGCTCCAATAAGGTGGACTTCGGTCGCCACATGGCGCTGAACCTTGACTGCTATACCTGCCATTCCGGTGACTTTACAAAGATGGACATCCTGAATCCGGAAAAAAGCTATCTCTATTTCGGTGGAGGCAACAAGCCGCTAAACCTGGAAGGACAACCCGTGTTGACTTCCAACCTTACTCCCGATAAAGAAACGGGAATCGGTAGCTGGTCGGAAGAGAAGTTTGTAAAAGCCCTTAAGTATGGTATCGTCGAAGGGGAACAAACCCTGCGATATCCGATGGTTCCTTACCATCAACTCACCGATTACGAGGCCGGGGCGATCTACGCCTACCTCATGACGATTCCACCGATCAACAATAAGATCGTCAGGAACTGATCATCAACTATACTGATCGAAAGGACATTGGTCTGTACCGGCTGATGTCCTTTCCTGTTTTATGTAAGATTTGACAGCTTTTCATCCATTTTTAACAGCATCCACTACGTACAAGAATTAAATCCCAATTCACTTTAATCTATGTGTGGCATCGTCGCTGTTTTCGACCTGAAAAACGAACCCCATGCCCTGCGCCCGCAGGTGCTTGAACAATCCCGTAAGATCCGTCACCGTGGACCCGATTGGTCGGGGATCCATTGCTCGCCGAATGCCCTGCTGGCACACGAGCGCCTGGCCATTGTCGATCCCCAGTCGGGCGGTCAACCTTTGTTCACATCCGACCGGTTGGTGTCCCTGGCCGTGAACGGCGAGATCTACAACCACCGTGAACTTCGAGCCGAGTTCCCCGATTATCCCTTCCAGACCCAGTCGGACTGCGAAGTGATCCTGGCCCTTTACCGGCGCGATGGTTCAGCCTTCTTGGAAAAACTCAACGGCATCTTCGCTTTCGCCCTATGGGACGAGGAAAAACAACGCTACCTCATCGGCCGCGACCACATGGGTATCATTCCCCTGTACATGGGCCGCGACAAACACGGCAACTTCTATGTGGCTTCCGAACTGAAGGCGCTGGAAGGGGTCTGCAACCAACTTCAGGAATTTCCTCCGGGACACTTCTTCTGCAGCGACGAAGGTACCGAACCAAAGAAGTGGTACACCCGCGAGTGGATGACGTACGATGGCGTAAAAGACAACACATCGGACATCAAAACTTTGCGCGAAGGACTTGAAGCCGCAGTGCATCGGCAGCTGATGAGCGATGTACCTTACGGTGTTCTACTATCCGGCGGACTCGATTCGTCCATCATTGCTGCGGTCACTGCGCGGTTCGCACCAAAGCGTATCGAGAGCGGCGACCAGCAGATGGCTTGGTATCCACGCCTGCACTCCTTCGCGGTGGGCTTGAAAGATTCACCCGACCTGGCTGCAGCTCGGATAGTGGCCGACTATATCGGTTCGGTTCACCACGAAGTACACTTCACCGTGCAGGAGGGACTGGATGCCATCAGCGATGTGATCTATCATCTCGAGACGTATGACGTCACTACCGTTCGTGCCTCTACGCCGATGTACCTGCTGGCCCGCGTCATCAAAAGCATGGGAATTAAAATGGTGCTTTCGGGCGAAGGATCGGATGAACTCTTCGGAGGATACCTGTACTTCCACAAAGCGCCGAACCCACAGGCTTTCCACGAGGAAACGGTCCGTAAGCTCGGTAAACTTCACTTGTACGATTGCCTCCGTGCCAACAAAGCGCTTGCAGCGTGGGGAGTGGAGGGACGAGTGCCATTCCTTGACAAAGAGTTCATGGATGTGGCCATGCGCCTCAATCCCGCAGACAAGATGGCCTCTAACGGACGCATCGAAAAATGGATCCTGCGCAAAGCATTCGAAGATTTACTTCCGGAAAAGATCGTATGGAGGCAGAAGGAACAATTCAGCGACGGCGTAGGCTATAGCTGGATCGATACG
>JBJOER010000028.1:0-11215 GCA_046049215.1 Bacteroidota bacterium | reverse complement strand
CCCTTTTATAATTCGAGGGCCGTGGGATCGAAGGGAATGTCCATGTAGCTTTTTTGCACATAGCCGATGCCGTGTTCACCGGATATCGTCCCCTTCAATTTTACACACAGTTCAAAGATCTCGCGGATACCGACCGGGACTTTTGTATTCCAGTCCTCGTCGCTCATGCCTTCCTTGATGATATTCACGTGCAGGTTTCCGTCGCCGGCATGCCCGTAGCAGACTGAATTAAAACCGTATTTCCTACCGATCTCCTTCACCCCTTTCAACAGAACAGGCAATTCCGCACGCGGCACCACGGTATCCTCCTCCTTGTAAATAGAATGCGACTTCACGGCCTCCCCTACCGCCCTGCGCATCCGCCATAGGTCGGCTTTCTGCTGGGACGTATCCGCAAACATCACCTCGTCGCACTCGTGAGCGTACATCACCTCTGAGATCTTCTCGCAATCCTTGAAGAGGGCGTCCAGGTCGTGGCCATCGACTTCAATCAGCAGATGAGCCTGGTGTTCGTCCTTTACCGGAATTTTCACATCCACATAGCGAAGCACGAAATCGATGGCGTCCCGCTCCATGAACTCCATGGCGGAGGGCGTGAACCCGGCACGGAAAACAGCCGAAACCGCCTCGCACGCCTTTTCGGGGGAGAAGAACGGGACCAGCATCAGCAGGTTCTGCGTGGGCAATGGAATCAGCCGGAAAACGATCCTGGTGATGATTCCAAGCGTCCCCTCACTTCCCACCACCAATTGTGTAAGATTATAACCAGTGGAATTCTTCAGCGTATTGGCTCCCGTCCAGATGATTTCGCCGGTAGGCAATACCACCTCGCAATTGAGCACATAGTCCTTCGTCGTACCGTACTTGACGGCTTTCGGTCCGCCGGCGTTCTCGGCCAGGTTTCCTCCCAAAAAGCAGCTTCCGCGACTGGCGGGATCGGGTGGATAGAACAAACCCTTTGCCTCGACCGCATCACGGAACACCTGATTGATGACCCCGGGCTCAACCGTGGCCTGGAGGTTTCGTTCATCGATTTCGAGGATACGGTTCAACCGTTCGGTACAAAGGACAATGCCTCCGTTCACGGGCAAAGCGCCTCCGCTGAGTCCGGTTCCGGCACCGCGAGGCGTCACCGGGATGCGATCGCGGTTGGCCAGCTTGAGAATGGATGCTATTTCATCCGCGGAACCGGGGAAGACCACCACGGCGGGCATGAAATGCAGGTCTTCGGTTTCATCGCTTCCGTACGATGTACGCTCGTCGGTGGCAGCAAGGACATGCGACTTCCCACAGATGGAGACCAATTCATCCACCAGGGATTGATTCAATTCGGTGACTACGGAAATCATGAATCAAAAATAAGCAGTGCAAATCGGCAAACACCCTTGATGAAATGATGAAAAATCAAGTTCTCAACCACTCACGGTGAATGAAATCAGCCGGGTCACTTACGACCGAAATCGGCAGGAATCTCACCCCAGTCCTCTGTTTCCCATTTCAGAATCGGGTTTCGGTAGACCGCATTCTCCAACCAGCGTTCAGCCCGGTGAATCAGATCGAAAAGTACCGAATTCGTCCGTGTATGCTCCAGCTTTGTACAGCATTTCTTCTTCTTAACCCAACCAATGGCTACTGCGGAATCTGAATAGATAATCCTTTCGCTCATCTGCTGTTGCTGAAGTAAAGCCAGTGCATGCACAATGGCCAGAAACTCCCCCACGTTGTTAGTCCCTTGCTTGTACGGCCCCATTCGGAAGATCTCACGACCGGAATCGAACTCCACTCCGCGGTATTCCAGATCACCGGGATTGCCGCTGCAAGCCGCATCGACGCACAGGCTTCCGGCAAGCGGTTTACCTACCTTGAAGGACGGCGAGACCGATTTTGCAACTGAGGCGGTACGTGTGTAAGACAAATGCCTGGAATGGGGTTCGGACCAGGCCTTTTCCGCGTCTGACTTCGATGGAAACGACTTGTACTTCGCATTGGGATAACCCTCGATCTGTCGTTTGCATTCTTCCCAATTGGAGTAAACCCCCGGCCTGCGCCCCTCCCATACGGTGTAAAACTTCGAACGCGAACTCATGGTGACGAAAGTAGGGATTTGAGAGACGAAAAATGGAGATGGCATGACGTATCCGGCCGAACAACCGATCATCTTTTCAACATTTCGAAAGGTTAGGATCCATCTCCGTATTTTTGACTCCCGGATCCTGATTTCCTTCCTCATGAAATACACTCCCAAACGTCCGGCCCTCCTTGTCCTTGCAGATGGCACTGTTTTCCACGGCAAAGCAGCCGGTCACACGGGTATATCCACCGGAGAACTGTGTTTCAACACCGGTATGACCGGTTACCAGGAGATCTTCACCGACCCTTCCTACACCGGTCAGTTGATGGTGATGGCGAGCGTACACATCGGAAACTACGGCATCAAGCTTGACGAATCGGAATCCGGAGGGGTCAAAATCGCAGGACTCATCTGCAGAAACCTGAGCCCCATTGCCTCGCGCAAAGACTCCGAAATGTCCATCCAGGAATACCTGGAGCAAAACAAGCTGGTCACCATCACCGATATCGACACCCGTGCCATCGTCCGCCATGTGCGAAGCAAAGGAGCGATGAACGCCATCATCAGTACTGATATCATGGACATTGATGTGCTGAAGGCAGAACTCGCCAAGGTACCTTCGATGGAAGGACTGGAACTGAGCAGCCGTGTTTCATCGCATGAACCCTGGGACTTCAGTACAGAAGGCGACTTGAAAGTGGCCCTGCTCGACGAAGGGTTCAAGCACAACATCGCCCGATGTCTTTCGGAGCGCGGATGCAGGGTCCGGATCTTCCCTTACAACTCGACATTCGAAGAGATGCAACTGTGGCAGCCCGATGGTTATATGCTGAGCAATGGTCCCGGTGATCCGGGTGCGATGCCCCAGGCGGTCGCTACGGTAAAAGCCATTTTAGAATCGCGAACGCCCACTTTCGG
This sequence comes from Bacteroidota bacterium, assembly GCA_046049215.1. Lineage (GTDB taxonomy): Bacteria > Bacteroidota > Bacteroidia > AKYH767-A > OLB10 > JAJTFW01. Next base: position 8,226 of record JBJOER010000028.1, on the reverse strand, counting down.
CATCTGCCTTGGACACCAGTTACTTGCCGAAGCCAGCGGGTTAAGGACCCACAAAATGCATCACGGACACAGGGGCATCAACCATCCGGTGAAAAACCTAGTGAACGACACGTGTGAGATCACATCGCAGAACCATGGCTTTGCCGTGAACCAGGATGACCTCGACCGTTCGACTGAAGTGGAAATCACACATGTCAACCTCAACGACAAAACTGTTGAAGGCATCCGTCTGAAATCGCGCCCTGCTTTCTCCGTTCAGTATCACCCTGAAGCTGCACCGGGACCCCACGACGCTTCCTACCTTTTCGACGAATTCATTGAACTCATCCGCAAATCGGTGGAAGCGGGAGTCAAAGCCTGACCTCGACTTTATCGGAAGACAACGGATCGGATGAGATGAAGAAACTGTTCGCTCTTCTAAACGCAGTTTTCATTTCTTCCGGATTTGGTTTCGGTCAGACTCCCGGCTGCACCGACCCGCTCGCTGAACATTCATTCTGCAATTCGACCGACTTCCACCCTACCGTATCATCCGGCAATGAACTTCTTGCAGTTCAATGAAATTGATTGGAAAAACGGAGAACTCCGGTCCATAGAAATCGAATAAACTTCAAATCATGATCCGTACCATTACGACACTTGCACTGGTTGTTTTTCTACAATTGAACCTGGTTGCAACCACTTCCGGAAAGCAGAAATCCTATTTCCAGCAAGAAGTCAACACCACCGTCCGTGTAAGGCTTGACGATAAAAGCCACAGCCTTCATGCCTTTGCGGAGATCGTTTACATCAACCATTCACCCGATACACTTCGGCAGCTCTTTTTCCACCTCTGGCCCAACGCTTACCGCGATCGGGGAACTGCTTTGTGCAAACAACTGCTCGAATCGGGTGACGGAAGCCTCTATTTCGCCAAGGCCGAAGACCGGGGATTCATCGACTCACTTGCATTTCAGGCAGAGGGTAGGATGCTTCCCTGGAAGTACGACTCGACCCACATCGACATTTGCAGCATTCAGCTTCACCGCAATTTATTACCCGGTGATAGCGTTCGGATCTCCACCCCATTCTACGTCAAGATACCCTCTGCGCGCATTTCCCGGTTGGGACACATCGGACAGGCCTATGCGATTACCCAATGGTTTCCAAAACCCGCCGTTTACGACAAAGACGGATGGCACGCCATGCCCTATTTGAATCAAGGCGAGTTCTATTCGGAATTCGGTTCATTCGATGTAAGCATCACCCTGCCGAAGAACTATGTTGTCGGCGCAACCGGTGACCTGCAGACTGAATCGGAAATCGAATGGATGGATGAGCGTGCAAAACTTCCAGTCGACACATCGGACAATCTTGACTTTCCTGCATCAGCTGAAGAAATGAAAACCATCCGGTTCACTCAGCAACGAGTACACGACTTCGCCTGGTTTGCCGACAAGCGATTCCAGGTATTGAAAGGAGAAGTGGAACTACCCTACAGCAAGCGCAAGGTGACCACCTGGTCGCTCTTTACCTGCAACGAGTCGAGGTTGTGGCAAAGAGCACCGGAATACATCGCCGATGCAGTGTACTGGTACTCCAAATGGGTTGGTGAATATCCATACAACCAATGCACCGCTGTTGACGGCACCATCTCTGCCGGTGGAGGGATGGAATACCCGAACGTGACCATCATCGGCAGTAGTGGAAGTGCATTCCCGCTGGAAGTGGTCATCGCGCATGAAGTGGGACACAATTGGTTTTACGGACTTCTCGGATCGAACGAAAGACAGAATCCCTGGATGGACGAAGGGATCAACTCCTTTTATGAAATGCGTTATGTCCTGAACAAATATCCACCGGTGAAATATGGAAACTGGAATGAACTCATCGGTGGTCCCAGCAGACTGGGAAGACTGACCGGACTCTCGGGATTGGATTACCGCAAAAGCACAAAATTCGCCTACCTCGCATCCGGCACCTCGTTCACCGAACAACCGATAGGACTTCCAGCAGACGAATATACTTCAACCAACTATGGAACGGTCGTCTACAAGAAAACCGCAGTCGCCATGGATATGCTTGCGGCATACCTGGGGAACCCGGTATTCGACTCCTGTATGCACAGTTACTACCGCAACTGGTGTTTCCGACACCCTGGACCGGACGACCTGCAAAACGATTTCGAGCGGATTTCGGGAAAAGACCTCGACTGGTTTTTCGATGGTCTCGTGCATGCGGAAACCGGCTGTGATGTGGTCTTACGAAATGCTGAAAAGACAACAATGGGATATTCATTCCGGCTCAAAGAGCGTGGACCTGTCGACATGCCGGTGGAAGTGACCGGTTATCGTAACGGAGAGCCTGTATCGAGCTCCTGGTTCATTTCCGGATCTACAACTCACACTTTACCCTGCGATGGATGTGACCGAATCGCCATAGGAGGCTCGGGACGGAATATGGACATGAATACGCGAAACAACGACAGCAGATTCATCCGACCGCATTTCGCACTATTCCCTGGTGTGCATCATCCCGAGCGCGGCACCACATGGCTCACACCTGTTGTAGGATGGAATAACTACGACGGATGGATGGCCGGCATGAACCTGTACAACATGGGGTTCCCCTATCGCCAAATCGAATACAGTGTGGTTCCGCTGTACAGCTTCAAAAGCGGACAACTCAGCGGACTGGCAACTCTCGAAGGGCGCAGGCCGGTAAAGAACAATTGGCTGGACAGGATTATCTGGAGGATCGATTACCGTCAATTCGGCTTCGATCAGATCGGGTACAAGAATTACAACGAACGCTTCAAGAACACCCTGCTTTCCTACAAACGTCTATCTCCGGAAATCAGGTTCATGTTGCGCAGAAAGCCGGAACGATCAAGTTTACAACATCAAATCAAGTTGCAAAGCGTTCATCTGTGGCAGCAGGAATTGGAACGACCGGATGACAGCAACTTTCCTGTGCGTAGATTCGATTATTCAGACTTTTACCGGATCACCTTCCGCAGCGAAGACACGCGCCTGCTTGACCCCTGGTCTACGGACATCCGCCTCGAAGCCAATCGCGATGTCGTCAGAGCCGAGGCGGAATGGAACTACCGGTTCACTTATGCGAAAACCAAACGCGGTTTCGATATCAGGGTTTATGGAGGCATGCTGCTGATGGATGCGACTGACGGCCTGTATGGCTTCAATTTGAGCGACAGGACCCGCAGCGGTCCTCAAAAAGACTACGCATTCGACGAATTCTACTTCGGAAGAAGCGAAAGCGAAGGCTTTCTGTTCAGCCAGATGGCCTTGCGCCAGGGACAATTCAAATCCTACACTCCTTTCGGAGCCTACAAGGATTGGATCCTGACAGTAAACTTGAGCAGCAACCTTCCCGGTCCGTTGGCATTCCTGAAAGCATATGCCGACATCGGCACTACCGCAGACTTGAAGCGAGACCTTGAGATCGCATACGACCTCAAGCAGTCACTGAGCTACAATGCCGGACTTCAGCTTACCGTCATCCCGAAGACCATCGAAATTTATATCCCGCTCATACTATCGGCGGAAATCCGCCGGTATGAAGAGTTCAGAACTCCGGAGTTCAAGGATTCGATGAGTTTGAAAAGACTTGTTGAACGCATCCGGTTCGTAGTGGATCTGAACCGCCTTAGACCCGGCAAGCTGCGTTCTTCTGTCCTCTGATCCAATCACTACCTTTGGAACCGATGTCCGCCCTCGCGCCAGGTAAGAAGATCTATTTCATCAGCGATTTCCATCTCGGCATCCCCGATCGGGAAAAAAGCCTGGAGCGGGAAAAGAAAATCGTTCGTTGGCTCGAGAGTATTCGTCACGACGCTCAGGTGCTTTTTCTGATGGGCGACGTGTTCGATTACTGGTTTGAATACAGTGAAGCGGTTCCCAAAGGATATGTGCGGCTCCTAGGCAAGCTGGCAGAATTGTCAGACAGCGGAATCGAGTTGCACTACTTCACCGGCAATCACGACATGTGGGTTTTTGATTACTTCCACCAGGAAATGGGGATCCGAATCCACAGGGATACAATTGTTAAGGAGTACAACGGAAAATCGTTTTTCCTCGGCCATGGCGACGGACTGGGTCCATCAGACTACGGCTACAAATTGATCAAGTCTGTTTTCGCGAATCCGGTTTGCCAATGGCTGTTTGCGAGGATCCATCCCAACACCGGCATTCGTATCATGAAATTTTTCTCCCGGAAAAGTCGTTTGGCCACGGGCGGTGATGACGGCGAGTTTAAGGGAGAGGAGAACGAATGGCTTGTACTCTTTTGTAAAGACCAGTTGGCCAGGAAGCACTTCGATTTTTTCATCTTCGGACACCGGCATCTGCCCCTTGATATCACACTAAACGGTTCGAGCAGATACATCAACCTCGGCGAATGGTTGCATCACTGCATGTACGCTGAGTTTGACGGAAAAGATTTGCGTCTTCTCCCCTTTTCGAACTGAGATCCGAACCTTAATATCAGGTCTTCTGCTTCTTTTTCTTCGCAGCAGGAAAAAGCACGTTATTCAAAATCAACCGATAACCGGGTGAATTCGGGTGAAGATTCAAATCAGTCGGTGGATCACCGACCATGTGCTGATAGTCTTCGGGATCATGCCCTCCGTAAAAGGTCCATGTACCTCTGCCGAACTCTCCGTGGATATACCTGGCCTCACCCGCTGCTTTGTTTTCACCCATCACCAGGACTTCCGGCTTGACCAGGCTTTTTTTGAATGCCGTGGTCTGACCCATGAACCCTTTCACCACCTGCTCGTGGTTCTGACAGAGCATGGTGGGGACAGGATCCCATTTGGCAGAAAATTCGAACAACACGAACACATCCTCATTGCGTGGCACTTTACGCTGGTTCGTCATGTCGATGTCTGAGAACTCGTATTCCAACGGATTAGTCACCAGCTTGAAATCGCGGAATGCGATGGTCTTTGTAAAATCGAGTTTACCGTTGTAGTTGGATGTGGTTCCGTCCCCGTCGAACATCTTTTCACAGATATCCACGCCCTCACAGGAAAGTGAGATATCGTAGCTGTCGGTTCCGGAACACATGGAAAACAAAAAACCACCGCCTGCAACGAACTCCTTGATCCTCCGGGCCACAGCACCTTTCATATCTGACACCTTGCTGAAACCCAGCTTGAGGGCCATGCTTTCATCGCTTCTCACCTGCTCCTGATACCAGGCCGCCGAATGGTAAGCCGCATAAAACTTCCCGTATTGACCCGTGAAATCTTCGTGGTGCATATGCAGCCAGTCGTACAACGGGAGTTTGCCGATCATGACTTCCTCGTCATAAATGACATCGTACGGGATTTCGGCATAAGTCAACACAAGGGTGACGGCATCGTCCCACGGCAGTTTGTCTTTGGGAGAGTAAACCGCCATCTTGGGTGGTTTCTCCAGCTTCACAAGATCCATGTTGGCTTCCGGACGGGCGATATCATCAATGATCGTAGCGGCCTGACCGTCAGCGATCACCTGATAGCTCACTCCGCGGATATTGCATTCCTTTTCGATGGCGGGAAGATGCTTGAAAAGAAAGCTACCGCCACGGTAATTGAGCAACCAGTCCACTTCGATTTCGTTCGTAAGGATCCAGTACGCTACCCCGTAGGCCTTCAGATGGTTTTTCTGGGAATCATCCATCGGCACCAGCATGTAAGATGCACTGACAGGAATGGCCAGCAATACGCACAGAAAAAAGAGTATGTAAAAACGCATGGATTCAGCTTTCATAAACATCCTGTATTCATTAAACGATCCAGAGATAAAAATGTTGCCGAGGTGATACTATTAGTGGAGCGTTAAAACGGCACTTCGCCATTGAAGTTGTTGTCGCTTTCGGGCATGTCGTTCATTCTGGAGTGGCGGGTCACCCGGCCTCCGCCGCCGACAGCGGGGTTCGGCATGAACGGTTGTGTGGCATAACCGTCTCCGCCTGATTCGTCCACAAAATCGTAAGTGGACATGTCGGTGAATTTCGTCAGTGAACCGATGAACTTCAGCGGGACTGTCTTCAAAGAGCCGTTCCTGTTCTTGGCCACGATGATCTCGGCGAGATCCTTCGTAGGCTGGTGATCCTCGGTTTCCTGGAAGCCGTAGTACTCCGGTCGGTAAATGAACATGACCATATCGGCATCCTGCTCAATGGCTCCGGATTCGCGCAGGTCGCTCAATTGTGGTTTCTTCGAGCTTCCCTGACGTTCCACATTCCGGCTGAGCTGCGAAAGTGCGAGTATCGGGATATTGAGTTCCTTGGCGATCCCCTTCAGGGAGCGTGAAATGTGACTGATCTCCTGCTCACGGTTTCCATTCTTGTTGTTTTTGTCCTGGCTGGTCATCAACTGCAGGTAATCGATGATGATCATCTGGATCTTTTTCTCGGCGGCCAGACGGCGACATTTCGCCCTCAGCTCGAAAACACTGAGTCCCGGGGTGTCGTCGATGTAAATGGGCGCATTGGTCAAAGGAGAGACTTTGATATTGAGCTGCTTCCACTCGTGATCGGCCAGCTGTCCTTTTTTCAGCTTTTCGGTGTCGATCTCTGTTTCACTGGCAACAAGACGGTTGACCAACTGGATAGACGACATTTCAAGACTAAAGAATGCAACAGGTTTATTGAAAGTGACTGCTGCATTCCTGGCCAGGTTCAATACGAATGCGGTTTTACCCATACCAGGCCTCGCTGCGATGATGACGAGGTCGCTACGTTGCCAGCCAGCAGTTACCCGGTCAAGTTCGGTGAATCCGCTGGGCACACCCGTTACTCCACTCTCCTGCTTGGAGGCGATATCGACCTCCTGCAGCGCCCTTTTGACGAGGCTTGACATGGTTTCGTATTTCCTGCGGATGTTGCTTTCGGCAATGGCGAACAGATCGCGTTCGGCATTGTCGAGCAATTCAAGGACGTCGGAGGTGTCTTCGTAAGCGTTGCGGATGGTATCGGAAGAGATCCGTATCAACTCGCGCTGGATGAACTTCTGGAGAACGATACGGGCGTGAAATTCGATGTTGGCGGCCGATGCCACACGATTGGTCAGCTGGGAGATGTATACTGCTCCTCCTGCAATCTCCAAAGTACCGTTTTTCCTCAGCTGCTGTGTAACGGTAAGGATGTCGACGGGTTGAGTGGAATGGAAGAGCTGCTGAATGGCTTCAAAGATCTTCCCGTTCGCTTCGCGGTAAAACGCGGCAGGCGTCAGGATATCGATCACTTCCGCCACAGCATTCCGGTCGAGCATGAGAGCCCCAAGTACGGCTTCCTCCACGTCCATGGCCTGAGGCGGTAATTTACCGGGCATGTTCTCGGGCGTCAGGAGGGAGACGCCTGGGACTTTCTTGCGAATGATTTTCTCGGTGCTCATGCCTCAAAAGTAATGGCTGAGGACGGTGTCAACTACCCGACTTTTCAACAACCGGTTCAATTCACGCAAATTCAATGCGATTCGTTATCAAACACAAAAGCTGACCTATCTGGGCCGGCTTGTATGTGAATAAGACTAAGCTCAAGACTCAGTGAAAACACCCATAGAGCAGAACTTACGGATGCGTTCATCAACACGGGTTGTGGCATCCATGGGCACAAGGTCGGCAAGTTGTTTAATGATTTCGGCTTTGACGGTATTGAAGATCTCCGTTGGGTTGGAATGCGCTCCTCCGACCGGTTCGGGGATGATGCCATCCACAAGGTCCAGCGAAGACATGTCGTTGGCTGTGAGTTTGAGTGCTTCTGCGGCCCTTTCCTTGTTGTCCCAGTTGCGCCAGAGGATACTTGAGCACGACTCGGGTGAGATGACAGAATACCAGGTATTCTCCAGCATCAGTACCCGGTCGCCGATACCGATACCCAGTGCGCCTCCGGACGCGCCTTCGCCGATGATGATGCAGATGACCGGAACCTTCAAAACCGACATTTCATACAGGTTTCGGGCAATGGCTTCGCCTTGTCCGCGCTCTTCCGCCTCAAGGCCGGGATAAGCTCCCGGCGTATCGATAAAAGTCACGATCGGTCGGTTGAATTTCTCGGCCAGCTTGAATAACCGAAGGGCTTTGCGGTATCCTTCCGGGTTAGGCATACCGAAATTGCGGTACTGCCTCATCTTGGTAGTATTCCCTTTCTGCTGACCGACGAACATCACCGACTGCCCGTCAATTCGACCAAATCCACCGATCATGGCCTTATCGTCCTTCACCTGGCGGTCGCCGA
>JBJOER010000027.1:0-5106 GCA_046049215.1 Bacteroidota bacterium | reverse complement strand
CCCTTTTTGTTCTTCTTGGGTTTGAGTATATCGAATTCCTTTTCCCAAAATCGGATCAGAGAGGCATTCACCGCAAACATCTCCGCCACTTCTCCGATGGAGTAGTACAGTTTTTCGGTTTCCTTGTCGATGTCGATGATTGGAGCCATGGTGCTGTCCGTTCAAACGAAGATAATGCCTGAGGGGTTACCCTTCAAGTAGGAGTCCAGGATCAATCGAAACTCTGGTTGGATTGTGAGGCTAATTCACGTACCAGGTCATATTCCTCAGGCGAAAGGTCGTTGAAGAAAAAGTGAATGGGGTCGATTTTCTTGCCGCCGCGGATGACTTCATAATGGAGGTGAGGACCGGTAGACGAGCCCGAGTTCCCCACATAACCGATGATATCACCCCGTCGGACTTTCTGGCCCGGTCTGACAGCGAATCGGCTCATGTGAGCATAAAGTGTACTGTAGCCGAATCCGTGGTTGATGACGACGTGATTACCGTACCCGCGGCCATTGAATTCCACCTTGGCCACTACACCGTTACCGGTCGCGAAGATTTCGGTTCCGATCGGGCTGGTGAAGTCAATGCCCTCGTGTGGCATGGATGTCTTGTAGATGGGGTGGATACGGTAACCGAAACCGGAGGCCAATCGGGCGTTTGATCGCTTGGAAACCGGTTGGATAGCAGGAATGGAGGCAAGGAGTTCGGCTTTTTTTCGCACCAGTCCGAACACTTCATCGTAGGACTTACTCTGGATGTATAGGCGGCGGAACAGTTTATCCATGCTCCGGGAGGTGTTGGTCATCAATTCCGCATTGTCGAATTTCTCGAGTTCCTTGTAACGGTTGATTCCTCCGAATCCGGCCTCCCGCACCTCCTTGGCAATCGGATCGGCTTCAAAAATGACTCTGTAGACCTGGTCGTCCCGCTTTTGAAGATCCTCAAGGACCGATGAAGCCAGTTCCATACGCTGCTGCAGCAGTTCGTACTGAAGTGTCATTTCATTCAATTCCCGCTTGAGCTGTTTCTCCTTGGGGGAGTCGAGAAAGGAGTAGGCCAGCAGAAGAACAATGGACCCGAAAACCCCTGCCGTCGACAGCCAACCCATCACCCGAAGCAGTCGTTTCCGGAAAGAAACAACCACCCGTTCGAACTTGAGTGATTCGGTATTGAAGTAGTACTTCGTGCGGGGCATCCCTTTGATTACCTTTGGGGGTTTATACAAAATTAACCGAATTCCCGAATAGAGTCCCCATGCGCATCGAGACCGCCGCCCAGATCCGTCAGGCCTTCCTTGACTTCTTCCGTTCGAAAGGACATACCATTGTCCCCTCTGCACCCATCGTGGTGAAGAACGATCCCACATTGATGTTCACTAACGCAGGGATGAACCAGTTCAAGGACATCATCCTGGGCAATGTCACGGCCTCTTCTACCCGTGTGGCCAACACCCAGAAGTGCTTGCGGGTAAGCGGGAAACACAACGACCTGGAAGAAGTGGGTGTGGATACCTATCACCACACCATGTTCGAGATGCTAGGTAACTGGTCCTTTGGTGATTATTTCAAACAGGAAGCCATCGCCTGGGCTTGGGAACTATTGACCGATGTATATAAGCTTCCCGCGGATCGACTTTATGTCACCGTTTTTGAAGGGGATGCCAAAGAGAATCTGGCTTTTGACCAGGAAGCCTACGACTGCTGGAAGAAGTGGATCGATCCCGCTCGTATTTTGAACGGCAACAAGAAGGATAATTTCTGGGAGATGGGGGAGACCGGTCCCTGCGGACCCTGTTCCGAGATACACATCGATCTGCGCACCGACGAAGAGCGCGCCAAGATTGACGGCAAGACGTTAGTGAACACCAGCGATCCTCAGGTGATCGAAATCTGGAACAACGTGTTCATGGAGTTCAACCGCAAGGCCGATGGAAGCCTCGAGCCGTTGCCCTCACGCCATGTGGATACCGGCATGGGCTTCGAGCGCTTGTGCATGGCCATGCAGGGCAAAGTGTCGAATTACGACACCGACGTATTTACGCCCACCATCCGCTTCATTGAGTCGAACTGCTCGCACCGCTACGGCGCTTCGGAAAAGACCGATATCGCGATGCGTGTCATCGCCGACCACATCCGTGCTATTTCCTTCGCGATTGCCGACGGACAGTTGCCGTCGAACAACAAGGCCGGCTATGTTATCCGTCGAATCCTGCGCCGCGCCGTGCGTTACGCATTCACTTTTCTTGGATTGAAAGAGGCCTTCATCTACCGTCTCGTTCCCCTGTTGGCCGAGCAGTTCAGTCAGGTATTCCCCGAGCTCAAGGCCCAGGAGGATTTCGTGGCCCGTGTCATCCAGGAAGAGGAAAGCGCTTTCCTGCGTACCCTCGATGCGGGTATCCGCAAATTCGAAGCCTGGCATGCACCGGTCATCGCAGGCGATTTTGCTTTTGAATTATACGACACCTACGGCTTCCCCATCGACTTGACCCAGCTCATGGCCCGCGAGGCCGGCAGGGAAGTGGATATGGACGGTTTCCATACCTGCATGGAGCAGCAGAAGAATCGTTCGCGTAAAGCCACCTCCGTGAGTGCCGACGACTGGACCACCGTGCGCGACGAAGACCAGGTGGAATTTGTCGGCTACGACATGCTCGAATGCGAAGCCGAACTTCTGCGCTACCGCAAGGTGAAGAAAGGCGGTAAGGAACAGTATCAGCTTGTACTTAGCCGGACGCCCTTCTACGCCGAGAGTGGCGGGCAGGTCGGAGATACCGGCAGTTTGGTTTCCACCGCAGGAACGGTACATATCACCGATACGCAGAAAGAAAACAACCTGATCGTCCATTACGCCGATACGCTTCCTGCTGATCTTGAAGCCTCACTTGTAGCCCGCGTCGATTTCAGCCGCCGTTCGGCAATCACCCGCAACCACAGCGCTACGCACCTGATGCATTCCGCCTTGCGCCGGGTGCTGGGACTGCATGTGGCCCAGAAGGGGTCGCTGGTGAATGAGCAGATGACCCGCTTCGACTTCTCCCACTTCGCCAAAGTTTCCGACGAAGAGATTGAAAAGATCGAGCGCATAGTGAACGAGCACATCCGCTACAACATCGCATTGAACGAACAACGCAACGTACCCATCGCCCAGGCCATGGAGAGCGGAGCAACGGCGTTGTTCGGCGAGAAGTACGGCGATTTTGTGCGCGTCATCACCTTCGACAAAGATTACTCGGTGGAACTCTGCGGAGGTACCCACGTGCGCTCCACCGGCGAAATCGGACTTTTCAAAGTGGTATCAGAGAGTGCAGTGGCAGCTGGCGTACGCCGTGTGGAGGCCATCACCGGCGGAGGAGCAGAGGACTATATCCTCTCGCGCTTGTCCGATCTGCAGCAGGTTCGCGAATTGATCAACAATCCCAAGGACATAGTGAAAGGCGTTGCCGCCCTTGTGGAGGAGATCAGTATCTTGCGCAAGCAGCTTGAAGCCCTGCAGCATGAAAAAGCGCAGCAAGTGAAAGCCACTTTGTTGAAGCAAGTGGAAGAGCGGCAAGGCATGAACGTGATCATCGCCGAAGTCGATTTGCAACCCGAACTCATAAAAACCATTTCTTACGAACTCAGACAGCAGGTGCAAAGGCTTTTCTGCCTCCTCGCCACCGCCAACGAAGGCAAGCCCCACCTTTCCCTCATGATGGACGAGGTCCTCGTCGCCGAAAAGGGATTCAATGCCACTCAGCTGATCCGTGATCTTGCAAAAGATATCCAGGGTGGAGGAGGAGGGCAGCCTTTCTATGCCACGGCAGGAGGGAAGAATGCGGAGGGAATTCCTTCGGCGCTTGAGAAGGTGAAGGGGCTGGTGTAACTGGTCCAATCGCTTCGATTCTGGTTCCTGAGCCGAGTCGAAGGGCGCTCAGCTACCGAATAAGGATCGGCCCTCGAGCGTATGCCTGTTCCGCTTTAGCGAATCGAGGGGCCTTGAATGATGTGCACAATTATCTATTCCACGCCGGGTCTTCGACAGGCTCAGCCCACTTTTTGGATATATTCGTGAAACAACATTCCACCCATGAGCAAACACCCCTCCGGTTTACCCTATCTCTTCCTTTCCGAAATGTGGGAACGCTTCGGCTATTACCTCATGATCGGGATTTTCACCCTCTACCTAAAGGATGTATCCGAAGGATTCGCCATGACCGAGAAGGAAGCATCCGACCTGTATGGAACTTTTATTGCGCTGGTGTTCCTGACGCCTTTCCTCGGCGGACTCATCGCCGACCGATACCTCGGTTATACCAAGTCGGTTGTGCTTGGCGGCGTGCTGATGGGTGCAGGATATTGCCTCATGAGTATCCACGACCTGAATGTGCTTTACGTGGCCATGACGCTGGTGATTTTCGGAAACGGGTTCTTCAAGCCCAATATCTCGACTTTACTTGGGAATCTTTATTCTACGGATGCCTACCGCGATAGGAAAGATGAAGGTTATAACATCTTCTACATGGGCATCAACGTGGGTGCATTCATCTGCAATTTCTTCGGAGCAGCGCTACAGATCCTCTTCGGTTGGGGCTGGGCATTCATGGCGGCCGGTATCGGGATGTTCATTGGTTTGATAGTGTTCCTTTCCGGACGCAAGCATTACCAGGGCTTCGATCAGAAAAAGGGGATTCAGCCGGGCGATATGCCCATGATGAAAATCGTGGGACTGATCCTGCTACCTGCTTTGGTATTCGGACTCATAGGCTGGCTGATACCCGATAATATCTTCGGCTCCGACAGTACCGATGCCTTCATCCTGAGCTGCGTACCGGTGTTGTATTTCTTTGCCAATATCTATTTCACAGCCCCGAAAGAAGAGAAAGGCCCCATCGGAGCCATGTTGGCCATCTTCGCCGTGGTCATCCTGTTCTGGGCGGTGTTCAAGCAAAACGGTTCCGCACTCAACACCTGGGCCGACCGTTACACCGATCGCTCGGTGAGCGGCACTACAGAGGTGGCGTTCAATTCGCTGAAGCAAAGCAAACAAATTGAATACGTGAAGGACACCGTGCCCGTGTACGATGAGTATTTCCGCCTGAAAAAGGTGAACGGAGAGGTACAGGAAGAAGTGGACTACCCG
>JBJOER010000026.1:0-4684 GCA_046049215.1 Bacteroidota bacterium | reverse complement strand
CAGGTGCTTAGCGGTACGGATCCCTTGTGCAACACACAGAGCATTGCCGAGAGTAATGGTCCTGACCATGGAATCATCAACTTGTATCCTGTACCGGTACGTGACCAGCTGAACCTGGTTTACCACTCACTTACCAACGAGCGTGTTCGCCTCGAAGTGAAGGATCAGTTGGGACGCCTGGTGAAAGAGTACTCTTCACAAGTCATCAACGGAAAGAACATCCTTGCTATGGAGATCTCCGAACTCAGTCGCGGGGTATACTTCATCACCGTCATCGGCGAGAACAGCAATTTCAACGCCCGCTTCACTAAAGAGTAAAGCGTAATTCATTCCCTGAAACACACACCACGAGGGGCTGCCGGAAACGGCGGCCCTTTTGCTTTGGGGCTTGTGGATAAATTTTGATTTGGATGTCCTTAACCTTTTCGTTACAATTCCTTTACATTCGTCCGACCAAAACCCCAAGCATGAGCTCCCTCGGTTTCCTTAAGTATTTCGTTCCCCAGGACCGTAAATTCTTCCCCCTGTTCGACAAAGCCGTCACCAACCTGCAGGAATGTGGTGCGGCCATTTATACCCTTGTCACCTGCGAACCGGAGGAGCGTCAACGCTGGTTCCGTAAGATCGAGCAGCTCGAACACAGGGGCGACGAGATCACCCATGAGATCTTCCTCGAACTGGGCAGGAATTTCATCACCCCCTTCGACCGCGAGGATATCCACCGCCTGGTCACCTCCTTCGACGATGTGGTTGATTTCATCCATGGTTCCTCCAAGCGCATCGAGCTGTACAAGATCGATCACTTCAATAACGACATGATCAAGCTTTGCGAGCTGATCCAGCAGAGCACGGCCGAGTTGAAAAGTGCGGTTCTCGAATTGAAGAACATGCGGAAGATGCGCGATATCACGGCATCGCTGGTGCGTATAAACAGTATCGAGAATCACGCCGACGACATCTTCGACCATGCGGTTGCCGGACTCTTCGCCAACGAAAAGGATGCAGTACGGATCATCATGCAGAAGGAGATCCTCCATGGGTTGGAAACTGCCACCGACAAGTGTGAAGATGCTGCCAATGTCATCGAATCCATCATCATCAAGATGGCCTGAGGCGAATGGAACAGCTGCTTATCATTGTTATCATTCTTGCGCTCGTTTTTGATTTCATCAATGGCTTTCACGATGCCGCCAATTCGATCGCTACCGTTGTTTCCACGCAGGTGCTTAGTCCGCTTTCAGCAGTGGTGTGGGCGGCATTGTTCAACTTCCTGGCGTATTGGTTGTTCGAATTGAAAGTCGCCGATACGGTAGCCAAAACCGTCAGGCCGGAGAACATCACCCTCACCGTCGTAATGGCTGGATTGATCGCTGCCATTATCTGGAACCTATTGACATGGTGGTGGGGTATCCCCTCAAGTTCATCCCACACACTCATCGGTGGTTTTGCAGGAGCGGGAGTGGCTCATGCCGGCGGCTTCGATGCCATCCAGTTCGCGAAGGTCATGCCTACGGTTTACTTCATCGTGTTGGCACCGATCATCGGCATGGTGGTTTCGTATTTCATTTCCGTGATCACCATGCACATCTGTAAGCGCTCGAATCCATCCAAGGTGGATAAGATTTTCCGCAGGTTGCAATTGGTATCCTCCGCTGCTTACTCGTTAGGGCACGGGGGCAACGATGCACAGAAGGTAATGGGCATCATCGCTGCGGCCATGTTTAGCCAGGGGATGATCAGCGACACCAGCGATCTGCCCGAATGGGTACCACTTGCCTGCTATGCCTGTATCGCCGCCGGCACCATGATCGGAGGCTGGAAGATCGTCAAGACGATGGGTCAAAAGGTAACCAAGCTTACACCTTTTGAAGGCTTCAGCGCAGAAACCGCAGGAGCACTCACCCTCTTCGGTACCCAGCATTTCAAGATCCCTGTCAGCACTACGCATACAATTACGGGCTCTATCGTGGGTGTGGGCCTCACCAAACGCATCAGCGCTGTCCGCTGGGGAGTAACGTTACAACTCATCTGGGCCTGGGTGCTCACCATTCCCGTCTCCGCCGCTTTGGCCGGATTCATCCTCTACGTGCTTGAGGCATTTATGGGGTCGAAGTGATGAGTTGATACCTGCCGTTCATTGAGCGGAGTCGAAGTTCCGGTCGCTGAATTTGTCCGAATTCTTTTAGACGAATGGTTGGTCATTATAGCAACACCTTCTTGAGGTGTCTGTCTTAAATCACGAAGCAATAAGGGTTTATTTGCAGATACCGCGGAGTATTAGTGGGTTCTTTGCGCCTTATTTGAACCCCATTGGATTTGATTCGACAACTGGCACAACTGACCCTTCCTCCGAATGCTATAGGGTACCGCTCTGGGGCCGGTTATCCGCACCCGACAACCGACCCTTCGTCCGATCGCGATCGGAAAAGCTGGGGGATTGGTATGGTCACATCGCCACTGCGATCTGCGCCCCGATTTTCGCATTGTTCTTTACCAACGCAATATTCGCATCGAGGCTTTCTCCACCGGTGCGTACGGCGAGGTACCGCAATAAAAACGGCGTGACTTCCTTGCCTTTCACTCCTTGCTGTTCAGATGCGGCCAACGCCGCCTGGATGTGGGCTTCCATCTTTTCGAAAGGGACTTCGTAAGCAGCCGGTACGGGACAGGCGATCAAAACCGATCCTTCAATTCCCAGGCTCCATTTGTTGTGGAGCATGGAAGCGATATCGGCAGGACTATCCAATCGTAGCGGTGTGGCATATCCGCTCTGACGCGAGTAAAAACTGGGAAAATCCTCGCTGCCAACTGTTACAACTGGTATGCCCAGGGTCTCCAGCATCTCTAAGGTGAGTCCGATGTCGAGAATGGATTTGACACCCGCAGAGACCACAGCCACATTCGTGCGCGACATCTCGGTGAGGTCGGCAGAGATGTCCATGCTTTGCGTAGCTCCCCGATGCACTCCTCCGATTCCACCCGTAACGAACACCTTGATACCGGCCAGGGCGGCGATGCGCATGGTGGCAGCCACCGTGGTGGCTCCATGCTGCTTGCGGGCCATCACAAAGGGCAAGTCGCGCATGCTCACCTTGGCCACCTCTTTCGATTGACCCAGGAGTTGCAATTGTTCGGGTTGAAGTCCGACATGGATGCGACCTTCAAGCAAGGCGATGGTTGCCGGTACCGCACCCTGATCGCGGACGATCTGTTCCACCGCACGTGCGGTCTCCACGTTTTGCGGATAGGGCATGCCGTGAGCAATGATGGTGGATTCGAGAGCGACCAGCGGTTTGCCCGATGCCAGTGCGTCCTGGACCTCTTCGCTTGGATGAATCAGTGGATTGAGTTCCATGGGCTCAAAGATGTTGTTCGAGTAGGGAGTGGGAAAGATCGGAACGTACCGCACCGTGCACTTCAAGTAAACAGGCTGCAGCAGCGTGACCATACCGCACACAGGTGTGTGCATCGTGTCCGTTCAGCCAGGCATAGAGCCACCCGGCAAGGGATGCGTCACCTGCTCCGTTTACATCCTTCACCTGCACACGGGGGGCAGGCAAGGCTACCATTTGTTTTCCGTCTGAAAACAACGAGCCTTCCGCACCTCGACTTAGCCATACATGACGAAATCCCTGTTGGTGAAGGTGGGCTATCTTTTCTTCAGGAGTCACGTGGCTGTCCTGTTCGAATACGGCCAGTTCTTCACGATTCGGCTTCACCAGGAATAACTCACCGGGTAGGGCATCCTTTAGCCGCTGTGCCTTGGGTATGGATACGGTTTCGATGATCAACGGTATTCCAACGCCGTTACATACCCGTATCAGATGACGGAGTGTTTCCGTACTCAGGTTGCAATCGGCAATGACCAGCGAGGCATCGTGTATCACCTGTTTCCGCTCATCAATGAACTCCGCATTCAACAATTTATCTGTTTCTGAGGTCACCGCTCCGATGGTCAGATCACCGGCAGGCGAGGTGATGGACGCGAATGTTCCCGTGCGTACCTGTGTCTGCCAGGTGTGCTTCAATCCGATGTGTGCAGCTTCACATTGCTGCTTCAACCATTTTCCCTCGTAATCATCACCCATCACCGTTAGCAATTCAACAGGTACACCCAATAAAGCCAGGTGGTGGGCGATGTTGCGCACCACACCACCCGGACTTCGTTCCATGATGGACGGATTCGATGTATGAAGGATGGGTTCGGCTTCGCAACGGAAGGTGATGTCAACCAGCGAAGCTCCTATACAGACAATGGGTTTGCAATTCATGATTCAGCGGAACGGGCAAAGATCGCATTTCGGATGGCATAGCGAAATGAATTCCATGCATGTGGAAAATCAAACCCTCACCACTCGCCCAGCAAGTCCATCATCTTGTGGTTGATGAAATACACTTCCTTCCATTCCACTTTGCGTTTCAGGATGCGTACATCCACGAGTTCGCGCAAGTATTTCGATGCGGTGATCCGTGTCACGCCCAGTCGCTCCATTACGTGCTCGATCCGACAGTATGGCTGTTCGAAGAGCACATCGACAAGCTCCTTGCTGTAGATCTTCGGCTTCACTCTTTTCAGTTCTGCATTGGTGCTGCCGACCAGTTTTCGTATGTCGAGGATTTTCCGGATCGTTTCACGGCTTGATACTTCCACGGCCTCCAGCATATAGATGATCCAGGGCTCCCA
>JBJOER010000025.1:0-22987 GCA_046049215.1 Bacteroidota bacterium | reverse complement strand
AGCTCCTGTCTTCAAAACTGTAAATGGTGTCGCTGATTCCGTTTAAAGCATCAAATTGATTGTAGTTGATGTTGGTGGCCTCACGTGTTTCATGGGTATTGCTGTATTGCAATCCGGTGATGTTTCCCGCCTGGACCTTTCCGATCTGGAATCTTTTGGCCATGGCCAGCTGGTAGCGTTGGTCGATGGGTGCTGTCACACTTTCTGAAACCCACGTGTTGGGCAGTTGGGCTCCCCATGCGGCTTGTTCTGCAGCACTAAGGCCTGCCAGGTTCGCGGGGAAGCCTTTGGGTAGTGATCGGTCGCCATTGTCCATTCCCAGCCAATCCAGTCGTCCTGTGGATGCCTTTTCAAAGGAGCGAAAGGTGGTGTTGCTTCGTATACCAATTGAACTCCCGAAGCTGATGAAGTCCTGCTCGGGGAGATTCCTTGTGTAAATTTTTACCACACCGCCTGCAAATTCGCCGGGCAGGTCAGGAGAAGCGGTCTTATAAACGAGTACACGGTCGAGCATGGCACTGGGTAGCAGGTCGAACGAGAATGCTTTCTTGTCACTCTCCACACTCGGAGCGAAAGCATCATTGAGCATGACGTTGTTGTATCTTTCACTCAATCCCCTGATCACGACCAGGCGGTCTTCTATGATCGAAATTCCGGGAAGCCGTCGGATGACTTCAGAGGTGTTGCGGTCCTGTGTGCGTGAGATCTGCTGGTTCGAAATGCCGTTCACCACCTGTTCCGATTTGCGCATTTCAGCCAGGACGGCGTTTTCGGTATGGGTGATTCGGGTAGAAACGACCTCCGCAGTCTTGAGCTCTTGCAGGTTGCTTCCCAATTCGAAGTCTATCGTTGTCCTGGCGCCATCATTAATGACGATTCCGGATCTCCTGAGCGGTGCGTAACCGACATAACTTACGATAACAGTATAGGTTCCAGGGCGGATGCCTTCGATCCGAAATGCACCGTCGATGTCGGTGACATTCCCGGCTCCGGTCTCCTCCAGCCGGATATTTGCGCCAATCAGCGTTTCCCGGGTAACCTGGTCTGTCACTTTTCCTTGAAGGATTCCCGATTGACTTAATCCGGGCAGTGTGAACCCCGTGATTAAACAAATGCTAACAATGAGTTTACTGTAAATTGACATGGAGTCTGTTATTACATTGCAAAGAACCCCACCGAGCGATAACTTAAGTTTAAACCAACTTTAACAGATTGTTATGAACTTTGGGCATTCATCTCAATCATGTTTCGGTAATCATTCGTTCAATTCAAGAGGAAAAAACAGAATTTCCTCAAGTACGGCTAAAATTAGGCTACCTTTAATCCTAACTTAACATTTCCCTAACATTGCCTGGAGACCTTTGCTGTGGAAAAAAGTATGAGCTCGGACAAGATCAAGATTCTCCTTGTAGACGATGAACCGGATATTCTGGAGTTCATGGAATACAATTTGGCCAAAGAAGGGTATGAAGTACTCCTTGCTAAAAACGGCAAGGAAGCTGTAGAGGTGGCGAAGCGCGAGCGACCTCAGCTCATTATTTTAGACATTATGATGCCTACAATGGATGGCATCGAGGCTTGTCGACAAATACGGGAGATTCCCGATTTGCAGCAAACACTCATTGCATTCCTTACGGCTCGCAACGAAGAGTATTCACAGATCGCCGGCTTCGATGTGGGAGCCGATGATTATATCTCCAAGCCCGTCAAGCCACGCATCCTGACTAGCCGCATCAAGGCTTTACTTCGTCGTGTCAACGGTGTCCAGCAACCACAGGTGCCTGTGATCCAGATCGGAAATCTGCGAATTGACCGCGAGAAATACCTTGTGTTCAAAGACGATGTCGCTTTGTCATTCCCAAGGAAGGAGTTTGAATTACTGGCTTTACTCACCTCCAAGCCCGGTAAGGTATTCTCAAGGGAAGACATTCTGGCCAGGGTGTGGGGAAATGATATCATTGTGGGGGATCGGACAATTGATGTTCACATCCGGAAGATTCGTGAGAAACTCGGAGACGAATCCATTAAAACCATAAAGGGTATCGGTTACAAATTCGATATCTGATTTCAATTGTGATTGTTCGTTTTTTCAGGGCTCCCTTTTGGTGACTTTTAGCGCCATAGTCTATTTTTGATTTAATTCTACCTGTGAAAGAGCAGCATTTCTTCAAGACTTCATTTGCCACAGCTTTGGCCATGGCCATTCTGCTGACTGCCGTGGTGCGTGTACTTTTTCTGGCCACCGGGCAGACTTTTCAGTGGGTCTATTACTTAGTATTTTTCGGTTCTGTACTTGTTTTCAGTGTGCTTTTTTTTCGATTCCTCTACATCAGGTACGTTTATTCAAGCCTCAGTCAGATCTACCAGAGGATCTTGGCCTTGCGGAACCGCAGCGGATTCAGTAGGTCTTTTCACGGTTCTATTCCCGGGATCCGGTTTGAAATCAACCGCCTGCTTGATGAATGGAGTGAAGCTTCTCGGGAAGAGATTGACAATCTAAAGCAGGTTGAAAACTATCGTCGGGATTTTTTGGGGAATGTGTCCCATGAATTGAAGACCCCTCTTTTTTCGGTGCAAGGCTATATTCATACCTTGATCGATGGTGGAATCGAGGACCAGGATATCAACATGCATTACCTGGGAAAGGCCTCCAGGGGTATTGATCGTCTGGTCCATATTGTGGAAGATCTTGAGTCGATCTCCCGATTGGAATCCGGTGAGCTGATTGTAGAGAAACGCACCTTTGATATCCTGGACCTTGTCAGGGATGTGATCGATTCACTTGAATTGATGTCCTCGGACAAGAAAGTGTCCCTCGAAGTGAAATACGATGGGCCTGATCAGGCTTTTGTCAATGCTGACAAGGATATGATCAGGCAGGTGCTTGTGAACCTGGTTGTGAATTCCATTAAGTATGGTACGGAAGGAGGAAAAACAATAGTGAATGTTCATCCCGGTAAGGAGAAGTTACTGGTAGAAGTTTCTGATAATGGTATTGGTATAGAGAAAAGGCACCTTGGCCGTCTGTTCGAGCGTTTTTATCGTGTGGACAGTGCAAGATCCAGAGAGCAAGGCGGAACTGGACTTGGTCTCGCCATTGTCAAACACCTAGTTGAAGCGCACGGAGAGTCCATTCAGGTCACCAGCGAATACGGAGTAGGTACGACCTTTTCTTTCACTCTCCCGGTCAGCCGTTAGTCACCATCTTTTCCGGAGAGTTGATTCGGTATCTTTGGCGAATCAATTCACGTTTAAAACCATGAACAAGAAAGAAGCTGCCCGATCACGTTCTTCAAAAATAGCTTCATTTGATCCGAATGGTCCTGCACGGTCTGATGCCAATGTGTTCGGACTCCCCTTCAGTGCCGATGAATCATCTGTAGTTTTGGTGCCGGTACCCTGGGAAGCAACGGTGAGTTATGGAGGCGGAACAGCAGATGGTCCGCAAGCTATTTTTGATGCTTCTGCCCAGGTGGATCTCTATCATCCGGAATTCCCGGGTCTTTGGAAGCAGGGAGTGCATATGTTGCCGGTTCCCTCTGCACTTCGAAAACAATCGTCTAAGGTTCGGAAAACTGCAGAAAAAGTAATCGAATTGTTGTCTGAGGGAAAAACGAATGCTGGCAAAGTGCCAATGTCATCAATGATAAAGGATGTTGAAGCTGCTTGCGAATCGATGATCGGTCATGTTCAGGCGGAGACCACAAAATGGTTGTCGCAAGGGAAACTTGTGGGATTGGTAGGAGGGGATCATAGTACGCCACTTGGGTTCATTCGTGCCCTTGCTGAAAAACACAGCTCTTTTGGTGTTTTGCAGATCGATGCCCACATGGATCTTCGGAATGCATACGAAGGTTTCAAATACTCTCACGCATCGATCATGTACAATGTGCTTCAGGACAAGAAGATTTCCGGATTGGTTCAGGTGGGTATCCGTGATTATTGTGAGGAGGAAGCAGAGTACGTTAGGAAGAGCAAAGGGAGGGTGAAGGTGTTTTCCTATGCCGATGTTTCGCATGCCTCATACAACGGGAGATCGTGGGCCAGGCAATGTCAGGAGATTATCAAAGCGCTGCCTTCGAAAGTCTATTTGAGCTTCGATATAGACGGCCTCGATCCCAAGTTGTGCCCGAACACAGGAACCCCGGTTCCCGGCGGTTTCGAATTTCATGAAATCACTTTTCTCCTGTCGGAGCTGGTTCGAAGCGGCCGGCAGGTAGTCGGTTTTGATTTGAACGAGGTGTCTCCCGGGAAGACTGATTGGGACGGGAATGTAGGATCACGCATGCTCTTCCATCTCTGCGGCGTACTCGCGGCTTCCAACGGATTGAAGGTGAGCTGATGTCATGAGAAAATAAAAAACGCAGGTTGCATTGGCAGCCTGCGTTTTTTTGAGGAGATCTGATCTGATCTTATTATTTTGACTCCACCGTTATGGCGTTCCGGAAGACGAAGTTGTTGGTGGCGTCAAGGTCGACCTCTATGCAAGAATCCTTGTGGATGGCTCCGGACAGAATCTGTTTGCTAAGCTCGTTCATGATTTTCTTTTGTATCACACGCTTCAACGGTCTTGCTCCGAATTGTGGATCGTATCCCAGCTGGGCCAGCCACTCTGTTGCGGCAGGTGTGATGCTGAGCTGGATGTCGTTCTCCTGAAGCCTTTTAACAAGGGCTTTGAACTGCAGACTGACGATTTGATGGATTTCCTCCCGGGTCAAGGGGCTGAACATGATGATTTCGTCGATCCGGTTGAGGAACTCGGGGCGTATGGACTTCTTCAGCATTTCGAACACTTCAAGCCTTGTTTTCGCAAGTACCTCCTCTTTGTTCAGTTCAGTCATGTGTTCCATGTTGTCCTGGATGAGATGAGCCCCGATATTGGAGGTCATGATGATGATCGTGTTCTTGAAGTTGGCTATTCTTCCTTTGTTGTCGGTTAGTCGTCCGTCGTCAAGTACCTGTAGCAGGATGTTGAATACGTCCGGGTGTGCTTTTTCAATTTCATCCAGCAGCACGACGGAGTAGGGGCGACGGCGTACTGCTTCCGTGAGTTGACCTCCTTCATCGTAACCGACGTACCCCGGAGGCGCACCGATAAGGCGGCTTACACTGTGGCGTTCCTGGAATTCGCTCATGTCGATGCGGGTCATGGCATTTTCATCATTGAACAGGAACTCGGCCAATGCTTTGGCAAGTTCTGTTTTACCGACACCGGTGGTGCCCAGGAAGATGAATGAACCGATGGGTCTTTTGGTATCCTGTAGACCGGCTCTGCTTCGGCGGACTGCATCCGACAATGCGGCGATAGCGTCTTCCTGACCTACGACCCGGTTGTGAAGCTCTACTTCCAGATGGAGTAGTTTCTCGCGCTCGCTTTGCAGCATTCTCTTGAGCGGAATACCTGTCCAGCGGCTGATCACCTCTGCGATGTCTTCGCTATCTACCTCCTCTTTGATCATCGCTTTGTTTTGTTGGGCGTCGACGAGTTGTTTCTGGCTCTCGGCAAGTGTGGCCTCCGCCTCCTTGATTTTGCCATATCGGATTTCGGCGACTTTCCCATAATCTCCGGAACGTTCGGCCTGGTCTGCTTCCAGCTTGAACTGCTCGATGCGCTCCTTGGTTTGTGTGATAGTGTCGATCACTTTCTTTTCAGACTCCCAACGGGCCTTGATACGGTTGCGTTCCTCGTTGAGGTTGGCGAGCGTTTCGCTCAGTTCAGTCAACTTCTTCTCATCGCCTTCCCTCTTGATGGCCGCTCTCTCGATCTCAACCTGCATAATCTTACGTTGGATCTCATCCAGCTCTTCCGGAACGGAGTCCATTTCCAAACGGAGTTTTGCGGCAGCTTCGTCAATCAGGTCAATGGCCTTGTCCGGCAGGAAGCGCCCGGTGATGTAGCGGTCGCTCAGTTCAGCCGCAGCAATGATGGCCTCGTCCTTGATTCGAACCTTGTGGTGCGATTCGTAACGCTCTTTCAGTCCGCGAAGGATGGAAATAGCATCCTTGACATCGGGCTCCTCTACCATCACCTGCTGGAAACGGCGCTCCAGCGCTTTGTCCTTTTCGATATACTTCTGGTATTCGTTCAGTGTAGTCGCCCCAATGGCGCGTAATTCTCCTCTGGCCAAAGCGGGCTTGAGGATGTTGGCAGCATCCATGGCTCCTTCCCCTCCGCCACCGGCACCCACAAGCGTATGAATCTCGTCGATGAAAAGGACTATCTCTCCTTCTCCGCTGATGACTTCTTTTACAACAGACTTCAAGCGTTCCTCAAACTCGCCTTTGTATTTTGCTCCGGCGATCAAAGAACCCATGTCCAGTGAGTAGATGACCTTGCTTTTCAGGTTTTCAGGTACATCTCCGTTGATGATCCTGTGTGCAAGTCCTTCGGCTATTGCCGTTTTACCGACTCCGGGTTCACCGATCAGGATGGGATTGTTCTTTGTTCTTCGGGAAAGTATCTGAAGTACTCGTCGTATTTCCTCATCACGACCAATAACGGGGTCGAGTTTCCCCTCGCGGGCGAGTTGATTCAGGTTCCGAGCGTATTTCCCCAGCGCATTGTAGGTTTCTTCGGCACTTGCAGAGGTGACACGCGCGCCTTTGCGGATGTCCTTGATGGCAGCACGTAGTTCATCCTCTTTCACTCCGGATTCTTTCAGCAACCGCGCTACAGCATCTTTGCCGGACAAGATACCCAGCAATAAGTGCTCTACAGACACGAACTCGTCTTTGAAATCTTTGATGAGCGCCAATGCCCTCTGGAATGCAGATTGCGCATCGTTTCCAAGGTAAGCCTGACCGCCACTGACTTTTGGATAAGCTTGAACAACCGAGTCAGTGGATTTGAGTAAACCTGCCAGGTTTACATTTAGTTTTTTCAAGAGAAGTGGCGCAACATCTTCCGGATTCCTGAGCATGACCTGAAGAATATGACCCGGCTCAATGGCCTGTTGACCATTCGCCATGGCAGCGGATTGCGCCTCTTGTAGTATTTCCTGCGATTTTATGGTGAATTGATTCAGATTCATTTTAGATGATTTTCCCTCATCACATCAAAGGTTGACCCACTTTTGAAGCGCCTTGATTTTTCTGTAATTATGTCAGGCCGAGGCGCTTAGATATGACAGCCGGTCGTTTAGTGTGTTTCAAATACGACAAGTTGTCTGAATTGTAAAAAAGAAAGCCGCCTTACGGGGCGGCTTTCGAGGAGTGATTGGGTAAGCGATAGAATTTGTTCAGAATGTGATAGTGATGGTTCCTTTCTGTTCCAACGGCATGGTGGTTCCTCCATCAAATTTGGCACTCAATGCGGCTTGTTGAGCTTTTGTCAACAAGTAAGGACTGGTGGTAGTGGTGCCCTCTACTCCTGGTTCCGCTTTTAAAATGTCACCATACTTATTGATGGTGATAGCCACGACAACGATTCCTCGTTCCATGGTTAGATTGTCAATTTTGGGCTGTTTGATGATTTTCCGTCCAGGCATTAGAAATGAAACGCCCTTCTGTCCTGCCGGTGTATTACCGGTACCGGTACCGGGCTCTGCATCGAAGGAAATGGACTTGATCTGTCCAAGTTGGAAAGTGAGAACGCTCCCCTTGTGAAAGAAACTCACGGTATTGTTTTCGATTTTTTGTAACTCCCCGTTCAAGGTTTCCCCGCTCTTGGTAGTAATGAGATGTTGACCCAGGCTGAATCCGGAGAATAGGAGCGCAGGCACGATGAAAATAATGGTCTTGAATTTCAAATGCATTTCAGGAGGTTGAACGATTCAAATCTAATTTGATTTACACGCGGAGCCGTTTGCCTTTTGAAAATGCAATGAACAGGCAGATGTTAATACTTACATTTGTCACCAAGCATACCATCCGCAATACTATGGTAATGTGGATCCTAATGCTTTAATGGTTTTATCACAGCCCATTCCTAATCAATTTATTGTTTGTCTTCGGATTGAGTCATTATGAATTATTCATCAGGTGTTCCTCCTTTTTTGATGAAGATGCTTTCCCTTGAAAGGTCCCTGTCGTCCGGTTTGCCGGGTGAGGAAGTGCAAATGCGTATGGCTCCACCCGAGCGTTCTCGATTTTCGGAGTTTTCGCCAGCTCTTGAAATTCATCATCGGGCTGGTGTTTTGGTCGGACTCGTTCCGTATCCCGAGGATCCGGCTCAGGCTGCTGTTTTATTGATCGAGCGTGCCCTTGGTTCGGATGTTCATTCCGGTCAGATTGCGTTTCCTGGAGGAAAGCAGGAGTCTGGTGAAACGCTATTTCAGACAGCGCTAAGGGAATCCGAGGAGGAAATTGGGGTTCCGGCCTCCGTCTGGAAAGCTGTTGGAGAACTCAGTCCGTTGTTTATTCCACCGAGCCGTTTCCTTGTTCATCCATTCGTTTTTTACATGCATTCCGTTCCGGAATTTCAACCGAATAGGATGGAGGTGAACCAGGTGTTGATTGTTCCATTGTCGCATCTCCGATCGGATGATTCAAAAGGGCATGGGCGGTTTCATACCGCTGGTGGACGAATAGTCGAGGCCCCTTACTTTCGATGGGAAGAAAAGCGAATTTGGGGAGCAACTGCGATGATGCTGTCTGAACTAATCGCTCTGACGGAAGGCTCGGGTAGTTGATGTGTTCAAAAAACAAAGGAGGGGTCTTTTAGAAACCCCTCCTTCACATTCTGCATGGTTCGCTAGAATCAATTCCAGTTTTTTATTGTGCCGAGGTCGGCTTGTTGAACGTTCAGGATTTCGTTCGTAACGGCATCAGTGATGAAAGCAATGACTTTCCATCGGCTGTTCGGATTGATTTTCTCAGGAATATCAACAGTAAACCCTGAAACAATACTGCTGCCCGCGTTTATTGTGGTGGTGGATAATGTATTGCCGAAGGCAGAGGTGAGTACCCTTCTTACCACTTGTGAGTGCAGGTAATTATTGATTGGGTTGCCCATATTTGTGAATGGTGTTCCTGCAACGTTATTCATGTTGTTCTTTTGTGCAAATGCGGATTTGGAGCTGGTCACCTGGTCTTCCACAAGGTAGACCGTGAGGTTCAGTGGTGTTGAGAAATTGGTAGTGAAACCGGAGTGCACAAATATGTTCGCTGCGCGGTTTGCGGTGGTGGAACGGATAGCCAATCCGCAATCGACCGGTTTAGTCAGGTTAGCGGTGACAGCGTTGCTGAATTGTGAGGAGTTCAGTAAAATTTGACTTCCAAACGATTTGCGATCGATACATCCGGTTGGATCAGTCAAGGCAGACACGCCCATCGAGGTCAGCAGCCTCTGGGTTTGGTTCAAGGCCATCACATCATTCCAATGCAGTTCTGTACTATAAACCCTGTTCGGATTCGCACGAACAACCTGTTCCAGCGTCCATGACGACATCGGTACATCACCGTTAGTCGTACTGACGAAGTGCTCTACTATCGTTTTTTTGGTAAAGGCAGAAGGTACTGGTCCAACGCCTGTGGTCGTTGTATTGGCCCTGTCATTTTCCGGATTAAAAACAGTTTCAGGTGTCTCCTTTTGACACGCCGTGACAATCAGAGCAGCCGAGGCCAGCAATAAAAAATACTTGTTCATCGTGTTGTTGTTTATTTGTTTAATGCAATGTTACATCCGTAAGTATGTTCATACTGGTCTAAATCCTTTTCAATCTTACATTCGATCGCTGGGGAATCGCACGCTTTAATTTTGCAAACACTTGAAATACAGTATTATAATAGCGTTTATATCTTACACATGAATTGTGGCACTACGATCTTGTGCGATACCATAGTAACCTTTGAAAGCTGGATTTTCAAGATCACTGAATCCTTTCAGTTGCGGATTGAATTGGATCAGCGGTGTTTTTGATTAGATGAATCCACAAAGCGTATTTTTGAAGAATGCAAGTCGAAAAGCCTGATGAAGGGATATTGATTATCCGTGTATACGGTTTTCTGATCAGTAGCCGAAGAGAGATTTTGATTGCGCATGAGCACCATTTCGATATGCCGATGGTGAAGTTGCCGGGTGGAGGGCTGCAGTTCGGTGAAGGTCCTGCGGATACCTTACGCAGGGAATTGATGGAAGAACTCAGTTTTGAAATGGAAAGTGGACTGCAATTTCACACCACAGATTTCTTCGCCCGTTCCGCATTTAACAGGAATCATCAGGTGTTGGGTGTCTACTATATTGTCGAAGCGGATTCTCACTTGGAGAACAGGTTCAGAACGCCCTTAATTCATCCGGAATCGAATGGCGAATTTGACTTTTGCTGGGTAGGCTTGGATGAATTGAAGTCGCTTCAATTGACTTTTCCGGCCGATCGGCAGGCACTTCAGAAATTTCTGGAAGAAGTTGATCGAGGACTTATTCGTTGGCCGGAAAAAAATTGACTTTCATGAATCCTTTACGCTCAAACTGGTCGATGGCTTTTAGTGCGTCAGATCTGCTCCTGAATCCGGTCAGCACAAGATAAAAAGTGCGTAAGTCTCCTATGCCTGCTCCTGCAATTATAACTTTATCCACCGGTTCCTGGAGATACAATTCATTGGCCAGGTAGATCATGTGCAATAGGTCCTTCGTTTTCCAAAGTGCGATGGAATAACCGTGAAGCGCCTCGGGATTACCCAGGCAGTCCATGATGTCTTCACACGAAAACAGACTGTCAATCGTCTTGCTTCGTGTGATCAAATTCATCACCTCGAGTCTGACAGAGGCCAGACCTTTACTATAACTTCCAATTCTTCGTGCCGCCGCTTCCGATAGGTCGATGATGCGTGAATTGACATAAGGCCCACGGTCATTCACCCTGACAGTGATGCTGAGGTGGTTCTTTTGATTGTAGACTCTGATGTAGGTGCCGAAGGCAAGTGTGCGGTGCGCTGCAGTAAAGTCGTGGTTGTGGAAGATCTCTCCATTTGCAGTTTTTCTGCCTTCAAAAGACTTGCCGTAGTAAGATGCCTTCCCTTCAAGCCGGATGGATTTTTTTGAAATGCTCTCCTGGTGAAAAATCAGTGCTATCAGAATCGCAGCGAAAAGGCTCAGTGGCAGAAAGCGGATCATGGCACTAAAATTAACAAAATGCCGATGAAATTCTGCGGAATTCAGGCGAGGCGGTGTGTGATGACCTGTTCGACTTTGTCGTGCAATTGCTGAGGAAGAAAGCTTCGCCACCTCAATTCGTCAAGTTCACCACCGTAAACGAAATAATAATCGATGTTGTATTTGCTTAGTTCCTGCCGCACATGCTCGCGGAAATTCAAGGCGATCACCCAGCCTTCTTCGATATCTTCAAACCATTCCTGGTAGTAACAGTCATCGGATCCGTGGAAGTTCAGGACGTTTTCACCGATGAGGATGAATTTGTTGATGCCTCTGCTGATAAGCAGGTCGGCTACCTCCCGTTTCAAATGCATGATGTCGTTGTGGATCGCGTCGTTCCATTCACCAATGAATTCCAGAATACAGAATCCCGAGTCGTAATCTGTGAATAATGTCTTGAGGTATAACGTGGGAGATCCAAAAGCATCCCATTGGGGATGGATGTAATAGTTGTACACGGTGTTGGAATATTCGAATTCACTGTATTCCCTACCATAAAATGGAGACCATTCGTCTTCCGACGAAACATACAAATGCCTCCAGGCATAATGCGGCTCGATTTCCTGCATGACCTATTCTCGTATTAAAGATAATACGGTCAAGGGAATGTTCGCAAGTGAGTCACTGGCTTTTTTATCTTAAATATGGCGAAGCAGGTCTACTGACTTTGAAAAGCCGCTACCGCATTTCTGACGCTACCATGCTTTTTGAGAAGTAACTCAGCATCGGCCGGGTCGAGTCCGGTGGCTTCCATCACCATCCGGGTTCCCCGGTCGATGAGTTTGAGGTTGCTCAGTTGCATGTCGACCATTCTATTTCCTTTGACACGGCCCATTCGGATCATCAAAGCGGTCGATATCATGTTCAATACAAGCTTTTGAGCTGTACCTGCTTTCATCCGGGTACTTCCGGTCACGAATTCTGGACCGGTCACCACGACAATGGGATAGTATGCTGTTAATGCGACCGGACTTCCGGGATTGCATGTGATACAACCTGTCAAAACACCGGCTTTGTTGCACTTCTCGAGCGCTCCGGTGACGTAGGGCGTGGTTCCGGATGCGGCTATTCCGATGACACTGTCAAGCGAATTGATCTGGTGTGACTGAAGGTCTAGCCAGCCCTGCTCGGAATCGTCCTCTGCAAACTCAACCGCTTTGCGTATGGCACCGTCTCCGCCGGCTATGAGTCCGATGACAAGTCCATGTGGTACGCCGTAGGTCGGAGGACATTCAGAGGCATCAAGAATACCGAGCCGTCCACTAGTTCCGGCACCGATGTAAAACAAGCGTCCACCCTGTTGCATCCTTTCAAAAATCGCTTCAACCAAAACGGTGATTTGGTGAATCTGCTTTTCGACGGCAAGGGCGACGGATTGATCTTCTTTGTTTATTCCGCGAAGCAAAGTCTCGACCGGCATCTGGTCGAGGTCGCGGTGGCTCGATTCCGATTCGGTGATTTTTTCGAATGCCATCGATTTAGACGACTCAGTGGTAAAGGTGAGGGAAGGATACAGGGTCGCTCAACGACATCATCGAGTAGACCACATCATAGACATCTTCGGCAGAGGGCTTGGAGAAATAATCTCCGTCCGATCCGTAGGCAGGTCGGTGATCCTTTGCCGATAGAGTTACAGGTTCCTGGTCAAGGTAACGGAAGCCACCTTGTTTTTCAATCACTTGTTGAAGCATGTAGGCTGTTGCTCCTCCGGGTACGTCTTCGTCTAAGAAAAGGACTCTGCCGGTCTTGGCCAAAGATCGAACAATATCTTGCCCTTTGTCGAAAGGCAGAAGGCTTTGTACATCGATCAGTTCAACCTGTATTCCTGCTTCGTTGAGACTGAGGATAGCTTCTTGTGCAATGCGAATGCAGGATCCGTAGGTAACGATGGTCACGTCATTTCCTTCCTGCAAAACTTCCACTTTTCCGATCTCCAACCTGAATTGTCCAAGGTTGGTCGGCATGTGCTCTTTGATCCTGTACCCGTTCAGGGGTTCTATCACTAGAGCCGGTTCGTCACTTTCGAGAAGTGTGTTGTAGAAACCCGCCGCCTGCGTCATGTTTCTGGGTACCAAAACATGCACTCCTCTTAATGCTCCAAGTATGAATTGCATAGGCGAGCCGCTGTGCCATACCCCTTCCAGGCGGTGTCCTCTTGTCGAAATGATCAGTGGCGCTTTTTGTCCCCCTTTGGTGCGGTATTGCAAACAGGCAAGGTCGTCGGTGAGCACCTGGATGGCATAAGCCAAATAGTCGAGATACTGGATTTCGGCGACCGGACGCAATCCCCGAAGTGCCAGGCCGATGCCCTGTCCAATGATGGTGGCTTCCCGAATACCGGTGTCGAAGACCCTGTTTTCGCCATGCTTGGTTTGAAGTCCGGCGTAGGTCTGGTTGACACCTCCGATGAATCCAACATCTTCACCGAAAATCACCAGTTCCGGCCTCTGACCGAGCTGAACGTCCCAATTGGCTTGAAGGACCTCACGTCCATCTACCGGCGCGGAGGAACTGTCATAGGTCGGAGGATGTGGTTGTATTTTGTCAGCGCT
Organism: Bacteroidota bacterium; assembly: GCA_046049215.1. Classification (GTDB taxonomy): domain Bacteria; phylum Bacteroidota; class Bacteroidia; order AKYH767-A; family OLB10; genus JAJTFW01. The sequence continues at coordinate 9,343 of JBJOER010000025.1, read as the reverse complement.
CCATGGGCTATGGCTATGCAGGTGTGAATCGTATCGTTCCTTGTTGGAGTCCTCATACGATTTCAGCCATTCGATGAGTGCCTTTTTTGCCGGAGAGGCCTCATGTCGAACTTGGCGAAGTGCCTTTTTTACAGCGCTGATGATGTCTTTGCGCTCAGGCTCATTGAGCTCTTTTAGTTTATGTACCTGGATTTCGATGAAAGGCCTGTTGGAACTGTGGTGTGCCAGGTCTTCCAGCAAACGGTAGGCTTCGATAGCCTCATTTTTGATAGGCCCGGTATGCCTTTCCCATGCCGATTTACGTGCCAGTTGTACGGTGTTCCGGGCTTCTGCTTCAATCTGGTTGAGCTCTTCTTCAGAGGCCAACGAGGAGTCTAAGATCCACTCTTTGAATTTCCGGATGCAGTCGAAATTTTCTTCCCAAGCCAACCGTTCGGCACTTTTATACCGTTCGTGTGAGCCGGAGGTGGAGTGGCCCTGGGGTTGTGTGACCTCCGTCACGTGGAAAAGTACCGGAACATGCTGATTTCTGCACAGTCGTATCCCTTCTTCATACATGTCAATCAAGGCCGGGTAGTCCCATGCCTTGGCCCGGAGGATGATAAAGCCGGGTTGGTCTTCGGTTTCCTCAAACCCGCTCAGGATTTCAGAAATGCTTTGTTTGGTGGTTTGGTATTTTGCAGGTACGGAAATGCCATAACCGTCATCCCATACACTGATGGCCATGGGCACTTGCATCACGCCGGCCGCATTGATGGTCTCGAAAAAGAGGCCCTCGGAGGTAGATGCGTCACCGATTGTGCCAAAGGCGACTTCACCGCCCTCGGCAGTAAATCCACTCATCCTGGCTGACAGTTCAGGATTGCTTCTGTAAAGCTTGGAGGCCAAAGCGAGTCCGAGAAGTCGGGGCATTTGTCCGGCGGTCGGGGAAATATCAGCGGAGGAGTTCTTGCATTGGGTTAGATTCTTCCAGGTTCCGTCCTGATTCAATAAACGGGTGGCGAAGTGGCCGTTCATGCACCTACCAGCCGAGGAAGGCTCGTCGACTTCGTTGGGAGTGGCGTAAAGCTGTGCGAAAAATTCCTGGATATTCAATAATCCGGCAGCAAACATGAAGGTCTGATCCCGATAGTAACCCGAACGGAAATCACCGTTCAGAAACACCTTGGCCATGGCCAATTGTGCCAATTCCTTTCCGTCACCGAAAATGCCGAATTTGGCCTTTCCGGTCAGCACCTCTTTCCGGCCCAGCAGAGAGGCCTGCCGGCTTTCATTGGCGATACGGTAATCCTGAAGAACGGCGGTTTTGAATTCGTCGAAAGATAACTTTTGCACGTCTTCTCCGGCCGGATTGAGATTTACTTCCATCTTGCTTGGGCTTCGCTCTTGTACAAAAGTAAGAAACCGCCCGGTTAATGGTGTTTGACAGGCGGCTGGCCTGTGGTATGCCTACAAGAACAGGTCGGCAAGGACGAATAAAGCGAATACCGTACCCGCAATACCGTTGGTGGTGAAAAACGCCAGGTCGATTTTGCTCAAATCATGTGGCTTTACGAGCCGGTGCTGGTAAATCAGCAACCCGGAAAAAATCGACCATCCCGTCCAATAAGTCCATTCGGCATCCGCATGAAAACCGGCTGAAAGTAAAAACAAGGCACTGGCAACATGCAGGTTTCTGGAGATAAACAAGGCTTTTTCAGGGCCGACTGCGACCGGGATGGAATGAAGTCCTTGTTGGGCGTCGAACGAACGGTCTTGAAGAGCGTAAATGATGTCGAATCCACTCACCCAACAAAAAACTGCTGCGGACATCAGCAACGGGAAAATGTCGAATTTGCCGGTGACTGCTATCCAGGCCCCGATAGGAGCCAGAGAAAGACCCAATCCCAATACAAAATGACACAAGGCAGTGAAACGTTTGGTAAAGGAATAGCCGAGAATCACCCCAAGTGCCACAAATGAAAGTGCAAAACAAAGGGAGTTGATGAACCATGTCGTCGTGATGAATGCCAGGCAGTTGGCGATGGTGAAACCCAATGCGGACCCGGGCTTGATGATTCCTGATGGGATTTCCCGGATGACGGTTCGGGGGTTGGCAGCATCAATTTTACGGTCCGCCCAACGGTTGAAGGCCATGGCTGCAGAACGGGCGAAGACCATACACAGCAATACCTTTATGGAGAGTGGAATTGTGAAGCCCTGGTAGCCGAAGTGAATGGCATATCCAAAACCTATGGCCGCAAATGGCAAAGCGAAAACGGTATGTGCGAACTTGACAAGGGAAAGGTACCGGCCGAAGACTTGAATCACCCGGCAAAAGTAGGCGGTTGACCCGAAAGCCCGTTTTAGCGGACGACCATCAGGGTGCCTGACCGGATGTCTTTTCTTTCTTCAAGTACCAGAAGGCGGTAAACCCCTGCAGGCCATGTGCCCGTATCAATTGTGAATTCGCTTGAAGGACTGATTGTAAATTGAAAAATCAGTCTTCCGAACGAATCAAATACCCTGCATTCTGCATTGTCGGTTATTTCTTCAGGGAAAGAGCATTTCACCAATGATGTCGTGGGGTTGGGGTAGATGGTCAATGCAGCCGGACTGTTCTCAGGCAATGAAAGAGGCAGACAACCGGTAGAAAGCGAAAAAGCATCCAGCTTCCCATGTCCCCACAAATTATTGGGAAGGTTCGCGCCCGTGAATTGATCGTTCCTGGAGCAAAGCAGCACACGGTTCCGGATATCCGTCCAGGTTGCATTTGGGTTTTGCTGCAGATACAAGGCGATAGCCCCCGCTACTGCGGGTGCAGCGGAGGAGGTTCCTCCGTTACGAATGTGCATGCCTCCCTGGGCAAGTTTGAAGGGCTGATTGGCGATAAACCAGGGCGCCATGGAAAGTTTGAGGGCCGAAAGGGTGATCTCCCCTGTAGCGGTGATGTCGGGTTTGGTGCGACCGTCGCGGGTCGGTCCCCGGCTGGAAGAGACCGCAAGCGCACCTTCGATGGTGGGGAATGTTTGAGTTGTTCCGTTGTAATCGATGTAGTTGTTGCGGTTCACATATTGGCCGACGCAGATCACTTTGTCGCTGCACTGAAAAGAGCTGCAGATGTTCTGTTCAAGATCAGGTGCACGGTGATATGCACTCATCGGGAAAATCGAAGAGGGTGGAGGTGTGAGTACAGTGCTTTCGAAGCTCCATCCGTCAAATAAACCGTTGCCTTTACTGGTAAGACGGAAAATGCAGTTGGTTGAGTCCGGTTGGATTTGATAAATAAGCCCGATTCTGCCTCCGACCAATTGGGCATAGGACAAAACGGTGGCGATCCGGTTCCCTGATACACTATAGAGGGTGTCGGTTCGGAGAATGCCCAGATGGTACTGAATGTCCCTATAGGGCAAAGAGCCGATGGTGAGTGGTTGGGTCGATAGCTGGTCTGCCGCTATAGAAAATTCGAGTTGGGCGATATCGGCCGTGTCCGACCAGGCCTCGATGTAAATGGGATTCGAACCCGATGGAGTGAACCAGGTGAGGGCAGTATCGTTATTGATTGCATGACGGAAATGAAGGGCGTAGTTTCCGGCGTTCCCGGCAGCGGCAACGACCATCCTGCCGTTTTGGGCGGCAATCAGGTTGTCGATGGCCTGGGCGGAGAGGTCGAGTCCGTCGTGGGATCCGAAATAGGTTCCTGCGCTGATGTTGATGACGCAAGGCTGTCCGAGTGAGTCGGCTTTATTGAAGATGTAGGCCACCGCATCTGCGATTGAACTCAACCATTCGTCGTCGTTGAGGTTGAAGTCGAGCGATACGGCAATTATGTCCGATTTTGGAGCCGCACCCTTGAATTCAGGCATGGTATCTCCACTGGCTGTAGCAATACCGGCAACGTGGGTGCCGTGTGCTGTTTGGTCGACATGGGCGGTTGCAAGTCCGTTTTCAATGTCGGTTTTGGAAAACTCCTGGCCATAGTTGTAAAGTGCCGGTGTGTTTCCCGCATTCGGGAGGATGTGATCCCAGATCCAGAGGATCCTGCTGCTACCCAGGCTGTCCTTGAAATCGGGATGGGTGAAGTCGATGCCGGTGTCGATGATCCCCACGATCACGCCGCTACCGTCGTAGCCAGAGATGAGTGGTGAAACCCCCTGATGGACAAGATCGATCCGGTTATTGACCAGCATGCGGGCGTTGAGTTCGCGAAGCTTCAGACGGCCCTCTTCCATCCGGAGAATTGCAGGGTTTTTCGAAAGGTTGTTCAGCGAACCTGCCGGTACAGTCGCAGACAGGATGTTGCCCGCCTCGAACTTGATGATTCCTCCAGCCGCGGTTACAGCTTCACGGACCGAATGTGCTTCTCCTCGGATCAGAATGGACACAGGCTTCGATCCCTTTGATTCATCCATAGCCAACTGCTTCAATGCCAGGCTCAGGGTGGTGGGTTGTGCTGAGGCCTGCAAATTGATCAGGACAAAGCAGACGAAAAGAAAGAGGATGCGCATCTGATTTTGGAGGTATAGTTTCTTCATGGTTCTCTGTAAAACGGGTACATTTGCCTCCCGTAAACAGTTCTACGAAAACAGGTATTAAAGTTACACGAAACAAGCAATCGAACCATGTCTGACGACCGTAAAATAATTTTTTCAATGGTGGGAGTGAGCAAGACTTACCCTCCCCAGAAGCAAGTACTCAAAAACATCTATCTAAGCTTTTTTTATGGAGCTAAAATCGGAATCCTGGGTTTGAACGGTTCCGGAAAATCGACTTTGTTGAAGATCATAGCAGGTCTGGAGAAGTCGTTCCAGGGAGAAGTGGTCTTTTCACCGGGGTATCGCGTGGGATATTTGTCGCAGGAGCCCGAGCTGGATGAGAACAAGACCGCTCGTGAAATCGTCATGGAAGGCGTTCAGCCCATCGTCGATCTGCTCAAGGAATACGAGGATGTGAACAATAAGCTCGGCGAGCCCCTCGACGATGATGCAATGAACAATTTGATCGAGCGTCAGGCTGAATTGATGGATCAGATCGATGCGGCGGGAGCGTGGGAACTCGATAACAAAGTCGAGGTAGCCATGGATGCGCTTCGCTGCCCGGACCCCGAGACGCCGGTAAGTATTCTCTCCGGTGGTGAACGTCGTCGGCTCGCGCTTTGTCGTCTTCTGCTCCAGGAACCTGAGATCCTGTTACTGGACGAGCCGACCAACCACCTCGATGCGGAAAGCGTGGAATGGCTTGAGCACCATCTTCAGCAGTACAAGGGTACAGTCATCGCCGTTACCCACGACCGCTATTTCCTCGATAATGTCGCCGGTTGGATCCTTGAACTCGATAGGGGAGAGGGGATTCCCTGGCAAGGTAACTACAGCAGCTGGCTCGAGCAGAAGGGGAAGCGTTTGGAGCAGGAGGAAAAGTCGGAGAGCAAACGCAGGAAAACCCTGGAGCGTGAACTTGAGTGGGTGCGCATGTCGCCCAAGGCGCGTCATGCCAAATCCAAGGCACGCCTTTCCGCTTACGACAAGATGCTGAACGAAGAAACCCGGGAGAAGGAAGATCGATTGGAACTTTTCATTCCACCAGGCCCGCGTCTCGGTGCACAGGTGATCGAGACCGAGCATGTGACCAAAGGATATGGTGATCGTTTGCTGATCGAGGACCTCAGCTTTGCTTTGCCGCAGGCGGGTATCGTTGGAATCATCGGTCCGAACGGCGTGGGTAAAACCACCCTTTTCAGAATGATCATGGGCTTGGAGAAGCCCGATTCAGGTTCGTTCAAGGTGGGAGAAACGGTGCAGGTCGGTTATGTCGATCAAAGCCACAAAGACCTGATTCCCGATAAGACCGTTTTCGAAGTGATTTCCGGCGGCTCCGACAATATCATGGTTGGTAACCGCAGCGTGAATGCCCGCAGCTACATCTCCAAGTTCAATTTCAGCGGCGCGGATCAGGGGAAAAAGGTGGGCGTGCTCTCCGGTGGAGAGCGCAACAGGGTGCATCTTGCCATGACCCTGAAAACCGGAGCCAACGTCCTGTTGCTTGACGAACCGACCAACGATATCGATGTGAACACGCTCCGCGCGCTGGAGGAGGCCCTGGAGAATTTTGCCGGATGTGCGGTGATCATTTCGCACGACCGCTGGTTCCTTGATCGGGTATGTACTCATATTCTGGCGTTCGAAGGGGATTCTCAGGTTGTGTTTTTTGAAGGAGGTTACAGTGAGTATGAAGAAGCCAAAAAGAAGAGATTGGGTAACCAACAGCCGAAACGGTTCCGCTATAAGAAACTGACCACCTCCTGATCGATGAAGCCATCAATCCCCAAGGGGACCCGGGACTTTTCCCCGGGTGAAATGCTGAAGCGTAATCACCTCTTCGGAGTTATTCGTTCAGCTTTCGAGCACTGCGGCTACCTTCCGCTGGAGACTCCTTCCATGGAGAACCTGTCGACGCTGATGGGCAAGTATGGCGAAGAAGGCGATAAGCTGATTTTCAAAATCCTGGATTCGGGCGATTTTCTGGAGAAGGCGGATGAACAGGCATGGTCGGCCAGAGACAGCAGGAAATTCGCGGTTTCCGTTTCTGAAAAGGCCTTGCGTTACGACCTGACCGTTCCTTTTGCCCGGTATGTGGTCATGAATCAGCATGCCATCGCATTTCCATTTCGCCGTTACCAGATTCAGCCGGTATGGAGGGCCGATAGGCCTCAGAAAGGGAGATACAGGGAGTTCTATCAATGCGATGCTGATGTGATCGGTTCCGGTTCATTGCTCTGTGAGGTGGAGATGGTGCAGCTCATTGACAAGGTGTTCATGGACCTCGGATTTCGCGTGAAGGTTCAGTATAACAACCGGAAGATTCTAGCGGGTATTGCAGAAATGATCGGAGCGCCGGATCAGATGATTGAGCTTACCGTCGCGCTTGATAAGCTCGATAAGATCGGTGTTGAAAAGGTGAAGGAAGAATTGGTGCAACGTGGATTTTCCCCGGATGCTTTAAGCCGGTTGGAGCCCTTGTTGACATTTTCAGGTGACAGGGCCGGTAAGCTGGCTTTGCTTGACGGATTGCTTGCGGATTCCCTCATCGGAAAGAAAGGCATGGAGGAGGCGAAGTTGTTTTTCGGATATGCGGATACGCTATCATTCAACAGTCTACATGTTGAATTGGAATTGACCCTTGCCCGAGGATTGAATTATTACACAGGTGCGATTTTCGAAGTCAAGGCCGATGATCCCCGTATTTCGTTTACTTCCAGCATTTGCGGTGGAGGAAGGTACGATGACCTTACCGGTGTGTTTGGTCAATCTGGATTGTCCGGAGTGGGTATTTCTTTTGGTGCCGATCGGATCAAAGATGTGATGGAGGAAGCAGGTCTTTTTCCCTCGGAATGGGCGGTTTCCACTCAGGTGCTTCTCGTTAATTTTGGAGACGAATACGGCGCTGAACTTTTGGCGCTCTCAGGTCGGCTTCGTAATGCAGGTATTCGCACCGAACTATATCCCGATCCTGTTAAAATGAAGAAGCAACTGGCTTATGCCGATGCCAGGAAGATACCCTTCGTCTTGCTTTATGGAGAAGATGAACGCAATGGCGGCTCGTTCCAGTTAAAAGACATGTCAGATGGTTCCCAGTCCGCGTTTGATTGGGAATCGCTGATCTCGAAACTCAATAAATGACAATGCAAAGAACCAAATACCAGTTGTGCAGCGGTCCGGTCGATCTCGAATTGCTGGAGCTGATCAGTAAAGGAAGTGTTGAAGTTGTTCTGGGTGACGATGTTGCTGCCAATATACTTGCCTGCCGTGATTACCTTGATCAGAAACTGAATGAGGAAGGCGGGATATTTTACGGCATCAATACAGGCTTCGGCTCCTTGTGCAATACCAGTATACCCACCAGTGATCTGGAGCAACTTCAGGTGAACCTGATGTTGTCTCATGCCTGTGGCATGGGCGAGGAGGTTCCTTCTGAAATTGTGCGTTTGATGCTTTTTTTAAAGGCGCAGGGTCTTGGGTATGGTCACAGTGGAGTTCAGGTGGAGACCGTGCGGCTTCTTATCGAGATGCTCAACCGGGATATTCTCCCTGTGGTTTACCAGCAAGGGTCCTTGGGTGCCTCCGGCGACCTTGCCCCTTTGGCTCATCTCTGCCTGCCTTTGATCGGCACGGGTGAAGTGGTTTACAAAGGCAATCGTATGCAGGCCTCGCAGGCATTCGGTGAATGCGGTCTTAAACCTGTCGGTTTACGTTCGAAAGAAGGGTTGGCTTTGTTGAACGGCACACAGTTCATGAGTGCCTATGGTGTCTATTGTCTTATTCAGGCTCAACGAATTGTCGATGCCGCCGATGTGATCGGGGCGATATCACTGGATGGTTTCGATGGCAGAACAGAGCCTTTCCATCCACGCATCCAGGAGGTTCGTCCTCATCCTGGTCAGATTGAAACAGCGCGGCGTTTTCGCGGACTGCTTGCCGGAAGTGCTATCGCAAATGGTCCTAAGCAGCATGTCCAGGATCCTTATGCCTTTCGTTGCATCCCTCAGGTTCACGGAGCAAGCAAAGACGCTTTCGCCTATGTTTTGAAGGTGCTGATGACGGAAGTGCATGCCGTTACAGACAATCCTACGGTTTTTCCTCACGAGGATCTTGTGGTGTCCGCGGGAAATTTCCACGGGCAGCCCCTCGCACTTGCTCTTGATTTTCTCGCCATTGCTTTGGCGGAGCTGGGCAGCATCAGTGAGCGCCGTACATACCAGCTGATCAGCGGACAGCGCGGCTTGCCGCCGTTCCTTGTCGCCAATCCCGGCCTTGATTCGGGATTGATGATTCCTCAATATACCGCAGCGTCCATCGTGAGCCAGAGTAAGCAACTCTGTACACCCGCATCGGTCGACTCCATCGTTTCTTCGAATGGGCAGGAAGACCATGTCAGCATGGGAGCGAATGCCGCTACCAAGCTTTACAGAGTGGTCGAGAATACGCAACGGGTGCTTGCCATCGAACTTTTGAATGCATCACAAGCTTTACACTTCCGCGAGCCTCTCACCTCATCTGCTGCCCTTTCAACCCTTGTGGAGGAATTCAGAAAATCAGTCCCTGTGATTGAACACGACCGCTTCCTGCACGATGACATGCAACGTTCTTTGGATTTCATCCGCTCATGGTCGTTCTCATCCCTGATCAAATAATAACAATAATCCAGCCCGGTTCATGAAACAATTAACTCCTGCCGCAATCATCCTTTCGATTTCTTTGTTTGCCTCCATGGCCAATGCCCAGCACAAGGACCGTCTTGAACTTAGACCGTATAAGCCCGGTTTTTTTGACAAGGACATCATGACGGGTATTGAGAAGTTTCAGGAAAC